>NZ_CP060697.1:1884630-2199260 GCF_014352855.1 Sphingomonas sabuli | reverse complement strand
TGATGACGAACCCGCCGATCGGCAGGCCCTTGGGGCAATTGTACATCTTGCCCATCGATTCGATGATGCCGCTGTCCATCGCCATGGCGACGGTGAACGGCTTGTAGGTCGACCCCAGTTCGTAGACGCCGTTGGTGGCGCGGTTGAAGCGCGCTTCAGCCGAGCCCTTGCCGGGCGCGTTCGGATTGACCTGCGGCAGGCTGGTCATGGCCAGGATTTCGCTGGTGCGCACGTCCATGATGATCCCGGCGGCGCCGATCGCCGAGAATTTGGTCATCGCGTCCAGCAGCTCATGCTCCAGCGCCTGCTGGATGCGGTTGGAAATCGACAGCTGGACCGGCTCGCCGCGGGTCGCGGGGTCGGACAGCTGGGCGTCGAATGCCCGTTCCGCGCCGGCCACGCCATGGCCGTCGATGGTGACGTAACCGACCACGCTCGAAGCCAGGCTGGTCTGCGGATAGAGCCGCTCCGGCTCACGCTCGAGCGCGATGCCGGGCTCGCCGAGCGCGTTGGCCGCCTCGACCAGCCCCGGCGCCGCGCGGCGCTTGAGATAGAAGAACCGCTTCCCGGACCGGAGCATCGCGTAATAAGTCGCGGCGTCGCGCTCGGGCATCAGCTCGGCGAGCTTGCGGGACAAGGTCAGCTTGTCGCCGATGACCTTGCCGGGATGAAGGCCGATGCTCCACGCGTCGATCGTCCGCGCCAGCGGCTGGCCGTCGCGGTCGATGATGTCGCCGCGTTCCGGGACCAGGGCGCTGACGCCCTGCGTGCGGCCGGCATGGTCGCCGAACGCGGCAAGGTAGAGGATGCGCAATGCGATGACGGCGATCACGCCGGCATAGATCAGCATGCCCAGCATCAGCCGCTGATGCATCAGCGACAGGATCTGACGGCGCTGCCCGACAAGCCGGAGCCGCTCGGGGCGCGGGGCTACGAGGGCGGCGGTCGGGGCGTTCATTTCTTCGTGGGGGATCCTTTGGCGCTAGCCTTGCCGCCGGGCAGCGGCGCCAGCGGATCGACACTGGCGGTTTGGGTCTTGCGAGTCACCTCGCCAGCCGCCGCCTTGACCGGTTTGTCCCCAGCTTTCTTCGCGGGCACGACCGGCTTCACCGGCGCGGTCGCCGCAACCTTGGCCTTGGCCGGGGCCGGCTTCGTCACGGCCGCGACGTCGGCCTTCGCCGGCGCCGGCTTCTTCGTTGCCACCGGTTCCGGTTTCCGGGACGTCGCGGTGGCGACCGGCTTCGGCGCCACCGGCTCGGCCTTTTTCGGCGCGGGCGCCGGAGCAGCCTTGGCGGTCATGTCCTTGCGCGGCTCAAGCTTGAGGCTCGCGGTATGCAGCAACTGCGCGGCCGGGGCCGGGGCGGCTTCCTCGGCCAGCGGCTGTTGCGGCTGCGGGGCCGGGGCCGACGCCAGCACCACCGGCGCATCGATCGACCGATGTTCGGGCCGGACGAGCCGGGCAAGCTGGAACTTGTCGCCCAGGATCTGCTCCGGCGACGGCGCGGACAAAGCGAGCACGCGGACGTTCCACCGCTCCAGCTGGGCCAGCCGGGCGCGGGTCCCGATTTCGGTCTGCAGCAGGCGGATGTCGCGCTGCGCATGGACGATCTGATATTCGACCTGCTCGAGGGCCGCACGCTCGGACGCCACCCGGAGAGACACCAGGTAACATCCGAGCGCGGCTCCAGCCACGGCGGTCGCCATGAAAACGGAATGGAAGCTGCGAACGCTCATGCGCGCCCTCCCTTGTCTTGCCATGCGGGCGCGGCACTGCGCACCGCGCTTCTCAACCGGGCCGACCGCGACCGCGGATTGACGGCCAGTTCGCGCTCCGACGGGGAAACCGGCTTCGCCACCTGCCCGAACGACGGTTCGGGAAGGTCGCGACGCTCAGGTCGGTGGCGCGAACCGGCCGGCGTTCCCCCGCTGCGTTCGCGGAAGAAACGTTTCACGATCCGGTCTTCGAGCGAATGAAAGGTGACGACCGCCAGCCGCCCGCCGGGCCGGAGAGAGCGTTCGGCCGCCACCAGTCCCTGCTCGAGCTCGTCGAGCTCGGCATTGAGATGAATGCGAATGGCCTGGAAGGTGCGCGTCGCCGGATCGCTCTTCTGGCCCTGCCGGTACCCGGTCGCGCGGCGCACGATCGCCGCCAGCTCCGCCGTCCGCTCCAGCGGACGGGCGGCGACGATCGCCCTTGCAATGGTCCGCGCGCGGGGTTCCTCGCCGTATTCACGGAGGATGCGGGCAATCTCCGTTTCGTCGGCCTGGTTGAGGAACTCCGCCGCGGTCGGCCCGCTTTGGCTCATGCGCATGTCGAGCGGCCCGTCGACCGAGAAGGCAAAGCCCCGCTCGGCCCGGTCCAGCTGCATCGACGACACGCCGATATCGAGCGCGATCGCGTCGACCGGTCCGATGCCGCGTTCGGCAAGCACCCGGTCCATCTGGCTGAAGCGTTCTTCCACCAGCGTCAGGCGCGGGTCAGGGACGAGCGAGCGGCCTTCCGCGATCGCACTTGGATCACGGTCGAAACCGATCACTCGTCCCACCCCCACCGCAAGCATCGCGCGGGCGTAACCGCCCGCGCCGAATGTTCCGTCGACCGCCGTCTCGCCCGGTTGCAGCGCCATTGCGCCGATCACCTCGTCGAGCAGGACGGGGACATGGGCCGCGCGCGGGCTCATGCCTGCACGCCCCGCTCTTCCAGCCGGAAGCGCGCAATGTCCTTGAGATCCTCGGGCACGCGGTCGTCAGCCAGGAAATGTTGCGGGTTCCAGATCTGGAAGGTCTCGCCGGTGCCGAGGAACAGCGCGAGGTCCTCGATCGCGCCTTTGCGGCGCATCATCGGCGGCAGGACGATCCGGCCGGAACTGTCGTAAGGCACTTCTTCCGTTGCGGCGAAGGCCATCAGGTTGCGCTGCTGATATTCCAGCTGCGCCTGGTCGCCGGCGCCTTCTTCCTTTTCCAGCAGCCGTTCGAGCTTGGCATGCTTGAGCGCCGCGTAAGCGGGGTCGTAGGCGCTCAGCGCGGGAAAGGCCTCATGCTTGGCAAGGACGATGGTGCGGGCATCGCCGCGACGCTCGATTACCGAACGCAGGAATGCGGGTACGGAAACGCGCCCTTTGGCGTCGACCGCATTGAGAGCGCTGCCTTGAAACAGATGCTCGAGACCCACGTCACTTCCCCGTTCGGGCGCACAGCTCTCCCATTCGCGGGTGCGCGGCATCGCCGCCCGGCCCGCGCCGGAATTTTCGAAATGGGTTCAGCCCCGCGCTACAGCCGCTGTTGGTAACTCAGAGGCGTACGGGATACAATGGATTTTCATGCCACACAGCGGGATTTTATGCCAAATCTCGGTTTTCTGCGGGTTTTTGAATGGGATTTGAAGCCGTGTTCTACTCCTGTTCTGGGACGGCCATGGTGTGGATAAGTCTGTGAGCAGCGATTCCGTGGCGAATCAACGCTCAAGCCCGGACAATTGACGGACCAGCGCAACCGCGCCCGACTTCGCCAGCGCCGGATCGCTCGGCGCGAGGAAATCGGCATCGGCGACGACCGTCGCTCGGCCCCGCCCGATCCGGCAATGCGCGATCAGGCCGCCGCTGCTCGTTGTGCAATCCGCTGTAGTGGCCGTCAGCAGTCCGGGCGACCGCGTCACGAGCACGGCCCCGTCCAGGTTCATCGCGACGGGCCCCAGTTCGGCGGGTGCTTCGACCCGCAATCCCCAGTGCCCGAGCAGGCCGGTATCGGCGAAGGCGAACGGCGGGCGCGCCGGATCGCCAAGCGCCAGCGCGCTCGGCCATTGCAGCGCCGGGTCGGCGAGCAGGAGGACGCGGCCGCCATCGCGGACCCAGCGATCGAGCTCGACCAGCGCCTCGGCCGGCTGCGCCTGCGGCTGCGCCATCAGCAGCAGGCCGTCGCGCGACAGGCTGGCACGATCCGCAACGCTGATCGGCACGACCCGGTAGCGTTCTTGCAGCGCGGCAAGCACCAGCGACGTCTCCCCGTCCAGCGTGAACCCTTCGGCGAACGCAATCGGCAAGGTGGTCAGCAACAATAACGGCGGCTTGCCGGCGCGCTCGCCGATCGGCCGCGCCTCCGGTCCGCCGCGCTGCGTCGATAAAAGGATGAGGATGCCGACCGCCGCCAGTGCGCCGAGCACGGCGGCAACCAGCCACCGGCGCCGGGTCATTGGGCCGGGGCCGTCTCGTTCTGCTCGGGTTCGGGGCCGGGCGCGACGCCAAGCTCGGCCAACGGCTCCTTGGGTTCGTTGGTCACCGCATTCTCGACCGCAGAGCTCTGGTCGTCGCGGCCGGAGCGGCTGACAACGCTGCCCAGCAGGACGAGCAGAAAGGCGAAGGCGAGCCCGGTGAGCCCGATGCGGATTCGCTGCGCGGTCGTTCCGGTCCGGGTCCCCATCGGTCGATGAAGCTATGGCCCGCGCCGGCACAATGCAAGGAAACGGTCTTGACGCGACCCGCTCCCATCGCGAAAGCCGCGCCCATGACTCGCACCTCGCTTCTGCTCGCCATCGTTGCCACTGCCGCGCTTGCCGGTTGCAACAATGCAGACCACACCATCGTCGCCGGAGGCCCCGACGAAGATCCCGTCAACGAAGTCGATGTCGCCAACGTCCAGTTGCCGCCGTCGATCACCGCCACGAAAAGCTATCGCTGCAAGGACAATAGCGTGCTTCGCATCGACTGGCTGAGCGACGGCAGCGCCCGTGTCCACACCGGCGAATCCGATGCCGGAACGCAGGTCCAGGTCGGCGAGGGCGGACCGCTCTCGGGTTCGGCCGACGCCGCGACCGTCACCTACGAAGGCAAGAGCTGCAAGGCGTAACGCCGCGGCTCATCCGATTATCGCGACCCCGGCCGCAAGGCCGGGGTTTTTTTGTGCCGCGCTGCCCGCTATCGGCGCGCCATGACCGTCGCAGAAGCGCAAGCCCCCGCCATCACCCCTGACATCGTCGCCGAGCATGGCCTCAGCGAGGAAGAATATCAGCGCGTCCTCAAAAGCCTTGGCCGCGAACCCAACCTGGTCGAACTCGGCATCTTCTCGGTGATGTGGTCGGAGCATTGTTCGTACAAAAGCTCGCGCGTCCACCTGAAGACCCTGCCGACCGAGGCGCCGTGGGTGATCTGCGGGCCGGGCGAGAATGCCGGGATCATCGACATCGGCGACGGCGATGCCGCCATCTTCAAGATGGAAAGCCACAACCACCCCTCGTACATCGAGCCCTATCAGGGCGCGGCGACCGGCGTCGGCGGCATCCTGCGCGACGTCTTCACCATGGGCGCGCGGCCGATCGCCAACCTCAACGCCCTGCGGTTCGGGTCGCCCGACCATCCCAAGACGCGGCACCTGGTCGCGGGCGTGGTCCACGGCATCGGCGGCTACGGCAATTGCGTCGGCGTCCCGACCGTCGGCGGCGAGGTGGATTTCGACGACAGCTACAACGGCAACATCCTCGTCAACGCGATGACCGTCGGAGTCGCGAAGTCGGACAAGATTTTCTATTCCGCCGCTGCCGGCATCGGCAATCCGGTGGTCTATGTCGGGTCCAAGACCGGCCGCGACGGAATCCACGGGGCGACCATGGCGTCGGCCGATTTCTCCGAGGATTCGGAGGAAAAGCGCCCGACCGTGCAGGTCGGCGACCCGTTCACCGAGAAGCTGCTGATCGAGGCCTGCCTTGAACTGATGGCGTCGGACGCGATCGTCGCCATCCAGGACATGGGCGCCGCCGGCCTTACCTCCTCGTCGGTCGAAATGGCGTCCAAGGGCGGCGTCGGCATCCGCCTCGACATGAACAAGGTGCCGTGCCGCGAGGAGGGCATGACGCCCTACGAAATGATGCTCTCGGAATCGCAGGAGCGGATGCTGATGGTGCTGAAGCCCGGCCGCGAAGCCGAGGCCGAGGCGATTTTCCGCAAGTGGGAGCTCGATTTCGCGGTCATCGGCGAAGTCACCGACACCGGCCGCATGGTGCTGGAATTCGGCGGCGAGACGGTGTGCGACATCCCGCTCGATCCCCTTGCCGACGAAGCCCCCTGCTACGAGCGGCCCTACGAAATTCCGGCCGCCCCGGCCCCGCTGGCCAACGTGCCGGACAGCGCCGACCTGGCCGCGGAGCTGCTGCAGCTGGTCGCCTCGCCCAACCTCGCCAGCCGCCGTTGGGTGTGGGAGCAATATGACCAGACGGTCGGCGCCGACACCATCCAGACGCCGGGCGGCGACGCCGCCGTGGTCCGCGTGCACGGCACCAGGAAGGCGCTGGCGATGACCACCGACGTCACCCCGCGCTATTGCAAGGCGGACCCGGTAGAAGGCGGCCGCCAGGCCGTCGCCGAGGCCTATCGTAACCTGTGCGCCGTCGGCGCGCGCCCGCTGGCGATCACCAACTGCCTCAACTTCGGCAATCCGCAGCGGCCCGAAATCATGGGCCAGTTCGTCGGCTGCCTCCAGGGCATGGCCGAAGCCTGCAAGGCGCTCGACTTCCCGGTCGTGAGCGGCAACGTCTCGCTCTACAACGAAACCAAGGCCGACGACGGCAGCAGCCAGGCGATCCTGCCGACCCCGGCGATCGGCGGCGTCGGCCTGCTCGCCGACAGCGCGCGGATGGCGACCATCGGCTTCAAGCAGTCCGGCGACGTGCTGGTCGTGCTCGGCACGCGCGGCGGCCATCTCGGCCAGTCGCTGTGGCTCAAGGAAGTGCACGGCCGGTCCGACGGCCCGCCGCCGCCGGTCGATCTCGACAGCGAGCGGCGCACCGGCGACTTCGTTCGCGCGATGGTCGAACGCGGCGCGCTAACCGCCGTCCACGACGTATCGGGCGGCGGCCTTGCCGTGGCGCTGGCGGAAATGGCGATGGCCGGCGGGGTCGGCGCGCTGGTCCAGCCATCCGGCCCCGGCCATATCGCGCGCCAGTTCTTCGCCGAGGACCAGGGCCTATACGTCGCGACGATCGACGATGCGCATTTGCTCGACTTCCTCACCGGCGCGGACGCCGCCGGGGTGCAGGTCGAACCTATCGGGCGGACCGCCGGAAAGCGGCTGATCTTCGAGCTCGCCGACACGGATTTCTGCGTGTCGATCGACGAGCTGCGTACCGCGCACCGCAGCTTCTTCCCCAGGCTGATGGGTGAGGACGCCGCGCTGGCCTAGCGATCCGCCGGGGCGCCAGATCGTCTCGTTGCGATAGTTGTTGCGAATGTATCGCAATAGCACTATGTGAGTCGCATGATCCTGTGCGTCTGCAATGCCATCACTGAACGGGAGGTCCGCGACCTCGCCCGCGCCGGCGCTCGTACGCCCGAGGAGGCCTATGCCGCCTTGGGGCATGAGCCGCAGTGCGGCAGCTGCCTGTGCTATGCCGACCGGCTGATGGCCGAGGAGCGCTCCAGGCGCCCCGCCCCCAAGCTGCGCATCGTCGCCTGAGCTGATCCCCTCATCCGGCGGATTTGCGCCGGTTCGTCTTTTCTGTCCGGCCCGCCTGCGGTAGGGCTGGGGTCACGGGAGAGAAGAATGCAAGGCGACCCCAAGGTCATCGAAATGCTCAACGAGGCGCTCAAGGCCGAGCTGACCGCGATCAACCAATATTGGCTGCATTACCGGCTGCTCGACAATTGGGGCGTGACGAAGCTGGCCGCCTTCGAGCGCGCCGAATCGATCGACGAGATGAAGCACGCGGACAAGTTCGCGGAGCGCATCCTGTTCCTCGAAGGCCTGCCCAACTTCCAGGCCCTCGGGCGCCTGCGCATCGGCGAGAATGTCGAAGAGGTGCTGAAGGCCGACCTCGAAGCCGAGCTTGAAGCCGTCGCCATGTACAAGGAAGGGGTCGCCTATTGCGAAAGCGTCCGCGACTACGTCAGCCGCGACCTGTTCGCCGAAGTGCTGCGTGACGAGGAAGGGCATGTCGAAAAGATCGAGACCCAGGTCGAGATGATCGCGCGCATGGGCCTGCAGAATTACGTCCAGCTGCAAAGCGAGAGCATCGAGGGCTGAAAGAACTGCGCCGAACGCGGCGCCTCGCCCGGTTGACGGCGGAGCCGTCCGCTCAACCGACCTCGTCGGGCGCCGGGGAACCGGGTGCTGGCCGGTGGATAGCGACGCCAGCCATCACCAGAACGATACCTGCCATGTCGGCGACTCCGGGAATCTGTCGCAGGACGAGAACTCCGATTATGGTCGCTGTCGCCGGTAGCAAGGCGAGCAACAAGGCAAAGGCGGTTCGCGGCAGCCGCGCCATCGCCAGCTGGTCGCAGACATAGGGGATGACCGAAGAGCATATTCCGACGGCGATGCCGGCCAGTACGAGCATGGGCGTATCGAAAGCGTCCAGTGCCTGCATGAAGCCGATTGGCATGACGAACAGGAACGCGACGGTCATCGCTGCTCCGAGACGCTCGACCCCGCCGGAAGCGCCTTTCTGCGATATCCGGTGGCCGAGCACGACGTAGAGAACGAAAAGTCCGCCGTTCAGGCCTGCCCAGAACAGGCCGACCAGGTCGTCAGTCGCCTTGCCGCCGGTGGAGATCAGGCCAGGCACATCGATCAGCAGGGCAACTCCGCCCATCGCGATGGCCAGTGCGAGGTAATTTCTCGCGGTTCGCAATCCCCACAGTGCAATGCCGATCGTGCCGACAAATTCGATTGCGGCCACCAGCGCGATCGGCAGCCTGTCCAGGGCGAGGTAGAAGGCGCAATTCATGGCCGCCAGACAGGCCCCCAACGCCACCAGCAGACGCCTTTCGTCCGGCGAGGACGCGATGAATACGCGCCACGGCTTGGTCGTCGGCGCGAATATCAGTGCTGCGGAGGCGATCCGGAACCAGGCCACGCCAAGCACGCCGACGACCGGAAACAGGAGCACGGCGAAGGCCGGGCCCAGATAATGGAAGATAGCGGAGACTCCGAACCACGCATGCGGCGGGACGGCATCCGACAGCCGTGACAAGTGTCCGGTTCTCGCGCTGACCGGGCCTGAATCGCGTTGCTGGCGTTCCATTCCTTCAGAATATGGGTCAAGCCTGCGGATCGATATGGAGAATGAATATGTCGAAACCGCTATTAGTTTCTGAACAGCAGGCGGAAGCTTCGAAGGACCATCGATTCGGGAAGTTCTCCTTGGACCGCATCGATGCGGCGATATTGCGGGAACTGAGCAAGGACGCCCGCCTGCCAAGGGCTGAATTGTCGCGCCGGGTCGGCTTGTCGACGCCGAGCGTAGCCGATCGCGTTCGCCGGCTGGAGGATGTCGGGGTTATCAGGGGGTATCACGCGGACATCGATCCCGCCTGCCTCGGTTATGGCTTGGCATTGCTCATCCGCGCCCGCCCCTTGCCCGGACAGATGCAAAATATGATCGAAGCCATTCGCAGCACCCCGCAGATCGTCTCATGCGACCGGGTGTCCGGCGAGGATTGTTTCGTTGCCCGGGCTCATGTCCACGATGTCATCGAGATGGAGGCTGTGATCGACCGCATCGTCCCCTTTGGCGCGACCAACAGTTCCGTCGTTCAGTCGAGCCCGGTCGAAAACCGGATCGAGCAATTGATCAGCCTCGCTCGCAAGTAATCATGTCCAACCGCATCATCACGCTCGACGTCATCCGCGGGGTTGCGGTGATGGGCATCTTTTCGGTCAACGTCGTCGCCTTCGCGATGGTCGAGGCGGCCTATTTCAATCCGCCCGTCTACGGTTTCGACGGGCTTGCCGACCGGCTGATGTGGCTGGCCAATTTCATCCTCGTCGACGGCAAGATGCGCTCGCTCTTCTCGATCCTGTTCGGGGCGTCGATGCTGCTGGTCGCCGACCGCGCAGACGCGTCCGGCCAGTCGGCGACCGGCGTGCATTACCGGCGCATGGCCGTGCTCCTGCTGTTCGGCCTCGCCCATTTCTATTTCATCTGGTTCGGCGACATCCTCACCACCTATGCGGTGGTCGGCAGCGTCGTTTTCCTCTTCCGCCGGTTCAACGTCGCCGCGCTCGCCGCCTTTGCTGTCGTCGCCTACATCCTTGCCTTCGCCAATGCTGCTAGCCAGGCGTCGGCCTTCGCCGCGCGCATCGCCGTGGCGCTTGCCTCGGGGGACCCGGACGCGATCGGCTATTACGGGCCGTCGGCGGCGTCCATCGCGCGTGACCTTGCCGTCCATTCCAGCTGGCCGGCCTATGTCGCGACAATGATCGGGGAGCGGCTATGGAACCCGCTCGACATCGTCCGCGCACTGTTCATGGAAACCTTCGCGCTGATGCTGATCGGCATGGCCGCCTATCGGTCGGGCTTCCTGAACGGCCAATGGCCGGCCGCCGCCTACCGGCGGATCGCCATCGTCGGAATCGCGCTCGGAGCCGCCTTCAGCGCCGTGCTCGCCGCCTGGGTGTGGGCCGACGGCTTCCGCCTGCCGCTGACCGTCAACGCGCTGGAAACCTGGTCGATGCCCGCCCATCCGGTGATGGCGCTGGCCTATGCCGCTGCGCTTGTCCTCGCCGTGCGCAAGGGCGGCTGGCTGATCGACCGGCTGGCCGCCGTCGGCCGTGCCGCTTTCACCAATTATCTGGGCACCAGCATCGTCGCGATGCTGGTCTTCAACGGGTCGGGGCTGGGCCTGTACGGGCAACTGTCGCGGGCGGAATGCTGGCTGCTCGTTCCGCTGGTGTGGCTGCTGATGCTGCTATGGTCGAAACCATGGCTCGACCGCTTCACCTACGGGCCGCTGGAATGGGCCTGGCGCAGCCTGTCGCGGCTGCGGCCGCAACCGATGCTGAAGCGCGCCTAGATGCGGCCGAAATCCTGGTTCGCGACCTTGCGCCCGAACCCGCCCGGCGCGCTGCGCGCCCGTGACAGCAACGGGTTGGTCGCCTTGTCGAACAATTCGACCGTCTGGTTGAACAGCTGCCGAAGCTCGACCACCTGCGGCACCAGCTCGTCCGGAAAGCGGCGGCTTTCGATGCAGAAACGGGCGGTCGATTCGATCAGCTCGGCCACTTCGGCCAGCGGCTCCGCGCCAAGCTGGCGGGCCTCGCCCTTCAACGTATGCGCGGGGATTACCAGCGCGGCCGTATTCTGGTCGCGCATCGCCTGTTCGATCGTGCCTACCGACTTGGTGCCGTCTTCGCGGAAATAGCTGAGGATCTTGATGAAGCCGACGCCCAGCTCCGATCGGCTCCGTTCGAAATGCACCCAGTCGACGATATCCTGGTCGTCGTTCACCCGTATCTCCTCGGCACCGGGACATGTCCGGCAATGGCCCCACTGCCAGCCGTGCTAGCCGCCAAAGGGTAAACGTCTTCTTATCGGTCGAACGGGTTCTTGGGCGACCGCAAGGTGAAGCGCACCGGCACCGGGCCAAGGCCAAGGTCGCGCCGCATCGAATTGACCAGGTAGCGGCGATAGCTTTCGGGAAGCTCGGTGGTGCGGGTGCCGAACACGACAAAGGTCGGCGGCCGGGTCTTCACCTGCGTGATATAGCGCAGCTTGATCCGCTTGCCGCCCGGCGCTGGCGGCGGATTGGCGTCGACCGCAGCCTCGAACCAGCGGTTGAGTGCGCCGGTCGACACGCGCCGCGACCATTGTTCGCGCAGCTCGAAGGCGGCGCTCAGCAACTGGTCGATGCCCTTGCCGGTCTTGGCCGACACGGTCAGCACCGGGATGCCCTTGATCTGGGCCAGCCCTTCCTCGAGCGCCGCCTTGATACCGTTGAACAGCGACGAGGCGTTGTCGGCCACGTCCCATTTGTTGATGGCGATGATCAGCGCCCGGCCTTCGTCGATCACGCTCGACGCGATGCGTAGATCCTGCACCTCCAGCCCGCGGGTGGCGTCGAGCAGCAGGACGACGACCTCCGCCAGGTCGATCGATTTCTTGGCGTCGGCGGTGGACAGCCATTCCAGCTTGTCGGTGACCTTGGCGCGCTTGCGCATGCCGGCGGTGTCGACCAGCCGCACCTTGCGGCCCTGCCATTCCCAGTCCAGCGCAATGGAATCGCGGGTGATGCCGGCTTCGGGACCGGTGATCATCCGTTCTTCGCCCAGCATCCGGTTGACCAGGGTCGACTTGCCCGCGTTGGGCCGGCCGACGATGGCGATCTTCAGCGGGCCGCCCTCTTCCCCTTCTTCTTCCTCCGGCTCGTCCAATTCCTCGCGTTCGACATGCGG
Source organism: Sphingomonas sabuli (assembly GCF_014352855.1). Lineage (GTDB taxonomy): Bacteria > Pseudomonadota > Alphaproteobacteria > Sphingomonadales > Sphingomonadaceae > Sphingomicrobium > Sphingomicrobium sabuli. Next base: position 2,187,101 of record NZ_CP060697.1, on the reverse strand, counting down.
GCGCAGCGATTCGAACAGGTCGGCGACGCCCTCGCCATGTTCGGCGCTCATCGCCACCGGATCGCCCAGGCCGAGCCGATAGGCATCGAGCACGCCGGGCTGGGACGCGCGCGATTCGGCCTTGTTGGCGACCAGCACGATGGGGGTCTTCGACGACCGCAGCCAGCGGGCGATTTCGGCGTCCAGCGGGCTGACGCCTTCGCGCGCGTCGATCAGGAACAGGGCGACGTCGGCCTCGGCGACCGCCGCCTCGGTCTGCTTGCGCATCCGGCCCGGCAGCGATTGCGGATCCTCGTCCTCATAGCCCGCGGTGTCGATGACCCGGAACTCAAGGCCAAGCAGGTGCGCGTCGCCCTCGCGCCGGTCGCGGGTCACGCCCGGCCGGTCGTCCACCAGCGCCAGCTTCTTGCCGACAAGGCGGTTGAACAGGGTCGACTTGCCCACGTTGGGACGGCCGACGATGGCGACGGTGGGAAGGGGCATGGCCCGCGCCTAGACGATGGCGGCCGTCATGGCGAGGACGGCCGCGCGATCGGTCCTATTTGAACGCGTGCAGGCGCCCGTTGTCGTCGAGGACATACATCATGTCGTTAGCCACCACCGGCGGCAGGCTGATGCCGGTCTTGATCGACGTCTGGCCCTGCACCGCGCCGGTGGTCGGGTCGGCAAAGACGATCGCGCCCTGGTTGTTGGCGACGATCAGCCGTCCGCCCGCCAGAACCGGCCCGACATAGCTGATCGGCCCGCTCTTCGACTTGGGCTTGCGATACTGCTGCAACTGGCTGATCCAGCGCACCTTGCCGCTGGCCCGGGCAATGGCCATCAGCTTCGCATCGTCGGTGACGACGAACACCCAGTCGCCCGCCACCCACGGCGTCGAAATGCCGGCCAGGTTGAGTTCCCAGATGCGCTGGCCGGTGATCAGTTCGAGCGCGACCATCCGACCGCCCTGGCCGATGGCGATGACCTGCCCGTTGTCGATCACCGGGTCGGCGTCGATGTCGGACAGCGACGACACGCTGGTGCGGATGCTGGTCCGGGCCAGCGCGTCCTGCCACACGAGCCGCGCGTTTTCGTAACGATAGGCGTTGAGCTCGCCTGAGGAGAATCCGGCGACGACAGTGCCCTGCGCATAGGCCGGGGACGCAACCCCGAACACGCCGGCAATTTCCAGCGCCGCGGCGGCGTTCCAGGTGGTCGACCCGTCGCTGAGCTTGAGCGAGAAGATCTGGTTGTCCTGGCTCATCACGTAAAGCGCGTCGCCGGCGATGGTCGGCGCCCCGCGCAGCGGGCCGCCCGGACGCACCTGCCACACCTGGCCGCCGTTGCCCGCGTCGAGCGCGGTGACGAAGCCAAGGCCGTTGGTCGCGTAAACCCGCCCGCCGGTGAAGGCGAGCCCGCCGCCGAACAGCGACGCCTCGTTGCCGCGCTCGACGCCGAAGCGGGACTGCCACACTTCGCCGCCGGTCGCCGCGTCGAAGGCGCGGACAGTGGACATGGTGTCGATGGTAAAGACCTTGCCGTCCGCAACGATCGGTGCCGCGGCAAGCCGGGCCGACAGCGACGTGCCCTGGCCGATCGACGCCGACCACAGCTGGTTGAGCGACCCGGTCAATGCGACATGGCCCATCGACTTGGCGGCATTGCCGCCGGACTGGGCCCAGTCGGCGTTGGCGACCGGCGCCGGCAGCGCCATCGGCAGCGCTGCGGTTGCAGGGTCGACCTGGACGTCGGTTTCGCCGGCCAGGACCGAAATCCGTTCGCCGACCACGGGCGTCGTCGGTCCGCCCTTCTTGAACAGGCCGCAACCGCTGGCGGCCATGGCCGCCGCGACGAGCGCTGCGAGTTTGAAATGCTTGGGCGTCATTGCTGGGTTCCTGCTGGTGCGGTCTGCGGCGCGGGCGCGGCCGGTTGCGGCGGCGCGGCCTGCTGCGCCTGGACGGCGGTGGCTTGGGCGGCAAGGTCGGGAAGTGCGGCGCTGGCATCGACGCCCAGCGTGCCGGCGATCTGCACGGCGCGGCTGCGCGCGGTCAACGGGGCGGCCTTGTCGCTGGCGATGGACGCGAACAGGCGGCCGGCGCGCTCGGTCTGGCCCTGCTTGAGATAGGCCATGGCGGTCAATTCGCCGGCGCTTGCGAACCAAGGATTGCCGGGCTTGGTCAGCGGCGCCAGCCGCGAAACCACTTGCGCGGGCTGCAGCTGGTCGAACTCGATCGCCGTGGACCGGACCAGCGCAAGGTTGCGATAGGCGTCGGGTGCGCCCTTGTCGTCGGCGACCGCGCGATAGTTGGCCAGCGCCGCGTTGCGGTCGGCGCTGTCCAGAGCGACCGCCGCGTCGGCCAGCCGCGCCAGCGTGCGGACCATATCGTTGCCGACCGTCTTCAGCGGCTCCAGCCGCTTGCGCGCCTGCTCGCCCTGCCCGCTGCCGATCTGGTCATAAATGGCCATCAGCTCTTCGGACTGCTGCGACGCCTTCTTCTGCTGCTGGTTCTGCCAGAACAGGTAAGCGCCGGCGGCGATCAGGAAGACGACGACCGCCGCGATCAGCCACTTGGCGTAGCGCTTGGCGAACAGCTCCATCTGGTCGCGACGAAGGTTGTCGTCGACCTCGCGGAGGAAGGCGTCATTCGGGGTATCGGGGGTGAGAGCCAAGGGTTCCCTCAACTTGCGGCGAGAAAGGTCAACGAAGGCCGCCCCATCCCCCACGGCGGATGAACGGAAGCTGGCGGCGCTCCGTCTAGCGATTGTGGCGCGAAAGGCAAAGGGCGCTTAGTTGGCCGTGACGTCCTTCACGTTATCGTCGCCGTTGCGGTCGATGTAGAAATTGTACGGGTCGATCCCTGCAAACTCCGGCTTCCTCGCCGACGTGACGACGATCTTCTGGGTCCCGCTGCGGACCGGTTCGCGCGCCATGGCGATGACGTCCGAGCGGGAAAATTCGCCCAGTCCCGGCCGCTTGGTGAACAGCCCGATCTCGACCGGTTCGGCCAGCCTGGCCTTGCGCTCGTCGCCCTTGCCGTCGGCATAATATTTATCCGCCGCGACGGTCAGCGTGGTCGTCCACACGTTGCCCGTCTTGCGCGTTGTCGCGTCCTGCACCTTGAAGTCGAACAAGGTGATCTTCTCGAACAGGTCGGTGATCAGCTGCTGCTGTTCGGGAGTCCGCGCCTCCTTGCGGAATTCGGCGATCAGGTCGGTCGACCGCAGATAGGGCGCGCCCTTGAAGCGGAAGCGGGCATTGAACCGCGCCAGCGCGCGATTGACCGCCGCTTCGCCCAGCCGTTCCTGCAGCAGGTACATGGCCACCGCGCCCTTGCGATAATGGACATAGCCCTGGTTCTCGACCCGGTAGAGCGGCAGTTCCTCGACCGCCTCGCCCTTGCGGCCGGCAAGATAGAGGTCGAGCTCATATTTGAGGAAGCGGCGGATCTTGTCGGGTCCGTAGAGGCGCTTCATCACCATCAGCGCCGAATATTGCGCCAGCGTCTCGCTGGTTACCGTACCGCCCTGCATGTTCGCGCCGATCACCTGGTGCGCCCAATATTGGTGCGCGATCTCGTGCGCGACGACATAGGTGGTGAAGTCGATCTTCTCGGGGTCGTTGGTGTTGGCGTTGAAGCCGATGGTTTCCGAATAGGGCATCGTCCCGGCAAAGGCCTGGGCGAAGCTGGCATAGCCCGGAAACTCGATGATCCGCGCATAATCGAACTGGTACGGCCCGAAGTTCGCCCGGTAATAATCGAGCGCCGCGCCCATCGCGCGCAGCATCTTGGGCACGTTCCAGTCGTGGCCCGCGATGTAGAAAACCGACAGTTCGATGCCGTTATGGACCTCGCGCGCGACCTTGTAGTCGGCCGACTGGATCGAGAAGAAGTTGAGGATCGGCGCCGGGCTGACGAACCGCGCGGTGCGCCGCTTGCCCTTTACCGTATCCGACACGCGGTTGCCCGGGGCGATCGGCGTCTGGCCGGCATCGGTCGTCACCGTGATGTCGGAATTGACCCAGTCGGCGCCGACATAGTTGCGCCCGGTCGCCGACATGTCCTCGAGCTTGGCAGGGCGCAGTTCCGCCGGAAGCCCCTGGCGGCGGCGCTGGGTGCGGTCGCTAAGCAGGTTCTGCTGGCTCATCCCGATTACCGGGGCGAAGGCGGCATTGTTGATGAAGGTGCCGTTCTCGACGATCGCGGTGTCCGGCGAGGTGGCCTTGAAGCCGCGGTTCCAAAGCTGCGAGCGGAACTTCAGTTCGGTCGTCGCCCCCGGCGCCAGCGGCGTGTCGAAGCGATAGATGCGATACCCGAACTCGTCGTCGTCGGAGACCAGCCGCGCGCCGGCCAGCTCGAGCGACGTGAATTCGACGTCGGGCACCAGCTTGCGGACATGCACGTCGCGCAGCGGCGCGCCGGTCCGGTTGGTCAGCCGGTACAGACCGTCGACGACCATCCTGCGCTCGCCGGGATACAGGTCGACGGCCAGCTTCACGTCCGTCACCGTCGGCTGCGGCATCTTCTCGTACTTCAGATATTTGCGCTCGTAATCGGCGGCGAATTTCTCCGCCTCGTCGCTGGTCTGATACCGGTTGAGAACCTTGATGTTGTAATAGGCATAGGCCCCCGTCGCCATCATCGCGGCGGCCGCTCCGGCCAGCAACAGCGCCGGCACGCCGGCAATGTTGCGCCGCATGCGCCGCGCCCGGACGCGCAGCGACAGGTCGGTGCCGCGCGGCCACAGCAGATGCGCGACAATGGTCAGGATCAGGGCAAACAGCGCCCAGTACAACTGCATCACCGCCGCGCCCTTCCAGAACCCCGCCGCACCGTTGAAATCGCTAAGCGGGACCGCCGGCGTGGTGCCGTAATTATAAAGCGGGTTGGAATAGCCCATGTTGGACAGGAAGATCGTCCCGACGAACCAGATGAACATGATCGCCCAGCCGACATATTTGTTGGGGCTGAGCACTTGCGCGAAGACGGCAAGCACCGCGATCAGCAGCCCGTCGATCGCCGCCGGAATGATGAACCAGGCGACATAATCGCCCAGCCCCAGCGAACGGGCGCCCATCACCGCCTGGTAGAACAGGCCGGTGACCATGCCGGCGACGTTGATCGCAAGCAGGACGACGAAGATGGCGGCGATCTTCGGCACCGTCATCACCCAAGCCGGGACCGGCGTCGAATCGAGGATCTCGTTGAGCTTGCGCTCGCGCTCGCGCCACACCAGCTCGCCGCCATAGAAGACCGCGACCATGACCAGGATCGCGCCCATGCCGCTGCGCACCGTGCTGATCGTCGCCGACAGCGTCGGATAGTCGCTGGTTCCGTAGCTCGACTTGCCGAGCCACAGGGCCGCGGCCGTATTGCCGATCCCGAACAGCATCAGGACGATCAGGCCGGGGCTGGTCAGCACCTGCCGGATCTCGACCCGCATGCGGGTCATCAGCTGCGTCCAGCGGGACGATTCCTGGTCGCGCGCGATGACCGTCCCGCCGCCCAGCGCCGGCGGCACTTGCGACAGCCGGGCGGTGCGCGCCTCGCGCTTTTCCAGCCGGCGCAGCTTGCGCTTCGATGGCGCGCGTTCGGCCATCGAGAAGCGCCAGACGGTTAACGCCAGGAACAGCAGGCCAAGGACGATCGCGTAGATCCGGTTGAACAGCAGGATGCCGCCGAGATCGACCAGCCGGCTGTTCATTTCCGCCTGCGTCCAATAGCGGGTCGCTTCGCGCAGCGCGCCATTGCCCAGCGGCTCCCAGCGCGCGAACGCCTCGCGATATTCGATCTTCTGCCCGACCAGGCTGGTGGTCACGAGATAGCCCATCACCAGCAGCACCGCGCCGATGTAGGACGCCATCATCGACCGCAGGGTCGTCGCCAGCGCGAACAGGATCGCGCTGGTCAGGAAGATGTTGGGGATCGCGAAGACCAGGAAATTCCAGGTGTAATAGGACAGCTTCTGCGGCCCCACCGTTTCCGGGTCGACCCACGGCATCATCGATCCCACCGCGATGCCCAGCGGCACCGCGAGATAGCCGAGCCACGCGACGGTCACGCCGCCCAGGAAGCGGCCGATGACGATCTGCGTCTTGGTCACCGACGTCGCGCGGACGATGGGCGCGAACCCACTGGTATCGTCGCGGACGATGGCGTTGGCGACAAAAGCGGTGACCACGAACAGATAGAATATTGTCAGCACCGTGGTCGTGATGGCGATCGTGTAGGGCGCATTTTCATGCACTGCGCCGGGCGAGCCGAGCGACAGGTTCTCGCTGGCGCTGATGCCGAACCCGATGAGGAAGAACAGGGCTACCGCGACCCAGAAGACCGGGTTCTTCAGCTGGTAGCGGATTTCGAAGCGGGTGATGCCCAACAGCATGGCGCTTGCTCCGCTCAGGCCGCGCGGCGGAGCGTGGACAGGGTCGAGAAATAAACGTCCTCAAGCCCGCCTTCGACCGGTTCGAACCCCGCCGGCTGCGTGTCCGACATCACGTGGATGATGGTGTTGCCGGCGAACAGCCGGGTCGAAATCACCTCGTGGCTCTGCTGGAAGCTTTCCAGCTCGCCATGGTCGATGACCTTCTTCCACACCTTGCCGCGGGTCGACGCGATCAGTTCTCCAGGGCTGCCTTCGATCTGCACCCGGCCGTTGGCGAGTACCGCCATGCGCGGGCACAGGTCGGCAACATCGTCGACGATGTGGGTCGACAGGATGACGACGACATTGTCGCCGATCGCCACGAGCAGATTGAGGAAGCGGTTGCGTTCTTCGGGGTCGAGGCCCGCGGTGGGCTCGTCGACGATGATCAGTTCGGGGTTGCCGATCAGCGCCTGGGCAATGCCGAACCGCTGCCGCATGCCGCCGGAAAAACCGGCGATATTCTTGTCGCGCACCGCCCACAGGTTGACCTGGTTGAGCAGGGTTTCGACCACCGACTTGCGTTCCGACTTGCCGGTAATGCCCTTGAGCACCGCGACCTGGTCCAGCATCGAATAGGCCGACACGCGCGGATAGACGCCGAAATCCTGCGGCAGATAGCCCAGCGTCCGGCGCAGCTTTTCCGGTTCAGCGATGACGTCGATGGCGCCGAACGTGATCGTTCCGGCGGTCGGCTCCTGCAGCGTCGCAATCGTCCGCATCAGCGTCGACTTGCCCGCCCCGTTGGGGCCCAGCAGGCCGTACATGCCCCGCGGGATCGACAGGGTGACGTCATCGAGCGCCACCGTGCCGTTCGGATAAGTGTGCGAAAGATTTGCGATTTCGAGCATGTTTCCCCCCGGAATGATGCGTATCGATTACGCCCCGGCCCGTGTCGCCACAACCGCCCCCGACCCCTTTCCGACCAACGGCAGGCCGGGGTCGACGGACCGGTCGCCTACGTCTTCGGACGATAGGTTTCGTCGGCGGACGGGAAGCTGCGGTCGCGCACTTCGCCGGCATAGCGCTCCGCCGCCGCGCCGATTTCGCTGGCAAGGTCGGCGTAGCGCTTCACGAATCGCGGCGTGCGTTCGAACAGGCCGAGCATGTCTTCGGTGACCAGCACCTGCCCGTCGCACCGGGCCGAGGCGCCGATGCCGATGACCGGCACGCCAACCCCCTTGGCGACCCGCGTCGCAATGTCCTCCAGCACGCCTTCGACGACCAGGCAGAAGGCGCCGGCATCGACCACGGCGCGGGCATCGGCGAGGATCTTGTACACTTCCTCGTCCTTGCGGCCGCGGACGCCGTAACCGCCAAGCACGTTGACCGCCTGCGGCGTCAGCCCGACGTGGCCAATCACCGGAATACCGCGGTTGGAAAGGAATTCGATGGTCGGCGCCATCGCTTCCCCGCCTTCCAGCTTGACAGCCGCGCAGCCGGTTTCCTTGAGAATATGGGCGGCGTTTTCGAACGCGTCCTCGGGCGAAGCTTCGTAGCTGCCGAACGGCATGTCGACGCCGACCAGCGCGTGCCAGCTGCCGCGCACCACCGCGGCGCCGTGCGCGCACATCATGTCGAGCGTGACGGGGATGGTCGACGGCAGGCCGTAGATCACCTGGCCAAGGCTATCGCCGACCAGCAACATGTCGCAATGCGGGTCGAGCAGTTGCGCCATCCGCATGGTGTAGGCGGTGAGCATGACGATCGGCTGTTCGGTCGTGCCGTCGACCTTGCGGGCGCGGATCGACGGGACGGTGGTGCGCTTGCCCGGCACCGGCGACGGGGTCGCCCGGCTGGTGTCGGTATCGATCGTGACCTTGGACATGGCGCGATGCTCTAGCGGGGGGAGCGGCTCGCCGCCAGTCTTAGGGGTTCTGGTAACCGGTGACCCGCAACTCCAGCCGGTAATGGCGCGGGTCGCGGATGAATAGCATCCCGCCCTTGCGCGTCGATTTTCCAGGCACGTAGTCGAATGTCGCGCTGCTGGTTTCGATATCTCGCTCGCCCGACTTCAGCGCGGCTTCGATAGTGACCGCCGCAGCCGTACGGTCCGACGTATTTTCAACCTCGATCTCGATCAGATGCGCATCGCTGCTGCGCTCGGCGCTAACCGGCCGGACCGACAGCAGCGGCGGCGACGTCTCGCCGCGCAAACCTTCAATGGCAAGAAAGGCGAACGTGCCGAGGATCAGGATCAACCCGAGCCCGGCGGCCACCCATTCGAGCACGGGTATCGCCGACGTGACGTCGTTGCGGTTGCCGCCCGGCTTGGCCCTGGTGCGGGGCTTGCTGCTGGTCTTGCGTGCCATCGCGCCCTCTTAAATGATCAGCCGCGCGATTGCCGCACCGATGGCCCCGGGGAAAGCGACGACCGCCACCATCCCCACGACATGCGCCATCCCGGTGTCCTGCACGCGGCCGAAGGTCCACAGCAGGTACAGGCAGACGATTGCGGCGACCGCATAACCGACGACGCTGAACCGGAAGAAGACGCTCCAGAAGTTCAACGGGCCGTCGGGCCGCTCCGATCCTTTCAGTCCGATCGTGTAGACCAAGGTATGGAGCAACAGCAGGGAGGCCAGCATCAGCAGGATCGACAGCCACGGCGTCATCCGAAAGGAAATGAGGATCATTTCTTCGGTCGGGGCGACGTTGAACGCGAAAAACAGTGCGCCCGCGGCCATCAGGAAAATCTGGCCCGAATAGGTTTTGCGGACCTTTTCGTCGCCCTCGCTCGACGTGCGGCCAAGCTGCTTGCTGCCAAGCATCGCGCCAAAGCTTGCCGGCACCGATTCGATGGCGATTTTGCCGACCAGTTCGGACGCCGGCATGCCGACCTTGACGATGCCGAGCAGCCACAGGATCACCGCCGACCAGATGAAGGCGACGGCGTAAGCAGAAAAGGCGTCCATCACGTCGTCCCCCCAGCCGCCGGTCGCTTCAAAGCCCGACACGCGCGACATGCCGACCAGCATCGCCAGGTTCAGCAGCAGGAACTGGAACAGCATTCCGGGCGGCAGGTAAAAGCCCAGCATCCACATCTCCATCGTCATCAGGAGCGGGAGGCTGAAGAGGATGGCGCCGGCCAGGCCGCGGCCCAGCGCACGCAGGTATTTCAGGTTCGCGCGTGGCGTCGCATCCGTTCGGGAGACCAGCCACATGGGTGCGGCCGGCCCTAGCGCAGCCAGCCGCGCTGCGCCGAATGGCGCGCGAACCAGAAAATCGTCCAGACGATGATGGTGACGACGATGGCCACCGCGATGTCGTTGGCGGTGATGGCATTGGCCACCGCGGGCACCGCGAACAGCGGGATGAAGCTGACGACCGTCGCGACCAGCGACGCCAGCAGCAACGGCTGCGCCAACTTGCGCCGGAGCAGCAGCAACAGGGCGCCGGCCAGACCCACCCACACCGCGATCGCGGACGCGGCGATGGCCCACAGCGGCTGCGCCTCGATCGCCGTGCGCTGGTCAAGCGGCAGCGACGCCGGGTCGGCGGTCACGATCATCAGGTAATTGGCGCAGCCCAGCAGCATGAACAGCAGCGAGGCGATTGCCGCGGCCATGTACCAGCGTGCGACCGGCTGCGGCGCGTACGGATCGTCGGACATCAGGCACCCTCCCCATTTCCTGCGGGCGCGACCTTAGCGGCTGGTGCGCGCACCGCCAGCGCGCTTTTCAACGCGGGCGCCGGTCGTCGGCGGCCTTTTCCACCGTCAGGTGGGCGAAGCGGCGGATGCCGAGCACGCGCGCCCGCAGCTGCTCTGCCGTCGCGTCGCCGCAGGCGGATATGATCGCCGCATGGGCGCCGGGCCCGACGCGCCACACGTGCAGGTCGGTGACGGTCGCGTCGCCGTCCAGCTCGACCGCCGCCTTGATCCGGTCGAGCAGGTCCCGGTCGGCGGTGTCGAGCAGCACCGCCGCGGTCTGCCGCATCAGCGTCAGCGACCAGCGGGCGATGACCAGCGACGCGACGATCGCCACCGCCGGGTCGAGCCACAGCCAGCCGAGGAAGCGCCCGGACACGAGGGCGGCAATGGCCGCGACCGAGGTCAGTGCGTCGGCCAGCACGTGCAGGTAGGCGGCGCGCAGGTTCTGGTCATGATCGTGGTCGTGGTGATGACCGTGGCCGTGCGCATGGTCGTGGCCATGGTCATGACCCTGCCCAAGCATCAGCGCGCTGACGATATTGACCAGCAGGCCGACGACGGCGACGACGATCGCGTCGATGAAATCGACCGCCACCGGGTCGAGCAGGCGCATCACCGATTCGACCGCGATGCCGATAGCGAAAATGCCCAGGATCACCGCCGAGCCGAACCCGGCGAGGTCGCCGACCTTGCCGGTGCCGAAGGTGAAGCGCGGATTACCGCTGTGCCGCTTGGCGTACCAGTAAGCGCCGGCCGCGATGGACAGGGCGCCGGCGTGGGTCGCCATGTGGAAGCCGTCGGCCAGCAGGGCCATCGATCCCGTCGCCCAGCCGGCGGCGATTTCCGCGACCATCATCACCGCGGTCAGCGCGACGACCCAGCGGGTGCGCCGCGCATTGCGGTCGTGCGACTTGCCGAGGAAGTCGTGGCCGCTGGCCAGCTCTTCGAGTTCGTAGCGGGTCGCCATGCCCGCACCCTACCCTGATGGGCGGGCCGGCGTCAGCCCTCGATGATGACTTCCGTGCCGACCTTGGTCACGCCGAACACGTTCTTGGCGAATTCGAGCGGCAAGCGGACGCAGCCGTGGCTGGCCGGATATCCCGGGATCTTGCCGGCGTGAAAGGCGATGCCCTTTTCGTCGTACATCTGCATGTAGGGCATCGGCGCATTGTCATATTTGCGGCTGAAGCCCTTCACCTGCTTGCGGAACACCTTCCACAGCCCAAGCGGGGTTTCCTTGCCCTTCTTGCCGCTGGAAATGGTCGACACGCCGACCAGCCGGTCCGCGCGATAGACGTAGAAACGCTGCTGCAGCAGGTCGACCACGACCTTCGCCTCGCCGGTCTTGGGCGCGTCCGCCGCCCAGCGATATTCGCCGGGCTTGAGCGTCAGCGGGCCAAAGGCCGCGGCCGCGTCCTTATACGCCTTGGGCGCGTTGCCGTGGGTCCAGCGGTACGGCAGCTCCTGCGCGGCGGCGGGCACTTGCGGCGCCTGGGCTACCGGGCGGGGACCGGTCGAACAGCCGGCGAGCAGGGCCGCGGTCACGGCGGCGGCGGCAAGATTGCGAAACATCGTCATGGGCCGGGGAACAGCCCAAGCCGCGCGCCGCGTCAATATGACGGTAAACGCGAATTTAGCGGTTAACCGCGAAAAACCGAAAGGCGTGGAACCCACGCCACGGCGCCGCGCTCTATCCTTCAAGAACAAGGAGATATTTTCGTGGCCCAGTCCGTCGTCCTCTACCGCATGATCTTGCCCGACCACACCTGCCCTTACGGCGTCCGCTCGAAAGAGATGCTGGACAGCGAAGGCATCGAATTCGAGGACAATATCCTTGAAAGCCGCGAGCAGACCGACGCGTTCAAGGAGGAACATGGCGTGTCCACGACCCCGCAGCTGTTCGTCGACGGCGAACGCATCGGCGGCAGCACCGAGGTCGAACAGTGGATCAAAAGCCGGACCGAAGTCGCCCCGGAATAATGGTCGGGTAGCGATGAACGCTGTCGCCTCAGACAGCCTGTCGCGTCACTCCCATTCGATCGTGCCGGGGGGTTTCGACGTATAGTCGTAGACCACCCGGTTGATCCCCTGCACTTCGTTGACGATGCGCGTCGCCACGCGGCTGAGGAAGGCGCTGTCGAACGGATAGACGTCGGCGGTCATGCCATCGACGCTGGTCACCGCGCGCAGGCCGCAGACGTAATCGTACGTGCGATAATCGCCCATCACCCCGACCGTGCGCACCGGCAACAGCACCGCGAACGCCTGCCAGATGGCGTCATACAGCCCGGCGTTGCGGATTTCCTCGAGATAGACGGCGTCCGCCTTGCGCAGGATGTCGCACTTGTCCTTGGTCACTTCGCCCGGGATGCGGATCGCCAGGCCCGGTCCGGGGAAGGGATGCCGGCCAACGAAAATGTCGGGCAGGCCAAGCTCACGGCCAAGGTCGCGCACCTCGTCCTTGAACAGTTCGCGCAGCGGCTCGACCAGTTGCATGTTCATCCGCTCGGGCAGGCCGCCGACATTGTGGTGGCTCTTGATCGTCACGCTCGGCCCGCCGGTGAAGCTGACGCTCTCGATCACGTCGGGGTACAGCGTGCCCTGGGCCAGGAAATCCGCCCCGCCGATCCGTTTCGCTTCTTCCTCGAACACGTCGATGAAGGTCTTGCCGATGAACTTGCGCTTCTTTTCGGGATCGGCCTCGCCGGCGAGGCCGCCGAGGAAGCGCTCCTCCGCGTCGACCACCACCAGCGGGATATTGTAATGGTCGCGGAACATGGTCTCGACCTGCGCGCGCTCGTTCAGCCGCAACAGGCCGTGGTCGACGAACACGCAGGTCAGCTGCTCGCCGATCGCCTCGTGGATCAGGATCGCCGCGACCGATGAATCGACGCCGCCGGACAAGCCGCAGATGACTTTGCCGTCCCCGACCTGCTGGCGGATGTCGGCGATCTTCTGCTCGCGATAGGCGGCCATGGTCCAGTCGCCGGCGCAACCGCAGACGCGGGTGACGAAATTGGCCAGCAGCTTGCCGCCGTCAGGCGTGTGCACCACTTCCGGATGGAACTGGGTGCCGTAATATTTGCGCTCCTCGTTGGCGATGACCGCGAACGGCGCGCCGTCCGACACCGCGACGATGCGGAAACCGGGCGCAAACTCGGTGACCTTGTCGCCGTGGCTCATCCACACCTGGTGCCGTTCGCCGACCTGCCACAGGCCCTCGAACAGCGCGCATTCCTCGGTGATGGTGATGAAGGCGCGGCCGAACTCGCCGTCCCATTCGCCGTCCTTGCCCGGCTCGACGCGCCCGCCGAGCTGGTGGCTCATCACCTGCTGGCCATAGCAGATGCCAAGGATCGGCAGGCCGCTGTCGTACAGCTTGGCCGGCGCGCGCGGGCTGCCTTCTTCGGGCACGCCGGCGGGCGACCCGGAAAAGATGATGCCGCGGGGCTTCAGCCGCTCGAACGCCTCCTCGGCCTGGGTGAACGGCGCGATTTCGCTGTACACGCCGGCTTCGCGCACGCGGCGCGCGATCAGCTGGGTGACCTGGCTGCCGAAGTCGACGATAAGGATGGTGTCTGCGGGCTGGACCGTCATGCGAGGCGGATAGCCATTTGGGCCGACGTGTAAAGCGTGGGCCTCAATCGGCGCGCCCGAGCACCGCCCCGGCCAGCAGTTCGTAGGACCGCAGCCGCTTCGCCGGATCGAAGATCTGCGACGTGACGATCAGCTCGTCCGCCCCCGTACGCTGCACGAAGGCGTCGACGGCGTCGCGCGCCATCTCCGGCGTGCCGATCGCGGAACAGGACAATACGCTGTCGAGGATCGCCCGGGCCTGCATCGGCAGTCCGTCGGCAAAGCCCGCCTGCGGCGGCGGCAGCTGTACCGGCTGGCCGGTGCGCAGCGCGACGAACGCTTGCTGGATCGACGTCGACAGCAACTCCGCCTCTTCCGCCGAATCGGCGACGAAGGCGTTGAAGCCCAGCATCACATAAGGCTCGGCCAGTTGCTTCGATGGCTGGAACCGCTGGCGATAAACGTCGATCGCCTGCATCATCATCTGCGGCGCGAAGTGCGAGGCGAAGGCGTACGGCAGGCCGAGCGCGGCGGCGAGCTGCGCGCCGAACAGGCTGGACCCGAGGATGTAGATCGGGATGTCCAGCCCCTCGCCCGGGATGGCGCGGACCCGGCCGTTCTCCCCGGTGAAATAGCGCATCAGTTCGACGACATCGTTGGGAAACTGGTTCTCGTCGGTCGTCATGCTCCGGCGCATCGCATAAGCGGCGGCCTGGTCGGTGCCCGGCGCCCGGCCAAGGCCAAGGTCGATGCGGCCGGGAAACAGCGATTCCAGCGTGCCGAACTGTTCGGCGATGACCAGCGGCGCATGGTTGGGCAGCATGACCCCGCCCGACCCGATACGGATCGTGGCGGTGCGCGACCCGACATAGGCCAGCGCCACCGCCGTCGCCGCGCTGGCGATGCCCGGCATCGAATGATGCTCCGCCATCCAGTATCGGGTGAAGCCCAGCCGTTCGGCGGTGGCGGCGAGGTCGGCGGCGCTGCGCAGCGCTTCGCCGGCATTACTGCCTTGCGGGATCGGCGCCAGGTCGAGGACGGAAAGTTTCACCATGAAACCCAAATGGGCCGCGCCGGCAGCCATTCAATAGGCAAAAGAAAAGGCGCCGGAACGCTGTCCCGGCGCCTTCCCTGATTTCAACCGCTGCAGGTTAGCGGCGGTTGATGTCGATGTCGCGGATGTAGCCGCGGTAATCGATGTCGCACTTGAACGACAGGTCGGCGCGCGGCTGCGCGTAACCATAGGCGTTCGCGCCATAAGCGCCGTACCCATAGGCACCGTAGCCGTTATAGGCCGACGCGCCGCTGGACGCGTAGCCACGGACCCGCAGCGTCGTCGCCGAGCGCTGCTCGACGCGCGTGATGCCGAGGATCTGGGCATTGCCGTAACCGCCGGTGTTATAGCCGTAGCCGTACGGGCTGTACGACGCGCGGTTCTGGTAGCTCAGCCGCTGTTGCACGGCATTGGCGCACTGGTTGACCGCGGTCTGCGGGTTGGCGGCGGCGACCCGGTTGTAGCCGAAGTTGCCGTAGGGGTTCAGGATCGACTGAAGCACCTGCCCGATGACGTTGGTGGAATAGCCATACTGGCCGTAACCCGGGAAAATCTGCGCGGAAGCCGGAGCTGCCGTGCCGACAAGGGCGGCAACGCCTGCCGCACCGATAGCAATCGTCTTGATAGCCTTCATGGCCATTCTCCTTCACATTCTCATTCGTCAGCTAAACGAACCGAGGCATGGGAAGGTTTTACGGACTCGTGCGTGCACCCGCCCTGAATGCGGCGGTTCGGCGCTGTTCAGGAACGGTTCGGCGCGAATAAACGCCGGATTTACAGAAAAGGCCGGAAATCCGGCCGCCCGGTCAGGCGGCCTGGAAATCTCCCTCGGTCATCACCGGGCCCGAATCCTGGCCCTTGGCGGACACGTCGCGGTCGACGAATTCGATGATCGCGATCGGCGCCGCATCGCTCATGCGGATGCCGGCCTTGACGATCCGGGTGTATCCGCCGTTGCGGCCTTCGTAGCGCGGGCCGATGACGTCGAACAGCTTGCGCTCCTGCGCTTCGTCCATGATCCGCGAATGCGCGATCCGGCGGTTCGACAGGCCGCCCTTCTTCGCCAGCGTCACCAGTTTCTCGACGTAGGGCCGAAGCTCCTTCGCCTTGGCGGTGGTGGTGGTGATCTGCTCGTGCTTGATCAGCGCGGCCGCCATGTTGCGGAACAGGGCCGCACGGTGGCTGGAAGTACGCTGCAGCTTACGATGGCCAACGCGATGGCGCATGTCTCATTCTCCGTTCGTCAGGAGCCCGTGTGAGGTAGCTCCGGCCGGGCCGCACTTTGACAGGGGCGGCGGCCCAAAACCCGATAGGCTGGTTAGCCGAGCAGTTCCTGCTCAAGCTTCTTGGCCATTTCCTCGATGTTTTCCGGCGGCCATCCGGGGATGTCCATGCCGAGGCGCAGGCCCATCGAGGCGAGCACTTCCTTGATCTCGTTGAGCGACTTGCGGCCGAAGTTCGGCGTGCGCAGCATCTCGGCTTCGGTCTTCTGAACGAGGTCGCCGATGTAGATGATGTTGTCGTTCTTGAGGCAGTTGGCGCTGCGCACCGACAGCTCCAGCTCGTCGACCTTCTTGAGCAGGTAGCGGTTGAGCTGGTTGGTGTCGGCGGGCGACGCTTCCGCGGCCATCGCCGGCTGCCCGATCATCGCCGGCTGGGCCGAACGGACCTGGCTGTCGTCGAAGTGGACGAACAGCTGCAGCTGGTCCTGGAGGATGCGGGCCGCATAAGCGATCGCGTCTTCCGGGGTGACGGTGCCGTCGGTCTCGATGGTCAGCGTGAGCTTGTCATAGTCCAGCTCCTGCCCGACGCGGGTATTCTCGACCTTGTAGGCGACCTGGCGCACCGGCGAATATAGCGCGTCGACCGGGATGATCCCGATCGGGGCGTCGGCCGGGCGGTTGGCGGCGGCAGGCTGATAGCCTTTGCCGATGTCCGCGGTCAGCTCCATGTTGAGCGTCGCGCCATCGTCGAGGTGGCAGATGACGAGGTCGGGGTTGGTGACCTCCATGTCGCCCGAGGTGGCGATCATGCCGGCGGTGACTTCGGCCGGGCCGGTCGCCGAAAGCTGCAGCCGCTTGGGGCCTTCGCCTTCCATCTTGAGCGCGATCTGCTTCACGTTGAGCACGATGTCGGTGACGTCCTCGCGAACGCCCGGAAGCGAGCTGAATTCGTGCAGCGCACCTTCGATCTTGATCGAGGTGACGGCCGCGCCCTGCAGCGACGACAGCAGCACCCGCCGCAGCGAGTTGCCGAGCGTCATGCCGAAGCCGCGCTCCAGCGGTTCGGCGATGAAGGTCGCGCGGCGGCGGCTGTCGCCACCGGCCTGCTTCTTCTCAAGCCCGTTGGGCTTCTTCAGTTCCTGCCAGTTCTTCGCGTTGACGGCCATCTGATATCCCTGCCTCTTGGCGGAGCGTCCCCCGCCTTTTCAAAACTTGTACCGCCGCCGGGAAAAATCCCGCCGGCACGGCTTGGCCTGTTAGACCCGCCGGCGCTTGCTCGGGCGAACGCCGTTGTGCGGGATCGGCGTCACGTCGCGGATCGACGTGATCGTGAAACCGACCGCCTGCAGCGCGCGGAGCGCGCTTTCGCGACCGGATCCGGGTCCCTTGACCTCGACCTCGAGCGTGCGGACGCCGTGGTCGGCGGCTTTCTTGCCCGCGTCTTCCGCCGCGACCTGCGCGGCATAGGGCGTCGACTTGCGGCTGCCCTTGAAGCCCATCATCCCGGCGCTCGACCAGGCAATCGCATTGCCCTGCGCATCGGTGATGGTGATCATCGTGTTGTTGAAGCTGGCGTTCACATGGGCGACGCCGGCCGTGATATTCTTGCGTTCCCGCCGACGAAGGCGCTGCGGTGCTTGAGCCATGGTCCTAAATCCTGTTCGAAACTGCTGACGTTGGGGTGGAGAAGAGGGTCGCTGACGCCACTCGGGCGCCGGTTACTTCTTCTTCCCAGCGATCGGCTTGGCCTTGCCCTTGCGAGTGCGCGCATTGGTGTGCGTGCGCTGGCCGCGGACCGGAAGGCCCTTGCGGTGGCGAAGCCCGCGATAGCAGGCGAGGTCCATGAGCCGCTTGATGTTCATCGCAGTTTCGCGACGAAGATCGCCCTCGACCGTCTGGTCCTGGTCGATCGCTTCACGAATGTGCAGCACTTCCTGGTCGGACAGGTCCTGGACGCGCTTTTCCCGGGGGATGCCCAGTTTCTCGACAATGTCCTTGGCCGTGGTGCGGCCGATTCCGTGAATATAGGTCAGCGCGATTTCGACGCGCTTGTTCGATGGGATGTTGACGCCGGCGATACGTGCCATTCTAGATCCTTTTTAAGCTCCACAGGGCGCCGGGCTTCCCGCGTTTCCTGGCCAAACCGGTCGAAACCGGCCCCTGGCCACCCGCGAAAACGACGCCCTATCTCGTCGCTACATTGGCACCCGCTCCAAACGAAAAACCGACGCACGCACGAATGCGCCGCCGGAAACCGGTTGATCGGGATAGACGCCATGTAGGATTTGCCCCCTGCGGAGTCAAGCTGCGCGGGGGACGAGATTGCCCAGCGGCCCGGCCGCCGATACAGCGCCGGGCGATGCAGCGCCTTGCCTCCGACCAGCCACTGCCTGACAGCCTGCGCGGAGCGGTCCTGGCGCTGGGCAATTTCGACGGCTTCCACCTTGGTCACCAGGCGGTCGTCAATCGGGCGATCTCGCTTGGCTTCCACAAGCGCGCGCCGGTCATCGTCGCGACCTTCGACCCCCATCCGGTGCACCATTTCAAGCCCGACGCCCCGCCCTTCCGGCTGACCACGCTGGACCAGCGCGAACGCCTGTTCGCCCACGCCGGCGCGGACGCGATGCTGGTCTTCGCGTTCGACGAGGCCCTGGCCGCGACGGGCGCGGACGACTTCGTATCCGGCGTGCTGGCCGGCCGCTTCGGCCTTGCCGGGGTCGTCACCGGCACAGACTTCACCTTCGGCCGCGGCCGGTCGGGCAATGCCGACAGCCTGCGCACCCTGGGCCGCGCCCACGGCATCGACGCCGAAGCGGTGCCGCCGGTGATGGTCGGCGGCCAGCCGGTCTCATCGAGCCGGATTCGCGATGCTCTGGCGGCGGGCGACCCGGCAACCGCAACGCGCCTGCTGACCCGTCCCTTCTCCATCGAAGGCACCGTCGAGCGCGGCGACGCGCGCGGCCGCGAACTGGGCTATCCGACCGCCAACCTGTCGCTCGGCGGCTACCAGCGCCCGGCCTACGGCATCTATGCCGTTCGCGTCCGCCTCGACGACGGCAGCGAGCATGACGGCGTCGCCAACCTCGGCGTCCGGCCGATGTTCGAACCGGCCCGCGAATTGCTCGAAGTCTTCATCTTCGACTGGTCCGGCGACCTCTACGACCGCGTGCTGGAGGTCGACGTCATCGCCTTCCTGCGCGGCGAGCAAAAGTTCGACGGCCTCGACGCGCTGGTCGCGCAAATGCGCGAGGATGAGGCGCAGGCCCGCCGCCTGCTCGCCCTGCCCCAATAGAAACGGCGGCCGGGGGGTGCCGGCCGCCGCCTTTCACGATAGCCGGCAAGGGCCCTCGCGTCGCGTCCCGATGCAGTCGAAGGGTTGCGCCGGCCGCCTTGGGTAACAGGCTTGCGACCGGCGCACGGACGCGGACATCAGGAGGGTCAGCGCGCCCGTTGTCCCGAAGACGGACGATTGCAGTCTCGTGATTACGCCCGCGGCCCCGCGCGCTCCATATGGACTTTGGACGGCACCCCCGGCGCCGCGGGCCTAGAGGCCGGCTTCCACCGCGATGCGGATGGCGTCGGCCGACGTCGCCACGCCCAGTTGCTCAAGCAGCAGGGCGCGATGCATCTTGACCGTCTTCTCGCTGATTTTCAGCTCCCACGCGATCTGCTTGTTGAGCAGGCCGCGCGACATCATTTCCAGCACTTGCCGGCGCCGGTCGGGCAGCGCCTTGACCCGCGCCACCGCCTGCGCCCGGCGCGCGGCGAACAGGGGCGCCGCCTCGTCGCCCAGGTCGACCTGCGATCCCAGGAACCAGTTGAGGTTGCCGTCCTCCCCGAACAAGGGCGACACCAGCACGCCGTTGCGAAACGGCGTCCCGTCGCGGCGATAATTGAGGATATCGACCAGCACCGGCCGGCGCGTGCGGATGGCGCTGCGCAACTGGTCGGTGACCCACGGCTCCGTCCCGTCGCCGGCAAGGAAGCGGCAATTGCGGCCCAGGATCTCGGCCTCGCGATAGCCGGTCAGCTCGCAAAAGGCGGTGTTGACTACCTCCAGCGGATTGTCCGGCTGGCGCGGATTGCTGACGACGGTCGCGATCGGGCTTAGCCCGATGCTTTCGAGGAGCTGCTCGTCGCCGGTCATCGGGCCAACCTAATCGCTCCGCGCGAGAAGTGCGAGATGCCTGTCCAACACGGACTTTCTCCCTATCCGAAGTTACTTGAGGGCGCGGCTTGGCCCGCCTAAGTCGGCTGGGCGGCGCGGTGCTTGCGTGGGGATCCGGTGACCAAGACAGTCCTAGTGTGCGATGACGACGCCCTGCTGGTCGATATCGTCCGCTTCCGGCTGACGTCGCGCGGCTACGATGTTGATGTCGCCAGCGACGGCGGCGACGCGCTGGCGCGGATCGAGGCGCGGCGCCCCGACGCGATCGTGCTCGATTCGATGATGCCGGTGATGGACGGGATGCAGCTGCTCCGCCGGCTGCAGGAAAATGCCGACACGCGCGACATCCCGGTGATGATGCTCAGCGCCCGCAAGCAGGAAGCGGACGTGGTCGGCGCGCTCGCGCTCGGCGCCAGCGATTACATGGTCAAGCCGTTCAGCCCCGAAGAACTGGTCGCCCGCCTCACCCGCCTGCTGGAACAGGCCGAATGACAACCTTCCGGCTGCTTGCAGCGCTGGCCGCTTTTGCCCTGCCCGCTGCCGCCGTCGCCGAAGCCCCCGGCGCCTACGATCGCGGGGTCGAGGCGCGGCTTGCCGGGCGCACCGCCGAAGCCGTCGACCTCCTCGGCCAGGCCGCCTCGGCGGAGCCGGCCAACGCCGATGCGCAGCTGCAATACGGCCTCGCATTGCTGGCCGCCGACCGGCTCGACGACGCCGAGCGCGCGTTGCGCGCGGCGCTGGCCATCGCACCCGGCTATGACGATGCCCGGATTGCGCTTGCCCGCCTTTACGACCGGCGCGGCGACCGCACCGCGGCGCTGGCCGAACTGGCGCCGGTCGGCCCGTCGAACAGCGACGCCGCCGCGCTGCGCACGCACCTGTCCGGCGAGGCCGCCACCGTGCCTGCTTACCGCTGGCAGGCCGATTTCGACGCCAGCTACAGCGACCTCGATGGGGCCAGCGATTGGCAGGATTTCGCGCTGCGGATCGCCGGCTGGGCCAGTCCGGCGACGCGGATCGGCATCGGGCTGGAACAGTCGCACCGTTTCGGACGCGATGACACTTATGGCGAAGTGCGCGTCGAACAGCGCGTCGGCGACCAGGCAACGCTGTGGCTGTACGCCGGGGGCACCCCCGACGCCGACTTCCGCCCGCGCTGGCAGGTTGGCGGCGGCGGCGCGTTCAAGCTGTCGCAGGGACCGTCGGCCACGGTGGCGACGATCGAGGCGCGCCATTCGCGCTATCCCACCGGCAATGTCGACATGATCAGCCCCGGCCTCGAACAATATCTGCCCGGCGGCCACTGGCTGACCGCGCGGATGATCAACGTGGTCGAAGGCGGCCAGTGGCGCACCGGCTGGCTGGCGCGCGCCGACGTGATGGCCGCGCCGCGGCTGCGCCTGTTCGGTGGCCTATCCGACGCACCCGACGTCACCGAAGGCGTGGTCGTCGACACCTTTGCGGTGTTCGGCGGCGCGGCCTTCGACGTGACCGACCGGGTCAACCTGCGCCTGTCCGTCAACCGGGAGGACCGTCAGGGCAGCGCCGACCGGCTGGAGGTCGCGACGGGCCTGGGCCTGCGTTTTTGACCAGTCTCGAGACCCTGTGGCTGGTGTCGCTGGCGATGGCCGGCGTGTCGCTGGGCATCATGGTCCTGCTGCTCATCGCCCGGCTGATTACCGCCGGCCTCACCCGGCGGCGGCTGGCGGAGCGCGACCGGCTTGTGCCCCTGCTGCTGGGCGACGATGCCGGCGGTCCCGCGCCTGACTTCAATCGCAAGCTGCTGACGACGCTTGCCGTCGAGCTGATCGAACTGGTGCGCGGAGCAGAACGCGACCGGCTGGTCGCCGCAGCGACCGCGATGGGCGTGCCCGAACGCCTGCGCCACCAGCTGGACAGCGGGTCGCCGCGAGTCCGCCTGGCCGCGGCCGAGGCGCTGGCGCAATTCGCCGACGACAAGAGCATCGCGCGGCTGCGCGCGGCGCTCCAGGACCGCAACAGCAGCGTGCGCATCGCCGCCGCATTGTCGCTCGCCGCGACCGGCCAGACGCCGCCGGCATCGGAACTGGTCTACAAGCTGGGCATCGGCAGCACCGAAAATTCGCTGCTCGCCGCGTCGCTGTTCCGCGACGTGGCGGAACGGCGGCCGGAAGAATTGAAGGCGTTGCTGGTCGATCCCGCCATTCCCGCGGGCGCCAAGGCGGCGATCATCGAATCCCTCTCCGCGTCCGCCGACTACACGCTCGTCCCGCTGATCGTCAGTTTGGTCGGGGAAGAAGACAATCCCCGCCACCTGACCCGCTACCTGCGTGCGCTCGGCGCCTTCGGTCATCCGGCGGCGGAGCCGGCCATTCGCCGAGCGCTGGAAAACCCGCATTGGGAAGTGCGCGGCGCGGCCGCCCGAGCGGCCGGGCGGATCGGCCTTACCGGGCTGGCGCCCAACCTGCGCCGGCGGCTCGGCGACAGCGAATGGTGGGTCCGCTTCCGCTCGGCCGAGGCGCTGACCCTGTTCGGTCCGGCCGGCGAGGCGATCCTGCGCGACGTCGCCGCGTCGGACAGCGAACCCGGGCGGACGGCGGCGACCAAGATTCTGGCCGAGCGGAACCTGCATTGATCGTCTGGCAGGACTGGGTCCGCGAACTGGCGGAAGGGATCGCCATCCTGGTCATCGTCACCGGGCTGCTCCAGGCCGGCTTCTATATCGTCCAGCTGGTCTATGCCGCCGTCGCGCTGGGCACCCGGCCGCCGATCGCGCGTGCCTCGATCCTGTGGCGCCGTTATGCGGAGGAAGCGCCGCCGATCGCCGTCCTCGCCCCGGCCTACAATGAGGAAGTCACCATCGTCGAAAGCGTCAATTCGCTGCTGGCGCTGCACTATCCCGACTTCGAAGTGATCGTCATCAACGACGGGTCGGGCGACCGCACGCTGGACACGGTGGTCGAACATTTCGGGCTGGAAAAGGTCGAACGCTATCATGACGAGCGCGTCCGGCACGCGCCGATCCGCGGCCTCTACGCCTCGCCCAAACTGCCGCGGTTGCTGGTCATCGACAAGGAAAACGGCGGCAAGTCGGATGCCCTCAACGCCGGCATTAATGTCGCGCGCATGCCGATCTTCTGTTCGATCGACGCCGACAGCCTGCTCGAACCGGAAGCCCTGCTGCGCGCCGTCCGCCCGTTCGTCGAGGACCCGGTGCGAACGATCGCGGTCGGCGGGACGGTGCGGATCGCCAACGGTTCGCGCATCGCCGCCGGGCGCGTGTCCGACGTGCGCCTGCCGACCAACTGGCTCGCGCTGATCCAGATCATGGAATATCTGCGCGCCTTCCTGATGGCCCGGCTGGCGCTCAGCACGATGCGCACCCTGACCGTCATCTCCGGCGCCTTCGGCCTGTTCCAGCGTCGGGCGGTGATCGACGTCGGCGGCTATTCGCACGGCACCGTCGGCGAGGACATGGAACTGGTGGTCAAGCTGCATCGGCTGATGCGCGACCGGAAGGAGGACTATCGAGTCCACTTCATCCCCGAGCCGGTGTGCTGGACCGAGGTCCCGGAAGATCTCACCATTCTCGGCCGCCAGCGCGCGCGGTGGCAGCGCGGATCGCTGGAAACCTTTTCCCGGCACAAGGGCATGCTGTTCAACCCGCGCTACGGCCGCGTCGGTTTCGTCGGCTTCGGCAACATCCTGCTGGTCGACGTGCTCGGCCCGCTGGTCGAAGGGCTGGGCTATATACTGGTGCCGGGCCTGTGGGCGCTCGGCATCCTGTCGGTCGATTATCTGCTCGCCTTCCTCGCGGTGACCTTCACGCTCGGCATCTTCGTCAGCGTCGCCACCCTGATCCTCGAGGAAATCGAGCTGCGCCGTTTCCCGCGCGCCCGCGACCTCACCGTTCTGACCGTCGTCGCGGTGGCCGAGAATTTCGGCTTCCGCCAGCTGGCCAACTTGTGGCGGCTGCGCGGCTGGTGGCAATTTCTTCGCAAGAAACAGGGCTGGGGCAAGATGACGCGCAAGGGATTCGCCACCGCATGAGCGACCTCGCCGTACCGCCGGAGACCCCGGTCGCCCGCTTCCCCATCCGCATCATCACGGCGGGCGTGGTGGCGATGCTGATCATCGCCATCGCGTCGGCCGTCACCACCTGGGCGGTGGGCGAGCGGATCCGCTTCATCGGCCGCTCGCAGGTCGAGGTGATCAACGCCAGCGAACGGCTGCAGCGCCAGAACGAGCTGCTGCAATTGCTCGCCGACGTCGCCATTTCCACCGGCGAGCCGCGCTACGCCCGGCGCTACGACCGGCTGCGCATCGACGTCGCCGAAACCGCCAGCCACCTCGAGGAATCGATCCAGCTGCCGGAAAACCGCGACGCCTTCTCGCTGATCGAGAACGCGCAGGACGGGATCACCGAAGTCGAGCGCAGCGCGGTCCGCGCCGCCCTTGCCGGCCGCCGTGCCGAGGCGCGCACGATCCTCGCCTCCAGCGACTACGAACAGCGCCTGGCCGAATCGCAGAAATTGCTGTCCGACATCCAGAACCGCTCGCGCGCCTTCGTGACCGCGTCGCGCGCGCAGACCGACAGCTATCTGAAGCTCAACTTCTTCGTCAGCCTGTTCGCGCTGATCGTCATCGGCATCGCCTGGGGTTTCCTCGTCCGCCCGGCGCGCGCCTGGGGCCGTGCGCTCCAGCAGGCGCAGCGCGCCGCCGAGGACGCCGCCCGCGCCAAGAGCGACTTCCTCGCGGTCATGAGCCACGAGATCCGCACCCCGCTCAACGGCATCATCGGCTTCGCCGACCTGCTGCTCGACAGCAAGTCGCTGAAAACCGGCGACCGCCATTATGTCGAGCTGATCGAGGACGCCGGCACGATGCTCCTGACGGTGGTCAACGACCTGCTCGATTTTTCGAAGATCGAGGCCGGCAAGATCGAATTGTCGCCCGAGCCCTTCGCGATCGAGATGATGGTCGACAACAGCGTGTCGATCGTCCGCGGCACCGCCGACGCCAAGGCGCTCGACCTGCGCGTCGACCTCGATGCCCGACTGGCGACCTATTACCTCGGCGATTCCGACCGCATCCGGCAGGTGCTGCTGAACCTGCTCAACAACGCGGTGAAGTTCACCTCGACCGGCTCGGTCGTGCTCAACGTCGCGCTGCGCGCCTCCGCCGACGGCGCCGACCGCATCCGCTTTTCGGTCACCGACACCGGCGAGGGCATCGAGACCGCGCAGCAGGCGCAGCTGTTCCAGCCCTTCGTCCAGGCCGAAGCCTCGATCACCCGCCGCTTCGGCGGCACCGGGCTGGGGCTGAGCATTTCCAAGCGGCTGGTCGAGCAGATGGGCGGCGAGATCGACTTCACCAGCGCCCTCGGCCGCGGCTCCTGCTTCTGGTTCGACCTGACCCTGCCGCGCACGACGGAGCCCGAATTCCAGTCGGCGCACGAGCCGGTCGCGGCCAGCCGCCCGGCCGCCATCCTCGTCGCCGAGGACCTGCCGATGAACCAGGAACTGGCCCGCGCCGTGATCGAGCGCGGCGGCCATCCGGTCGACATCGCCCGCGACGGGGTGGAGGCGGTGCGCGCGGTCCAGGACAAGGCCTACGACCTTGTGCTGATGGATATCCAGATGCCCAACATGGACGGGATCAGCGCGACCCGAGCGATCCGCGCGCTCGACCCGCCCGCGCGCGACATCCCCATCCTGGCGATGACCGCCAACGTATTGCCCGAACAGGTCCGCGAATTCCTCGCCGCGGGCATGAACGGCCACGTCGCCAAGCCCATCCGCCAGCGCGAGCTTCATTCGGCCATCGCCGCGGTGATTGCCGGCCGCGCCGCCGTCGCCGCCCCCGCGGCGGACGCCTCGCAGGCGATCTTCGACGACGATATTTTTTCCGGCGTGCTCGAATCGCTCCCCCCGGCCTCGCTCGAGAAGCATCTCGACGCGCTGCAGGCGCAGATCGACGCCGTGGTCGCCGCCGCGCCGGGCGATGCGGGGCTGGAAGCGACCGCCCACAAGATCGTCTCGCAGGCCGGCATGCTTGGCCTGCCGCGCCTGTCGCAGGCGGCGCGCGAGGTCGAGACCGCGGCCCGCGACGGCACCGACGCCGGGCCCGCGCTGGACGCCTTCCGAACCGCGTCCGGCGACCTGGAAAGCGCGCTCCGCCCGCGCCTCGCGGCCGCGAAGAAGGACGGATGACGCAAGCGCGCCATTTGCATTCCCGCAACCGCCCGCTAGAGCCGCGCGCGAATGTCCGACGCGCCAAAAGCTGACGAGGGCTCGAAGCCCGACTACCGGCCGACCGTCTTCCTTCCCAGGACCGACTTTCCGATGAAAGCCGGCTTGCCGCAGAAGGAACCGGCGATCCTTGCCCGTTGGCAGGAACAGGATCTGTACGGCCAGCTGCGCCTCAGCCGCTCCGGCCGCGAACAGTTCATCCTCCACGACGGCCCGCCTTATGCCAACGGCGACATCCACATCGGCCACGCGCTCAACAAGACCTTGAAGGACATGGTCGTCCGCACCCAGACCCTGCTGGGCAAGGACGCGCCTTACGTCCCCGGCTGGGACTGCCACGGCCTGCCGATCGAATGGAAGGTCGAGGAGCAGTACCGCAAGAAGAAGCTCAACAAGGACGAGGTGCCGGTCGCCGAATTCCGCGCCGAGTGCCGGGACTATGCCCAGCATTGGGTCGACGTGCAGCGCGAACAGCTCAAGCGCCTTGGCGTCGGCGGCGATTGGGACAATCCCTATCTGACGATGCAGTATGACAGCGAGGCGACGATCGTCTCCGAGTTGTTCAAGTTCGCCGAGTCCGGCCAGCTCTACCGCGGCGCCAAGCCGGTGATGTGGAGCCCGGTCGAAAAGACCGCGCTGGCCGAAGCCGAGATCGAATATGAAGACATCGTCTCGACCCAGATCGATGTCGCGTTCGAGATCGTCGAGAGCCCGATCCCCGAGCTGGTTGGCGCGCATGCGGTGATCTGGACGACCACGCCGTGGACGATCCCGGTTAACCAGGCGATCGCCTACGGGCCAGACGTCGAATACGTGCTGTACCGGGTGAGCGTTACAGCAGGCTTCGTCGAAGCTTCGAGCGACTTCAAGGTTACGTCGTCCCCTGCTGAAAACCTAACGGGCACGTATCTGATCGGCCAAGAGTTGGCGGATGACTTTGCCGCTCGCATTTCACGTGAGGCGCAAGGTACGGTCATCCTAGACGAGGTGTGGGAAGGAACAGGCTCCGACCTCGCGGGCACCGTCGCCCGCCACCCGATGCACCACCTCGGCGGCTTCTTTGCCAAGCCGCGTCCGTTCCTGCCCGGCGACTTCGTTACCACCGACCAGGGCACCGGCCTCGTCCACATGGCGCCGGACCATGGCGAGGACGATTTCGAGCTGTGTCAGGCGAATGGCATCGGCCCGCAATTCGCGGTCGAGGGCGACGGCAAATATCGCGCCGACTGGCCGTGGCTGGGTGGCCAAGGCAGCGTCATCAACGCCAAATTCAACGCGCCCGACGGCCCGATCTGCACCGACCTGCGCGAAGCCGGCGCGCTGCTCGCCGCGTCCGCCGACTTCAGACACAGCTACCCGCATTCGTGGCGCTCCAAGGCCAAGGTCATCTACCGCTGCACCCCGCAATGGTTCATCGGCATGGACCGGCCGCTCGCCGCCGATCATTGCGAGACCTTTGCCGAGCGCCGCTGGGAGAATGAAGGCGGCGCCTTCGAGGGCGCGACCCCGACCCTGCGCCAACTGGCCATGCGCGCCATCGCCGACACCCGCTTCGTCCCCGAAAAAGGCCGCAACCGCATCGGCTCGATGGTCGAAGGCCGCCCCGACTGGGTGATCAGCCGCCAGCGCGCCTGGGGCGTGCCCATCGCCCTGTTCGTCGACCGCAAGAGCGGCCAGCCGCTGGTCGATGCGGAGGTCAATGCCCGCATCGTCGAGGCCATCGCCACGGGCGGCGTCGACGCCTGGTCGCCGGACAATGCCGCCGCCTTTCTCGGCAACCGCAACCCCGACGATTACGAGATGGTCACCGACATCCTCGACGTATGGTTCGACAGCGGCTGTACCCACGTCTTCACCCTGCTCGGCGATCGCTGGCCCGACCAGCGCTGGCCCGCCGACCTTTACCTCGAAGGCTCTGACCAGCACCGCGGCTGGTTCCAGTCGTCGCTGCTGGAAAGCTGCGGCACCCGCGGCCGCGCGCCTTACGACGCCGTGCTGACCCATGGCTTCACCATGGATTCGGCCGGCAAGAAGATGTCGAAGTCGCTCGGCAACACGGTCGACCCGAACAAGGTGATGGAAACCTATGGCGCGGACATCATCCGGCTGTGGGCGCTGTCGGTCGATTTCACCGAGGACCATCGCATCGGCGATGAGATCCTGAAGGGCGTCGCCGACCAGTATCGCAAGCTCAGGAACACCTTCCGCTACCTGCTCGGCGCATTGGACGGGTACGACGAGGCCGCCGAGCTGCGCAAGCCGGAGGACATGCCGGAGCTCGAGCGCTACATGCTGTCCCGGCTGAAAGCGCTCGACGAGCGGCTGATGGCTGACATCGGCAATTTCGATTTCAACGATTACACCCGCGCGCTGACCGATTTCTGCAACGAGGATCTGAGCGCCTTTTTCTTCGATATCCGCAAGGACAGCCTCTATTGCGACGCGCCCGGCGACCCCAAGCGGCAGGCGTACCGGACCGTGCTCGACATCATGTTCAACCGGCTGCTGGCCTATGCCGCGCCGGTGCTGGTCTTCACCGCCGAGGAAGTGTGGCAGACCCGCTGGCCGGATCGGGACAGCATCCATTTAGTCGACATCGCGCCCTTGCCCGACGCCTGGCGCGACCTCGCGCTGGAAGACCGCTGGTCCGCCCTGCGGCGCGTGCGCGAACAGGTGACCGAGGCGATCGAGCCGCTGCGCCGCGACAAGGTCGTGCGGTCGAGCCTCGAAGCCGAAGTCACCCTGCCCGACCTGCCCGCCACCCCGGACCTGCTGGCCGAACTGTTCATCACGTCGGCGGTTCATCGCGGCGACACTTTGGCGATTGCACAGACCGCGTTCGAAAAATGCGGCCGCTGCTGGCGCTACCTTCCCGAAGTCGTGGAGGATGGCGCGCTGTGCGACCGGTGCGACACGGTGCTCAATGGCGGATAATTTGCTGTCCTACAGGGCGCGCGATGTGGTTGGGGAAACTGTGACCGATCGCTGCCCCGCCAACGACCTGCGCTGCCCGGCCGGCGGCCGCGCCGCCACCGGCCCGCGCGCGTATATGAGTGCGACTTTTGCGACTTTTGGGGGAATCGCCGCGTGAAATCCCGACGACTTGGCCTTGCCGTCGCGCTGGCCGTGTTCATCGCCGACCAGCTGACCAAGTGGATCGTCGCCGGTCCGCTGACGCTGGAACGTGTCGGGCAGATCGTGCTGTTGCCCTTCTTCAACCTGACGTGGACCGAAAATAACGGCATTTCGCTGGGCCTGTTCAACGCCACCACGGAAACCGGCCGGTGGATGCTGATCGCCGTGACCAGCGCCATCGCCGTCGCCGTCGGGGTGTGGATGGGCCGGGAAAAGGCACGTTGGGACCAGGCCGCGCTGGGCATGATCCTGGGCGGCGCGGTGGGCAACATCCTCGACCGCATCCGCCATGGCTATGTGGTCGATTTCGCCGACCTTCACTTCGGGGAATTCCGCCCCTTTTTGGTCTTCAATGTCGCCGATGCTGCTATTAGCATCGGGGTCGTGATATTGGTGCTCCGCGCTTTCATCCTGCGGAGCGAAAATCCTGAGGAGTCCGTGACCAATGCGTAAGAGCCTGACCATCCTTCTGATCCCGGCGATTGCGCTTGGCGGCTGCACCCTGTTCAAGGGCCGGCAGGCCGCGCCGGACGAATTCGCCGTCGCTCGCAACGCGCCGCTGATCATTCCGCCCGACTATACGCTGACCCCGCCCGCTCCGGGCACCGCCGCGACCACGCCGCAGGACGCGCAGACGCAGGCGATCGAAGCGCTGTTCGGCGGTCCGGCCCCGCGCCCGACGTCGGAACGCACCCTGCTTGAAGAAGCCGGCCGCGAAAGCGCCGCGCTTGGCGCTCGCTCGGTCGCCGGCGATCCCGACACGACGGTCGTCGACATGGGCCAGACCACCCGCGCGATCATCGCCGCGCCCGAAGCCGACACCGAAGTCGCCTCCGCCCAGGTCCCCTAGGGCGATCGCAAAGGATACCCATGGCTGAAGAAACGCTCTCAACGCGGCTCGTCGAAATCGAATCGATGATCGACCGCTCGCGGCGGCGGTATGAGGAAGGCTCGCGCCTGCTCGAGGAAGCGCACAAGGCGCTGGCCGACATCCAGCAGGAGCTGATCGGATCGCCCGACCGCGTGTCCGCGGCGGAAAGCGACGAAGCGGCGTCGAAGCTGGTTGCCTCGCTGCGCGCCTCGGGCGGCGAAATGCCCGAAAGCTTGTGCGGCGGCCGTCTCGCGGTCGACCAGGTGCAGCGGCTGATCCGCATCGACGGGCATCCCATCGGGATTACCGAGATGGAATATCGCGTGCTCGAACTGCTCGCCTTCGCGCGCAACAATGTCGTCACCCGGGCGATGCTGCTCAAGCATCTCTATCGCCGGTCCGACGACCAGCCGCAGCCCAAGATCATCGACGTGTTCATCTCCAAGCTGCGCAAGAAGCTGCGCAGCGCGTCGGGCGGGGCGGAGTTTATCGAGACCATTCCGCAGCGCGGCTGGATCCTGCGCGATATCGACGGCGAGGCCTCGTCTTAAGACTTTCTTAGGCATGGGGCCCGACAAGGGCGATCATGCTGCACCTGTCGCCCCAAGCTCCCGAATCCAAACCGTCCCCGCGGCTTCACCCCGAACCGGTGACCCGCCTCGCCAGCCTGCGCAACGCGCTTCGGATGGTCGACGATTTCGGTGGCGGCCCGGCCTCGGACCTGGACGACGACGAACTTTCGGCGCGGTGGGAGAGCGCGGACGAAGTGGCCCGGCGCTGCTTCGACCGCCGCTCGGCCGAACTGGTCGGCACCGCCGCCGCGGGCCTCGACGCGGTCACGTTCCAGCGGGACCTTGGCGCCGACGCCAGCGTCGCCGCGCTGCGGGTCATCGCCGACGAACTGCGCTCGGGCCTTCGCGACCTCGAACGCATCTTCACCCGGCCCTAGGCCGGTCCCAGCGCCTTCGGGGTCGCCGGGTCGGCGCCCCATTCGCTCCAGCTGCCGTCGTACATTTCCGCCGCATTGTTGCCGAGCAGATGGGCGGCGAACAGCAGGCTGCTGGCGGTGACCCCCGACCCGCAACTGGCGACGAACGCCTCCAGCGGGTCGAGCCCGGCGTCGCGGAAGATGTGCAGCAGCTCGCATTCCGACCGCAGCGTGCCGTCCTCGTTGTACACCGAGGCATAAGGGACGTTGCGAGCGCCGGGGATGTGGCCCGCCGCGACCCCGGGCCGCGGATCGGCCTCGCTGCCTTCGAACCGCGCTTTGCCCCGGGCATCGACCAGGGTGACGCCCGACCAGGCCAGCAGCTGCCGCTTGGTGACGACATCCTGCCGCTCGTCGCCTTCGAAGCGGGCGGGTCGGTGCGGCGGCTCGCCGCTTTCGACCGGCCGGCCTTCGGCCAGCCACTTGCCCAGCCCGCCGTCGAGCACCGCGACCCGGCGGGCGCCGAAGTGGCGCAGCATGAACCAGCCCCGTGCCGCGGTGCGCAGCGGGCTGTTATCGTAGACGACGATGCGGTCGGCGCTGTCGATGCCGGCGGCTTCCGCCGCTTTGGCAAAGGCGTCCGCATCCGGCAGCATGTGCGGTGCGGGATGGTCCGGGTCGCTGACCGCGTCGATGTCGAGGAAGCGTGCCCCGGGAATATGGGCGTCGAGATACTCCCGGGCCCCGTTGCGGTCGCTGCCCCCCATGAACCAGGTGAAGTCGACGACCGTGATGTCGGTTTCGTCGAGATGGTCGGCGAGCCAGGCGGTTGAGACGAGCGATTTCATTTGCCCCTATTAGCCTGCACAATGCGCCGATGGCGACACCGCTTTGGGCAATTCCGCAAGATTGGCGCGACGCGCTGGCCGACGACCTTGCCGAGCCCTACGTCGCCGACCTGCGGCGCTTCCTCGACCGGCAACAGGCGGCGGGCCGCACCGTCCACCCCGACGGGCCCAGCATCTTCCGCGCCCTCGAACTTACGCCGCTGGATAGCGTCCGGGCGGTGATCCTTGGACAGGACCCCTATCACGGGCCAGGCCAGGCCCACGGGCTCAGCTTTTCGGTCCCGCCCGGCGTGCCGCCGCCGCCCAGCCTCAAGAACATCTTCAAGGAGCTGGGCAGCGATCTTGGCTTGCCGACGCCGGCGCACGGCTTGCTCGATCATTGGGCACGGCAAGGCGTCCTGTTGCTCAACAGCGTGCTGACGGTCGAGAACGGCCAAGCCGGGTCGCACCGCAACCAGGGATGGGAACGGCTGACCGACGCCATCGTCCGGCTGGTCAGCGACCGGGCGGAGCCCAGCGCCTTCCTGCTGTGGGGCAGCCCGGCGCAGCGCAAGGCGGCACTGGTCGACCGCACCCGCCACCTTGTGCTCGAGGCGCCGCACCCTTCGCCGCTGAGCGCTTATCGCGGCTTCTTCGGCTGCCGCCATTTCTCCCGGACCAACGCCTTCCTGGAGGCGAGCGGGCGACCGCCGATCGACTGGGCGTTGCCCGACTGCGCACCACCGGCGTAAAGGCCCAGCCCATGGAAACGACGCACCTTGGCAAGAGCAGCGCGCTGCCCGCCTCCCCCAGCGAAGCGACGCTCAATTACGTGCCTAACCCGCGGCCCGGCGACCTGTATCTGGTGCGCTTCGCGGCGCCGGAATTCACGTCGCTATGCCCGGTGACCGGCCAGCCCGATTTCGCCCATATCGTCATCGATTATGCGCCCGGCGAGACCATCGTCGAATCCAAGAGCCTGAAACTGTTCCTCGGCGCGTTTCGCAACCATTGCGGCTTCCACGAGGATGTTACCGTCGGCATCGGCAAGCGCCTGTTCGATGAAATGAAGCCGCGGTGGCTGCGGATCGGCGGCTACTGGTATCCGCGGGGCGGAATGCCGATCGATGTTTTCTGGCAAAGCGCGGCGCCGCCGCAGGATCTGTGGCTGCCCGACCAGGGCGTGCAGCCTTACCGGGGGCGCGGCTAGGCTTAATGCGGATCGCCGTCCTCGGCGCCGGTTCGATCGGCTGCTTCGTCGGCGGCTGCTGGTCGGCCAAGGGGATCGACACCGTGCTGATCGGCCGCGAGCGCATCGGCGGCGACCTGGCTGCCCACGGCCTGTCGCTGAGCGATTACACCGGCTGGACCGCCCACCCCGAGGTCGAGTTCACCACCGATCCCGGCGCCCTGGCAGGTGCGGACGTGATCGCGCTGACGGTCAAGAGCGCGGCGACCCGCGACGCGGCGCTGCAGATCGCTCGCCACGGATCGCCGGACGCGCTGGTCATCAGCTTCCAGAACGGCATCAGCAATTTCGACGTGCTGCGCGACACCTTGGGCAAGGAATTCGAGGTGGTCCGCGGCATGGTGCCGTTCAACGTCGCCTATCTGGGCGAGGGTCGTTTTCACAAGGGCGTCGCCGGCACCTTGCACGCCGAGGACCATCCCCGGGTCCGCATCCTGGCGGCCAGGATCGGCGATGGGCCGGCAGCGATCCTGCCCGCTGCGGGCATGACCGCCATCGCTTGGGGCAAGCTGCTCATCAACCTCAACAACGCGGTCAGCGCGCTGTCCGGCCTGCCGCTGCTCGAACAGCTTCAGCAGCGCGATTATCGTCGGGTCACCGCCGCTTCGCAGCGCGAGGGACTGCGCCTGCTCAAGGCCGCGGGCATTCGCCCGGCCAAGGTCGGCGCCGTCGGTCCGGCGCTGCTGCCCTATGTGCTCGCCGCGCCCGACTGGCTGTTCAAGGGAGTGTTCCTGAAGGCGTGGAAGATCGACGCTCGCGCCCGGTCGTCGATGGCCGACGACCTTGCCGCCGGACGGCGCACCGAAGTCGACTATCTCAACGGCGAGCTGGTCGCGCTGGCCGAGCGGATTGGCCGCGACGCGCCGGTCAATCGCCGGATCGTGGAATTGGTCCGCGCCGCCGAGGCGGGCGCAAAGCCCTATGATTCGGCAGGGCTGCGCCGCGCGGTGACGGCCTAGCGCACTTCGCCTTCCACCGGCGCCGCCAGATCGTCGCCGGGCAGATCGGGCGCGCTTGCCGCGGCGGCCCGGGTCCGCATGTACAGCCAGGCGATCGAGCCCGCGAAGATCACGATCCCGACCGGCGCCGCCCAGCCGTAATCGCGGGCGATGGCCAGCACTTCGCTGCTATTTTCCGATCCCGCGCGCTCGGCCGCCGCGACGATGCCCGCGAAGGCCACGCCCATCAGGCTTTCGCCGACGATCAGGCCGGTCGCCATCAGCGTTCCGATCCGCTCGGCGAATTCAGGATTGCGCTGCCGCGCCGCCCAGCGGTTGTAGAGCCAGCCCAGCAATGCGCCGATCGGCACCAGCAGGGTCAATTCCATCGGCAGGTAGATGCCCAGCCCCACGGCCAGCGCAGGCAGGCTGTAGCGGCCGGTGGCTCGGCGCAGCAATTCGTCGACGACGATGATCGCCGCGCCGATCGCGACGCCGATGCCGATCAGGCCCCAGTCGAGGCTGCCGCCGAGAACGCCCTGTGCGATGGTCGAGATAAGCGCCGCCTGCGGCGCCGACAGCGCGCCTTCGCGGGCGTTGGGCGCGCCGGCAAAGGTGAAAGCGGTATTGAGCAAGTCGAGGATCGGCGGGATGACCAGCGCGCCGAAGATGACGCCGAGGACCAGCGAAACCTGTTGCTTCCACGGCGTCGCGCCGACCAGCTGCCCGGTCTTGAGGTCCTGCAGATTGTCGTTCGAGATCGTGCCGATGCCGAAGATGATCGCCGTCACGAACAGCGCGAAGGCGACCAGCGCCTGGGTCGACCCGGCGTCCACCGATCCGAACAGCGCGGCGAGGATCAGCGCAATGCCCAGAACCGAGAGGATACCGATGCCGGAAACCGGGCTGTTCGATGCGCCGATCAGGCCGGCCATGTAGCCGGTAACCGACGCCACCACGACGCCCGCGACGATGACATAAACAAGCGACAAGGCGACGATGGCGAAGGGGCTGCTGGCGCCCGGGCCGCTCATCGCGAAGCCATACAGCAGGAAGGCGATCGGGATCATCGACAAGGCGATCGCTCCGCCGACGATGGTGATCGGCAGGTCGCGCTCGGTAATATCCAGTTCCTGCCCCGAGCCGCGCGCGCGATTGGCCGCCAGCGCGGCGCGGATGCCCGACAGCACCGGCCCGAGAATCTTGAGCAAGGTCCAGATGGCGGCGATGCCGATCGTGCCCGCGCCGATGATCCGCGCCGTCTGGCGGAAGGTATTGCCGGCCAGTTCGGCGGGATCGGCCGCGGCGGCGATCGCCGCCGGGTCGGCCGACCAGATCGGGACGATGCCCAGCCAGCTGATCAGCAGGCCGACGAACATCGCGATCCCGACCGCCATGCCGACAAGGTGCCCGACACCGATCAGCGCCATCGAGAAACTCGCGGATACCGCCGTCGCGCCGCTGCCGACGCGGAAAGCGCGGCTGACGGATTCGGCGACGATGGCCATCTTGGCGAGGACGAAGAAGCCGGCAGAGACGAGGCTGCTTGCAACGATCGCGGCAAGCCCGCGGCGATTTTCTTCCGCCCCGCCGACGCCCGCGCCGACCTTGAGCACTTCGGCCGCCGCCACGCCTTCAGGAAAGGGCAGGTCGGACCCGGTAACCAGCGCTCGGCGCAGCGGCACCGAATACATCACGCCGAGAATGCCACCCGTGGCGATGATCGCGACCGACAGCCAGTAGGGAAAACCGGTCCACCAGCCGATCATCACCAGGCCGGGAAGGACGAAGATAATCGCCGACAGCGTCCCGGCCGCGGACGCGATCGTCTGGACGATATTGTTTTCCTGGATCGTCGAATCGCGAAATAGCTTGAGTACCGCCATCGAGATGACGGCGGCGGGGATGGACGTGGCGAAGGTGATCCCGAGCTTCAGGCCGAGATAGACGTTCGCGGCGGTGAACAGCAGCGTCAGGATCGCGCCCAGCACGATGCCGCGCAGAGTCAGTTCCTTGATCGTCACCGCGCGGGTCGCCATCCTTGCCTCCGTCGTTGGTTTGCTAGCGCCGCCGAACCGGTTCGGGCGTAGTAGGAATCGGGCTGGAGTGGCGGCGCACCACCTGCCAGCGGTCCTGATCGCGGACCCAGACGTCGGTCAGCAAGACGCAATCCTCGACCGCGCGGCCAAGGTAGGACACGCGCCAGCGCGCCTCGATGGTCCCGACGATGACGTCCTGGAACGCCGCCGCTTCGCGCACGTCGAGTTCGATTCCCAGCAGCTCGCGCTTCTGGATGGCGTCGAGCCATTCATCGCGCGACAGGCGGAACGGTGCGCCGGCACGGGTGCCGATAAGGGTGAATTTGGCGTGTACCAGCGACCGCAGCCGGTCCATGTCCTTGGCGCAAAGCGCGTCGCGCCACTCGCGCTCGAGCGCGCCGACAAGCTCGCACGTATCGGTCATTCGCCCTTTGCCCGGACGTTGCCGGGAACGCGGGTGCACGGATGGTCCATGGCCACGCGCGGCACAGTCGCGAAACTATCGCGACCGCGCAAGCGCTGAATCCGCCGGCCTTAATCGCCGCTGATGTCGACCCCGATAAAGCCTTCCGGCGACCGGCCGCGCTTGACCAGCAGCAGCACGCTCGACCGGCCGGCTCGCTTGGCGGCCTGGACCGCGGCAACAACCTGCGCCGGGGTGGACACGCGCTGGCCCTGGATAGCGAGGATGACGTCGCCGCGCTGGATGCCCTTGGCGGCCGCATCGCCCGATGCGCTGACGCTGGTCACCACCACCCCGGCGACACCGCCTTCGAGGTTGAGTGCGCGGGCAATCTGCGGCGTGATCGGCGCCAAGCCGAGGCCGAGCGATTCGCTGGCCGGCGCGGCTTCCTGCTGTTGCGGCGCGTCTTCATCGCCAGTGCCGAGTTGCTGCGCCAGTTCTTCTTCCGAAGGCCGCTGGCCGACAACGACCTGAACGGTCATCCGGCGGCCGTTGCGGATCACTTCGAGCGGGATGCGCGAGCCGACGCGGGTGTTGGCGACCAAATAGGACACCGTCTGGTCGGGGTTCACTTCGGTGCCATTGACCGAGACGATCACGTCGCCCTGTTGCAGGCCGGCCTTGGCCGCGGCCTGGTTGGGCTGCACGGTGCGCAGGATTTCGCCCCGGTTCTTGGGCAGGCCAAGCGAGGAGGCGATGTCTTCATCGACGGCCTGCAGGCCAACGCCAAGGTATCCGCGCTCCGGCTTCTCGCCGCGGCGCAGCGCGTCGATCACCGGCTTGGCCGCTTCCGCCGGGATGGCGAGACCGATGCCGACGTTGGTGCCGGTCGGGGAAATAAGCGCCGAGTTGATGCCGATGACGTTGCCGGCAAGATCGAACATCGGACCGCCGCTGTTGCCCATGTTGATGGCCGCGTCGGTCTGGATGTAGCGATCATAGGCGCCGACGCCGGTGATCCCGCGGTGAAGCGCGGAAATGATGCCGGAGGAGACCGAACCGCCCAGCCCGTACGGGTTGCCGATGGCCAGGATCCAGTCGCCGACGCGGGCATTGGTGCTGTCGCCCCAGCGCACGAATGGCAGGTTGACGGCATCGATCTTCAGCAAGGCGAGATCGGCCAGCGGGTCGCGGCCGATGATCCGCGCGGAATATTCCTTGCGGTTGGTCAGCGTGACCGTGACTTCGTCCACCGTGCCGGTGCCGTTGGCGCCTTGCACCAGGTGGTTGTTGGTGACGATGTAGCCGTCAGCGGAGATGATGAAGCCCGAGCCGAGCGAGCCGGTTTCGCGCGAGCGGCCTTCCTGCTGCTGCTGTTGTTGCTGCGGAACCGGAGCGCCGAACTGGCGGAACAATTCTTCCAGCGGATCGACGGTGCGGCGTACCTGCACCTTCTGCTTGGTCGAGATGTTGACCACTGCCGGCATCACCCGGTCGGCGAGGTTGGCGAAGGACATCGGCGCGCCGGACGGCGGAATCGCCATGGGCGCGTTCTGCGCGGTTTGTGCGCCGACCGGGCCGGTCGCGATCGAAAAGGCCGTCCCTCCCAAGAGCAGGGCCATTGCGACCCCATAGGCGTAGCGCACTTTTCCGGTCTCCTTCGGCTTCATCGATACTCCTCGGACTTGCATGTCGCCAATCCATTAGGTTGCACGCGTGAACTCAATTTGAATGTGCTCAACGCGCTGGTCCGGTAAATTCTCGCAGGTAATCGTTCTGGGGCGACAGGATGACCGCTGTGGGCGACGAAGGCTTCTCGCCATTCTCGCCAAGGAAGGTCGTCTGGTAGGACTGCATCGCGCGGTAGAAGTCGTAGAAGGACGCGTCCTTGCCAAAGCTTGCGGCATAGGTCTTGGCGGCTTCGGCGTCCGCGGTGGCGCGGATGATCTGCGCCTCCTTGGCACCCTCTGCGCGGATCGAGCGGGCTTCCTGTTCGCGGGCGGTCTGCATCCGTTCGAACGCAGACTGCAGCGGCGTGCCTTCGGGCAGGTCGGCCTTCTTGATGCGGACGTCGACGATTTCGGCGCCATATTGCTTGGCGACGCGGTTGAGCGCGGTGCGCACGTCTTCCATCACGCCGCGCCGTTCGGGCGACAGCAGGGCGGAAAACTGCACCCGGCCAAGCTCGTTGCGCACTTCGGAGCCGAGGATCGGGCGAAGCGCGTCGTTGAGACGCTGCTCCGTTCCGGCGGCAATATACATGCGCTGCGGATCGATGATGCGATAGCGGGCGAAGGCGTCGACCTCGAGCCGTCGCTGGTCGGTCGACAGCACCGGCTGCCGATCCATGTCGACGTCGAGCAAGCGCTTGTCGATCCACACGATTTGCTCGGCGAACGGAATGCGCCAGGTAATGCCGGCGCCCGGTCCGCCGATCGGCGTGCGGGCGTCATAGGCGTTGATGATCCGCACCGGCTTGCCGAAGCGGACGACGACGCCCTGGCGCGTTTCGGGCACCACGGGGAAGGCCGACGCGAGCAGGATCAGCAGGATGAAGGCGAGCCCCGCCGTCAGCAGCGGGCGGCGCCGGACGAACTCGATCATTGGCCCGCTCCCTGCGCCTGTGCATCGGCACGCTTCTTGACCTCGGGCAGCGGCAGGTAGGTCGTCACGCCCGGGGCTTCGACGATCGTCTTGTCGACGTTGGACAGAACCTTTTCCATGGTCTCGTAATACATGCGCCGGCGGGTCACTTCGGGGGCCAGGCGATATTGTTCGTAGATGCGATCGAACGCGGTCGCTTCGCCCTGTGCCTTCTGGCGCAGCTGCTGCGAATAAGCGTTGGCGGCGTTGACGTAACGTTGCGCGTCCTGCTGCGCGGCCGACACGTCCTTGAACGCGTCGATCACCGACTGGGGCGGATCGGCTTCGCGCACGGCGACGCCGCGGATGGTCACCCCGGCGTTATAGCCGTCGAGGATGCGCTGCATGGTTTCGGCAACCCGCGTTTCGATTTCGCTGCGCCCGTCGCCGATGGCATCGTCGAGCGTGACGCTGCTGATCACCGAGCGCATCGCGCTTTCGGCGACCTGGCGGATCGTCTCTTCCGGGTTTTCCAGCTGGAACAGATAGGCTTCCGGGTCGCGGATGCTCCAGCGCGCGGAATAAGCGATGTCGATGACATTCTGGTCGCCGGTCAGCATCAGGTCTTCGGTGGTCGGCGAACCGAGGTCGACCGGGCGGATGCTTTCGACATCGACCTTTTCGACCCGCTCGAACGGGGAAGGCAGCGTCAGGCCGACACCGGGGCCAAGCGTTTTGACGTAGCGGCCAAGGCGCGTGACGACGCCGCGTTCGGCCGGCGCGATGCTGTGAAAGCTGGTGAAGATCAGCCACACGACAACCAGCGCGGCCACGCCCCAGGCGATCATCGAGCCGTTGGGACGGCCCGAAAACCGTCCGGTGCCGCCGCCGCCGCCGCCACCGCCGGTGCTCCACCGGTCGCGGCTCTTGCGGAGGAAATCGTCAAGCGAGGAGACGTTGTTGCCGTCGCCGCCGCCGGGACGGCGCCGCTTGGGCTGTTCGCCCCACGGGCCGGTCGGGCCGCCGGACGGTTCGTCGTCGCCGGATCCCTTGGATCCCCACGGTCCCTTGATGTCGCTGAAAAGCCCGCCGGGCCGCCGGCCGAGGCCAGAAAAGATGCTCATGAAACATCTATAGGAACGGTGCGGCCCGAAAAACAGTGGCAACCCCGCCATCAGGCCTTATCTCGCAGCCGCAATGGATGACGCGGCCCCAAATCTGGACAGTCTCGACGCGGTGGCGGGCGACGCGCGCATCCTGTCGAAGAGGGTCAAGGACGGCGTCGTGACGCTGGTGGTCGACGTGACCGCGCTGGACGGGGCGCGACGTGCCGCGCTGGAAAGCGACCTCAAGACCGCGGCGATGGCCATCGCGGGGGTCGGCGATGTGCGCGTTGCCATGACCGCCAGCCAGCGGGCGCGAAAGCTGATTGCGGTCGCCAGCGGCAAGGGCGGGGTCGGCAAGTCGACGCTGTCCGCCAACCTGGCGATCGCGCTGGCCCGCGCCGGAAGGGTCGTCGGCCTCATCGATGCCGACGTTTACGGCCCTTCGCAGACGAAGCTGCTGGGAACCGACGAACGGCCGACAGCGAACGACAAGACGCTGAACCCGGTCGCGGCCCACGGCATCCGGTTCCTGTCGATGGGCCAGCTGGTGTCCGCCGGTCACGCCCTGGCCTGGCGCGGGCCGATGGCGACCGGCGCACTGGCGCAGCTGATGGAAGCGGACTGGGGCGATTGCGACCTGCTGGTCGTCGACCTCCCCCCGGGTACGGGCGACGTGCAATTGTCGCTGGTGCAGAAATCGCGGCCCGACGGGGCGGTCGTCGTGTCGACGCCGCAGGCGATGTCGCTGATCGACGCGACGCGGGCGATCGACCTGTTCGGCAAGGTGTCGGTGCCAGTCCTTGGCCTGGTCGAGAACATGGCCGGCTACACCTGCCCCCATTGCGGCGAGCAGTCGGATCCGTTCGGGTGCGGCGGGGCGGAAGATGCAGCAGCCGAACTCGGCATCCCGTTCCTCGGCCGCATTCCGCTCGATCCGGCGGTGCGCGAAGCCTCGGACGCGGGCCTGCCGCCGGCGGCGAGCGACGGCGCGCAATCGGAGGCCTTCGCGCGAATTGCGCAAAAACTGCTGCAGGCGCTGGAAACAGCACCGGCCTGAAACATTGTCCTTCCACGACAGGGAGAGACACATGCCGCTGACCGACGACCGGGACATCGCCGACCTTTTCGCCACCGCCCGGACGATCGCCGTCGTCGGCGCCTCCGACAAGCCAAGCCGCGCGTCCTACGGTGTAATGAAGTTCCTGCAGGACAAGGGCTATCGCGTGATCCCGGTCAACCCGACCATCACCGGGGAGCACGTCCACGGCGAATTCATCTGGCGCGAACTGAGCCAGATCGGGGAGCCGATCGATATCGTCGACATCTTCCGCAATTCGGACGCCGCCGGAGAGGCCGTCGATCAGGCGATCGACGTGGGCGCGAAAGCGGTGTGGATGCAGCTGGGCGTGGTCAACGAGGCGGCCGCGCAGCGTGCCGAGGCCGCCGGGCTGAAAGTGGTCATGGACCGCTGTCCGAAGATCGAATTCGCGCGGCTTCGCCTGCCAGGCGTCAGCAACGACGACTAGGCCGTCCCGACCGTCATCTGCGGGACCAGGATGGTCGGCGCATCGATGCCGCGGCGGAATTCAAGGTCGCTGCCCGGTTCCAGCGTGGCGAACATCTCGACCAGGTTCGAGGCGATCGTGATTTCCTGCACCGCCGGCCCGATTTCCCCGCCGCGCACGATGAAGCCGGCGGCGCCGCGGCTGTAGTCGCCGGTCACCGGGTTCACCCCCTGCCCGATCAATTCCGTCACCAGCAGTGCTTCGGGGAAGGCGGCAAGCAAGTCTGCGCGGCTGCGCGCCCCCGCCGCGATGTAAAAATTCCCCGGCGTTACCCCCGGCGCACTGCCCGCGCCACGCGAGGCGTGGCCGGTAGGCGCAATTCCCAGCTGCCGCGCCGATGCGCTTTCGGCCATCCAGCTTTGCAGGATGCCGTCGCTGACGACGTCGCTGCGGCGGACGGCAAGCCCTTCGGCGTCGAATGGACGCGACCGCAGCCCGCGAAGACGCAGCGGATCGTCGACGATAGTAATGCCCGCCGCGAACACGCGCTCGCCCAGCTTGTCCTGCAGAAAACTCGACTTGCGGGCGACCGAGGAACCGCTGATCGCGGTCGCGAAATGGCCCAGCAGCGACGCCGCGACGCGCGGGTCTAACAACACCGGCATGGCGCCCGACCTGGGCCGGATGGAATTGAGCCGCGCAACCGCGCGTTCGCCCGCCAGCCGGCCGATCTTTTCCGGCGTGTCGAGGTCCGACAAGTGGCGCGCGCTGTGCCACGCATGATCGCGCTGCATGCCGCCGCCTTCGCCCGCGATTACGCCGGCCGAGCAGCTGAAACCGGTCGCCCGGTAGGCGCCGGAAAAGCCCCCGGACGTTGCCAGCGCGAAGGTCGATCCCGATGCGCCCGCCGAGGCTCCGGTCGAATTGGTCACGCCGTTCACCGCGCGCGCCGCATCTTCCGCGGCCAGCGCGCGGTCGCGCAATTCGGCCGGATCGGGCTCGGCCGCACCGACCGAATCGAGGTCGGGGAACGGCGCCTTGGTCAGCAGCTCCGCGGGAACAAGCCCGGCATAGGAATCTTCGGGTGCCTGGCCGGCCATGTCGAAAGCGCGGGCGACGAGGTCGCGCAGCGCCTCGTCCGACAGGTCCGACGAGGCGACGGTAGCCGACCGCGTACCGCGAAACAGGCGCAGGCCGATTTCCTCGCCTTCCGACCGGCTGACGTCCTCCAGCGCACCGAGCCGGACGTCCACGTTGCTCGACCGGCTGCCGGAATAGATGGCGTCGGCTGCGTCGGCGCCGGCGGCGATCGCGCGCTCGACCAGCCGCTCCGCCGCGGCTTTCGAATCATCGAGTGAAAGCATTGTCGCCGCCTAGCTGCTGGAAGGGCTGACCGCCAGACACACGCTACCGGCGAACGGCGGTATTCGGCGATCCGAGGGGCGAATGCTAGGCTGCCGCTCGACGGACATGGGAGGTCGCGATGAAGCAGAATGTTTTTTCCGGCGCTTTGGTGGCGTGCGTTGCATCCGCGGGCATGAGCGCGCCGGCCGCCGCAGAACCCGCCGCGCAGCTGACGTCGATCAACGGGATGGCGGCCGACGGCGCCGCCGGCGCCCTGCAGTCGCGCGGGTTCACGATGATTTCCGGCAGCACGAATTCGATGGGCTACACCTATAATTACTGGTGGAAGCCGCAGGACAAGACGTGCGTGCGGACGGAAACGTCCAACGGGCAGGTACTGACGATCGCCGATGCCAGCAGCAGCGATTGCCACCAGGGCAACGGCAATGCGGCGGCGGCCGTCGGCGTGGTCGCCGGTGCCGTCCTGCTCGGCGCGCTATTGTCGCACAAGTCGCACCATCACGACGACGACAAGCATTTCGCCAATGCGCAGGAAGAGGCCAATTACGAGCGCGGGTTCACCGATGGCCTGCACAACGCGGCCTATCATAATTACCAGCGGTCGAATGCCTATTCGAGCGGCTATGCCGCGGGTGTCGACCAGCGCACCGCCAACCTTGGCCATCATTACGACCGCGGCGGATACGCACCGGTCACCCAATTCAAGGACCTGCAAGGCGCCCGCGCCGCCGGCGGGACGGAAGAATTAGGCCGTCGCGGCTTTCGGCAGGTCGACAATTTCACCTCCGGCGACGCGCGTTACGGGATCTACTGGCAGCCCGCGACCCGGCAGTGCCTGCAGGTCATCGTCGCGAATGGGCGGCTCGAGGATATTCGGGATATCCAGCAACATCCCAAGTGCCGCTGAGGAGTCTATCGATGAATCTGGCTGTTCGTGCATCGACGATCGTCGCCATCCTTTCGCTTGCGGCGTGCAATGCGTCGGCGGGCAATGAGGCGGACGACTCCAACGTCCTCGAGACCAACGCCATGACTGCGTCGGTGGCGGACATTCCCGAAAGCCTGGCGCCGTTCGGCAATGGCTATCCCAAGGCCGGCGATCCGTGCCGCCGGCTGGGCGAAAGCGCGCTGACCTCCAACTATCTTGACGACAGCGCGATCCTGGTCGGCTGCACCACCAAGGCCGATGCGGACGCGTTGGGCGGAAAGATCGTCGCGACGGTCAGCGGCGTGACCCTGGTGTCCGTGGCGCAGGGCGATGCCAACGAGGGGCTGCCCGTGGATTCGGAATCGGTCGACGCCAAGGTTCCGGGTACGGACTATGACGCCACCACGCAGCTGTCCTGCGGCTTCGGCGGCGCCGCGCCGACGCAAAGCTGCAACGCCGGAGTCCGGCGCAAGGCATTCGACGACGGCACGACGGTGGTCGAAGTGACCAGCCCCAGCGGGTC
The DNA here is from genome assembly GCF_014352855.1 of Sphingomonas sabuli. Lineage (GTDB taxonomy): Bacteria > Pseudomonadota > Alphaproteobacteria > Sphingomonadales > Sphingomonadaceae > Sphingomicrobium > Sphingomicrobium sabuli. The sequence goes on along the minus strand of NZ_CP060697.1, from coordinate 2,142,393 downwards.
GAAGCGCGCGATCTTCTTCAAGGGCACCACTGCCACCGGCGCCGACAGCGCGCAGGCGGACGGGTCGGCCGGATGGGACTTCAAGGCGACCCGCGACGGCGACGTGACTACGGTCCGGTTCGGCCCGGAAACCTACAAGATCGTCGACGCGCTGGTCGAAGGCGGCTGATCGCCGTCTAGAGCCCCGATAGGGCGACCACCAGCAGACCGAGAAAGACCAGCAGGCCGCAGGTCCGGTTCGACCGGAACAGCGCCAGCGCGAGAGCGCCGTCCTGCGGGTCCGCGCGAAGGGCCTGATTGGCCAGATGCAAAGCAGCCGGCGCAAGGGCGACCAGGGCCAGCCAGTCCGGCCGCACCGCCCAGACCGCCGCGCCCCACAGGAACACGGCCGCAGCGTAGAAAAGGCCGACGCCAAGCGGCGCCTTGTCGCCCAGCCGCCTCGCGCTGCTTTTCACGCCGACCAGCCCGTCGTCTTCCACATCCTGGACGGCGTAGAGCGTGTCGTAGCCGATCACCCAGGCGACCGAGCCGAGCCACAGCAGCAGCGCCGGCCATCCGAAGCTGCCCGTCACTGCGGGCCAGCCGACCAGCGCTCCCCAGGAAAAGACTAGCCCCAGCCACGCCTGCGGCCACCAGGTGATGCGCTTCATGAACGGATAGGCCGCGACCAGCGCGACGCTGCCCAGCGCGATCGCCGCCGCTGTCCAGTTCAGCTGGAAGAGCACAAGCAGGCCAAGCAGGCACAGCGCCCCGATGAGGACCCACGCCGAGCGCGTCGACACCCGCCCGCTGGCGAGCGGGCGCAGCCGGGTTCGTTCCACCTGCCGGTCGAGGTCGCGATCGACGATGTCGTTGTAGACGCAGCCCGCGCTGCGCATCGCGAAGGCGCCGAGCGCGAACCAGGCGAACAGGTCCCACCGTCCGCCGACACCCGCCAGCGCCACGCTCCAGGCGCACGGCCAGTAAAGCAGCCACGTTCCGATCGGCCGGTCGAGCCGCATCAACGACGCATAGGGCCGAAGGCGCGGCGGGAGCGCGCCGATGAAGCCGCGCCGTTCGCTGTCGGGGACGATGTCGGACGAAGCGTCGGACACGGGCAGGCTTTCCAATCTCGATTTCGTGCAGGGTAGGCTTGCCATATCTAGCAGAGAAGAACCGGCCTTCGACAAGCCCGGGCCGAGCGGATAGACGAAGCGTCGGCTTAACGGGGTCGCGATCATGGGTCGTCTGAAGCGCAAGAAGTATGAAGCGTTACTTGAGCCGCTGCACAGCGAGCTGGTGGCGATGGCTCATTGGGTCGCGGCGACCGGGCAGCGCGTGGTCGTACTGTTCGAGGGCCGCGACACCGCCGGAAAGGGCGGCGCCATCCAGGCCATCGCCCGCCATATCAACCCGCGTCAATGCAGTGTCGTCGCTCTGCCCAAGCCGAGCGAGGCGGAAGCCGGGCAATGGTATTTCCAGCGCTATGTCGCGCATTTGCCGACGCGGGGGCGGATCGCGCTGTTCGACCGCAGCTGGTACAATCGCGCGGGCGTCGAACAGGTCATGGGCTTTGCCACGCCGTCAGAGGTCGAGGCTTTCCTGAAGGCGGCACCGACGTTCGAACGCATGCTGGTCGACGACGGCATCCTGCTGTTCAAATATTGGCTGACCTGCGACCAGGACGTTCAGGAAGAGCGGTTCGCAGAGCGGCTCGCCGATCCGCTCAAGCGCTGGAAACTGTCGCCGATCGATGTCGCTGCGCGCGACCATTACGACGATTATACCAAGGCCCGCGAGGCGATGCTGAAAGCCACGCACAGCGAGTACGCGCCGTGGACTCTGGTCGATTTCAACGACCAGAAGCGCGGGCGGCTGACGCTTATTCGCGACTTGCTCGACCGCCTGCCCGACACTGCCTGCAAGGAAACAACGATAGACTTGCCCAAGCTGGCCGGCGAGCCTTCTGTCGAGACCTTCGGCGTGCTGCAGCCGATCGCCAGTTACAAGCCGCACTGACGGCCCGGGGTCATTTGCCCCGCGGTATGTATTTCAGCCGCACCGTCTCTGCCCCCGGTCCGCCGTTTTCCGACCGTTCGCTGGCAAAGGCCGCGCCGCCCGCGACCGGCCAGATGTGCGACCGGCTTTCGATCAGCCTGGCGAGGGAAGCCGCAGCGCATGGTGCGGCGCGGATTGCGTTGGTAAAGCGCGATGATGCCTGCAACGCCCGCCTGGCCCCCAAAAAGTCTGCCGCGCCTGTTCGTGCGGGCAACGCTTGGCGAGGGCGCGACTGTCGAGCTGGAGGCCGGACAGGCCAATTACCTTGGCAACGTGATGCGGCTGGGCGCGGGCGCCGATCTGCTGCTGTTCGACGGCAGCTCCGGCGAGTGGCTGGCCCGCATCGCCGAGGTCGGAAAGAAGCGGATGACTCTGGCGGTCGAACGGCGGACCCGCGAGGCGGAAAGCGTACCGGACGTGTGGCTGGCATTCGCGCCGGTGAAGCGGACGCAGACCGACTGGCTGATCGAAAAGGCGACCGAGCTGGGCGTGGCGCGGCTGTGCCCGGTGATCACCCAGCGAACCATCGTCGAGCGGGTCAAGCTGGAGCGGCTCCAGTCCATCGCGATCGAGGCGGCCGAGCAGTGCGGGCGGACGCGGCTGCCGCAGATCGACGAGCCTTTACCGCTGGCGAAACTGCTGCAGCAGCGCGACGCGGCGCGGCCGCTGTACTTCGCCGATGAGCATGGCGGTGAGCCGGCAGCGGCCGCGTTCAAGTCCGGGCCCGCGACTATCCTGACCGGACCGGAGGGCGGCTTCACCGACGATGAGCGTGTCGCGATCCGGGCCGCGGAGGCAGCCGTGCCGATTTCCCTGGGCCCGCGCATCCTGCGCGCGGAGACGGCCGCGCTGGCCGCGCTGGCTGCCTATATGGCGCTTGTCGGTGACTGGCGCTAAGCGCCGGCGGGCATGACCACTCGGACAGACGATAGCGAAAGCGCAGCGGTCGAGAGCCGCGACGACCTGCTGGCCACGTTCGCGGCCGGGGAAAAGCGGCGCGAGGCGTGGCTGATCGGCACCGAGCACGAGAAGTTCGTCTATCGCACGGCCGACTTTCGAGCCCCGTCCTACGACGAGACCGGCGGCATCCGCGACCTGCTGAACGGCCTGACCGAATATAGCTGGCAACCGGTGATTGAAGGCGGAAACGTCATCGCCTTGTCCGGGCCGGACGGGACCATCAGCCTGGAACCGGCGGGGCAGTTCGAATTGTCCGGTGCGGCGCTCGAAACGCTGCACCAGACCTGCGCCGAGGCCGGGCGTCACCTGACCCAGTGCAAGGCGGTCGGAGAGAAACTGGGGATCGGTTTCCTGGGCCTCGGCATGTGGCCGGACAAGACCCGCGCCGAGCTGCCGATCATGCCCAAGGGCCGCTATGCGATCATGCTCAATTACATGCCCAAGGTCGGCACCCTTGGCCTCGACATGATGCTGCGCACCTGCACCATCCAGACCAACCTGGATTACTGGTCCGAAGCCGACATGGTGAAGAAATTCCGGGTCGGCCTGGCGCTGCAGCCGGTGGCCACCGCCCTGTTCGCCAATTCGCCGTTCACCGAGGGCAAGCCCAACGGCTATCTCAGTTTCCGCAGTCATATCTGGGAAGATACCGACCCCGACCGCACGGGCATGCTGCCCTTCGTGTTCGAAGACGGGTTCGGGTACGAACGCTATCTCGACTATGCGCTCGATGTGCCGATGTACTTCCTGTACCGCGACGGGAAGTATCTGGATGTCGCCGGCGAAAGCTTCCGCGCCTTCATGGACGGCAAGCTTCCGCATCTGCCGGGCGAGAAGCCTCGGCTGGCCGATTTCACCGACCATTTGTCGACCATCTTTCCCGAGGTTCGGCTGAAGAGTTTCCTTGAGATGCGCGGCGCGGATGGCGGACCCTGGAATCGCATCTGTGCGCTTCCGGCGCTGTGGGTCGGCCTGCTGTACGATGACAGCGCGCTCGACGCCGCGTGGGACCTGGTTAAGCATTGGTCGATCGCGGAGCATGAGCAATTGCGGCGCGACGTGCCGCGGCTGGCGCTGAAGGCGCCGGCGCCGGGAGGCGGGACAGTGCACGACCTTGCCCGGCAAGTGCTCGACATCGCCGCCGGCGGGCTGGCGCGGCGCGGCCAGCTCAATTCGGCCGGGGACAATGAAAGCGGCTTCCTCAATCCGCTTCACGAGATCGTCGCCAGCGGCAAGACGCCCGCCGACCGACTGCTCGACCTTTATCACGGCCCGTGGAACGGCGACGTCAGCCGGGTCTATTCGGAGATGAGCTTCTAGATGGACACGCAAACCGGCAACCGCCGCGGATTGTATCCGGCGTTCGAACCGTATCAGACCGGCATGCTGGATGTCGGCAACGGCCACAGCCTGTACTGGGAATTGAGCGGCAATCCGGACGGCAAGCCGGCAGTGTTTCTGCATGGCGGCCCGGGCGGCGGATCCTCCCCCGAGCATCGCCGCCAGTTCGATCCGGACAAGTACAAGATCCTGGTGTTCGACCAGCGCGGCTGCGGCAAGTCGACGCCCTATGCGAGCCTTGAAAACAACACCACCGATGACCTTGTTGGCGACATCGAGAAGCTGCGGACGGAAGTCGCGCAAGTCGACAAATGGCTGGTGTTCGGCGGCAGCTGGGGCTCGACGCTGTCGATCACTTATGCGGAACGTTATCCGGACCGGGTCACCGAGCTGGTGCTGCGAGGCATCTTCCTGTTCGACCAGTATGAAATCGACTGGCTGTTTGCCCCGGGCGGGGCATCGCAGGTCTACCCCGACAAGTTCGAGGATTTCCTCGCGCCCATCCCGGAAGGCGAGCGCGACAACCTGGTCGAAGCCTACCAGCGCCAGCTGACCAGCGACGACAAGGCCGTCCAGCTCCGCGCCGCGCAGGCGTGGAGCGCGTGGGAAGGCAACACCGTCACCGTATTGCCAAACGCGGAGACGATGGAGCATTTCACCAGTCCCGAAGTAGCGGTCGCCATCGCCCGGATCGAGAATCACTACATGGTCAACGGCGGCTGGCTTGAGGAAGGCGAGCTGCTTGCCGGAGCAAGCAAGCTCAAGGGCATTCCCGGCATCATCGTCCAAGGCCGCCACGACACCTGCACCCCGCCGAGCGCGGCCTGGTCATTGAAAAAGGCCTGGCCGGAAGTCGACCTGCAGATCATCCCCGACGGCGGGCACCTCTACAACGAGCCCGGCATCCTTGACGGGCTGGTTCGGGCAACGGACTATTTCGCGGATCGGTAGCATTTCGCACCTGGCGCGGGCCGGCCGCGTCACCCTGCTCGCGGGGCTGATGTTGTTACTGACTTCGTGCCAGCCGCCCGCCCGCGACATCATCGTCAATTGGCATAACGGTCGGCTACTGGTCGATTTTCCGTGGAGTCTTTGGCGCTTGGTCGGGCTCCAGAACCGCAATTACTGTTTTTCGCAAGTTGAGCTGTTCGACCAGTCTCAAGTGCTGTGGATGTTAAAACAGGATGAAAAAGGCCCAGTCTGGCATTCCTGCTTCGACGTGCAGATGCCCTTCGCAATCGGCGTTCCGCTTGAGAAATTTACCGCTGCTGGAATCGCCCGGCTGCAGCGCGGCAAGGTCTACGGGATCGACATACGCGGTATCGGCCGGGAACGGGTCGATTTCATGCTTCGAACGGGGTCCAAGATCGCAATCGAACGCGATTGGGAAAGGGTGATCGACCCGCCCTGCAAGCAGCTTCAATCTGAATGTTCCGCACCTCGGGACATGCCATGGAAGCGACCGCCATGGCGCGAAAACCTTATGCCTCCGGAAGGGCCTGCTTCACGTCGCCCCAGCCCTTGAGCGCATTTGACTCCGCACGCTCGAACAGCCTGTCCACATCGCGGATGGTGAAGGCATTGCCGCCCTTGAAATCGTCCAATTCGGCCCACGCCACGGGCACCGCGACCGGCGCGCCTTCGCGGGCGCGGGCGGAATAGGGCATCACTGCGGTCGATCCGCGCTGGTTGCGCAGCCAGTCTAGGAAGATGCGGCCCTTGCGCTGCACCTTGCGCATGTTGGCGGTGAACATTTCCGGCTCCGCTTCCGCTACCGCGCGGGCGAAGCGCTCGGCAAAACTGGTCACCGCATCCCAGTCCGCCGACGCGTCGAGCGGAGCGACCACGTGCACGCCCTTGCCGCCGGTCAGCATGGGAAAGGTTTCCAGGCCCATGTCCTTGAGCAGGTCGCGGATGCGCCGCGCGGCGTCGCGCACGTCGGCGAACTTCAATCCTTCGTCGGGATCCAGGTCGAACACCAGCCGGTCGGGATGTTCGACATTATCGGCGCGGCTGCCCCAGCCATGGAATTCGATCGTCCCCATCTGCACGCAGCCGAGCAGTCCGCGAATGTCGTCGAAGCAGAGATATTCGGCCGTGCCGCCCTTCTTCTCCCGGATCTCCACCTGTTTGACGAAGTCGCCCATCGACCCGGTGTCATGCTTCTGGAAAAAGCATTTCTTGGCCCTGCCTTGCGGGCAGCGGATCAGGGTGATCGGGCGATTGCCGCTGTCCGGCATGATCAGCGGGCCGATCGCAGCATAATAAGCCGCGAGGTCGCCCTTCGTTAGTTTCTCTGTCGGGAAGATCGCCCGGTCGGTGCTGCTGATCCGCACGCCAAGACTTTCTGGCGTGGCATAGTCCCGCGTTGCGCTCTTGCCCTTGGTCTTGGCCTTCGTGGACGCCGCCTTCGCGGCCTTGGGCAGGTCGGCGGGGGTTTCGACCACCACTTCCGACGCCGGCTTGTCGTCGCGCAGCGCGATAAAACTGGGATGGCGCAGGATGTTGTCCGAGGTGAATTCGGTGAACGCGACCTCCGCCACCAATTGCGGCTTGATGAAATGCGCGCCCTTGCGTTCCGTCCGCGGGATTTCGACCGGCGCGGCCTTCACTTCCAGCGGCTTCATCAGCTCCATAAGATCGTGGAGCATCTGCGTATTGAAGCCGGTGCCGACCTTGCCGACGTAGCTGAGCTTGCCCTTGTCCTTGGCCGCCAGCAGCAGCGAGCGAAAGCCGATGCGGCGGTCGCTTTCGACCCAGCCGACGACGACGAATTCCTGTCGCTCGATACATTTGATCTTCAGCCAGCTTTTAGACCGGCCGTGGCGATAGGGCGCGTCAGCCTTCTTGGCGATGATCCCTTCGCCGCCGTCCTTGCAGACGGCGTTGAACAGTGCCTCGCCCTTGCCGTCGATATGGTCGCCGTACAGGATCGCCGTCGGCGCACCCTTGAGGAGCGTCTGCAGGCGCATCTTGCGCTCGATATTGGGGAGCTTGGTGATGTCCTCGCCGCGATCGACCAGCAGGTCGAAGGCGTAATAGGCAAGGTTCGCGCCCTTCCCGTCCTTCAGCGTCGACTGCAGCAACTGGAAATCGGGCTTGCCGTCCTTGGTAAGCGCCACCGCCTCGCCATCGATCAGGCAACCGGGCGGAAGCTTTTCCGCGGCCTTGGCGAGGCTGCGAAACTTGTCGCTCCAGTCCTTGCCGTTGCGGGTCCAGGCGGTGACCGCGCCATCGCCGGTGGCAAGCAGTAGCCGGTAGCCGTCATATTTATATTCGAACAGCCAGCCCGGGCCGGTCGGCACGTCGTCCACCAGGGTCGCCTTTTGCGGCGACTGGAATTCGGGCGGAGCGGCCGCGGGTGCCTTCTTCGTCCGGCCGCCCGACGTCCCGCCGCGATTGGATTTCCACACGTCGCTGCCGGAAGCGATTTCGGCCATGGTCCGTCCTGTCGTTACGCTGTCGGTGCAGTGGTCGACCAACGCGTCGCCGTCATCGGCGCGCGCTTCGTCGTCGGTGACCTTCTTGAGCATCCACGCCTCGCCCTTTTCGCCGGGCTTGGCCTTCATCCGGAACATCACCCATTCGCCCTTCATCCGCTCGCCTTCGAGCGTGAAGTGGAGGTGGCCCTCCTCGATCGTCTTGCTGGGGTCCTTGTCGGGATGCGGGATCCACCGGCCGCGGTCCCACAGCATCACCGTGCCGCCGCCATATTCGCCTTCGGGGATGGTGCCTTCGAACGTGCCGTAGTCGAGCGGATGATCTTCGGTTCGCATCGCCAGCCGGTTGGTCCCCGGGTCGAGACTCGGGCCCTTTGGCACGGCCCAGCTTTTGAGCACGCCGTCCAGTTCCAGCCGAAAGTCCCAGTGCAGCCGCGACGCTTCGTGCTTCTGGACGACGAAGCTGTCGCCGGTCCCTTTCAGCTTGCGGCCCTTGGGCTCCTTCGTTTTCGAGAAGTCGCGCTTCGCATTGTAGGTCTTGATGTCGAGCGTCTTGGAAGCGCGCGCCATCGCTTACTTCCGCCCGCCGGCGGCCTTCTTCTTCGGCGCCGCGGCTTTCGGCTTGGCTTTCGACTTGGCCTTGGGCGTGGCCTTGGCGTCGTCGCCAAGGCTCTTCTTCAACGCGGCCATCAGGTCGATGACGTTGGACCGGTCGGCGGGCGCATCTTCGTCCGGATCCTGGATGACCTTGCCCTTGGTCTTGCGCTTCTGTTCGATCAGTTTCTGCAGCGCATCGACATAGCGGTTGTGAAATTCCTTGGCGTCGAATTCACCCGCCTTCTTTTCGATCAGGGTCGAGGCGAGGTCGAGCAGGTCGGCGTCCGGCTTCGCGTCACCGATCTCGTTGAAGTAGCTGCCGGCCTTGCGCACCTCGTCGGCGTAGCGGAGCGTTTCCAGCAGCATGCCCTTGCCGCACGGCTTGATCGCGATGACATGTTCCTGCCCGCGCATCGCCAGCTGGCCGATGCCAACCTTGCGCGCTTTGCGCAGCGCCTCGCGAACGACGATGAACGCTTCTTCGGCCAGGTCGTCGGCCGGGACCACGTAATAGGGCTTTTCGAAGTACATCGCGTCGATGTCGCCGATGTCGACGAACTGGACGAGGTCGAGCGTCTTGCGGCTTTCGAGCTTCACCTTCTCGATTTCTTCGGGGTCGAGCAGGACATATTCGCCCTTCGACACCTCATAGCCCTTCATGATCTCGTCGCGGTCGACGGGGCCGATGCCGGGCACAACCTTTTCATAGCGGATGCGCTTGCCGCTTGGTTCGTGCACCTGGTGAAAGGAGATGGACGCGCCGGTCTTCGTCGCCGGGTAGAGTTCTACCGGGATCGAAACTAGGGCGAGGCGGATCTGGCCTCTCCAAACGGGACGTGCTGCCATGCTGTTGCGCCTCCTAGCGGACGGCGGAGTCAAATCATCGCGGTGGCGAGTCGTTCCCGAGTGGCGTCCTTCAGCCCGCGAACCAGTGCCTCCACGTCGCCGCCCTCGGCCGCCGTGCGGACGATCGCGGAGCCGCAGATGACGCCCGCGGCGCCGGTCCGGAGCGCGGCCCGGACGTCGTCGGGCGTGGCGATGCCGAAGCCGTAGACCGGCGGCGGAGCGCCGGCGTCGTGCAGGCGATCGACCAGAGCGCGGTCGAATTCGCCAGCCTTGTGCGTGCCGGTGATCCCGGCGCGGCTGACGCAATAGGTGTAGCCGCCGGCCAGGCGGGCGATCCTTCCCAGCGTCTCGTCGGGCGTGTTGGCGGCGGCGATCAGCACAGGATCGATGCCCGCCGCCCGCATGGCCTCGGCCCAGGGCGGCGCTTCGAACGCCGGCAGGTCGGCGACCAGCAGGCTGTCCGCGCCCGCCGCAGTCGCCCGGTCGAAGAATGCGTCGCGCCCGCGAGCCACCACCAAATTGGCGTAGGTCAGGATGCCGACCGGCACCTGCGGATGGCGCGTTCGGAATCCGGCGATGAGGTCGAAGCATTGGGCGGTGCGAACGCCGGCGGCGAGCGCGCGCTGCGCCGCCGCCTGGATGACCGGGCCGTCCGCCACCGGATCGGAATAGGGAATGCCAACCTCCACCATGTCGGCGCCGCCGCGCACGACGGCGTCGAGCAGGCCGGCGCACCGTTCCGGGTCGGGGTCGCCAAGCATCAGGAACGCGCCGAACGCGCCTTCGCCGTCCAGCCGGTCGAACATGGTCGCGTAACGGTTCATGCAGCCTCGCGCAGCAGGGCCTTGGCCTGCGCGACATCCTTGTCGCCGCGCCCGGACAGGCCGACGACGATGACATCGTCCGGCCGTTCGCGGGCGATCTTCAGCGCATGTGCCAGCGCATGAGCGGATTCGAATGCGCACAGGATGCCGGTCTTTTCCGCCAGCAGCCGGAACGCATCCATCGCCTCGCCATCGGTGACCCCGACATAGGCGGCGCGGCCGCTGTCCTTGAGGTGGGCATGTTCCGGTCCGACGCCGGGATAGTCGAGCCCGGCCGACACCGACCAGCTGTCGGAAATCTGCCCGTCCTCGTCCTGCAGCACATAGGTCTCTGCACCGTGGAGAATGCCCGGCCGGCCGCGCAGCAGGGTCGCTCCGTGTTCGGTCCCGTCGAGCCCCTTGCCCGCCGCCTCGACGCCGATGAGGTCGACCGGGTCCTCGACGAAGTCGGCGAACAGGCCAATGGCGTTGGAGCCGCCGCCAACGCAGGCGACGACCTTGTCGGGGAGCCGGCCCGCAAATTCCAGCACCTGCGCCCGTGATTCCTTGCCGATCACCCGTTGGTATTCGCGAACCATCAGCGGGAAAGGGTGCGGACCGGCGGCCGTACCGAGCAGGTAATGGGTGTCGGCGAAGCTGGCCGACCAGTCGCGCAGGGCCTCGTTGACCGCGTCCTTCAACGTGCGGTCTCCGGCGGTCACGGGGATCACCCGCGCGCCCATCAATTCCATCCGGAAGACGTTGAGCTGCTGCCGTTCGACGTCGTCGGCGCCCATGTAGATCTGGGTGTCGAAGCCGAACAGCGCACCAACGATGGCGGTGGCCACGCCATGCTGACCGGCACCGGTTTCCGCGATCAGCCGGGTCTTGCCCATCCGCTTGGCGAGCAGCGCCTGGCCCAGCACCTGGTTGGTCTTGTGCGCGCCGCCGTGGAGCAGGTCCTCGCGCTTCAGGAAGATGGTGCCGGGAAGATTGGCGGCGCGGGTCAGCGGCGTGGGCCGGCCGGCGTAGTTGCGCAAAAGGTCGTCGAGCTGGGCCGCGAATTCCGGATCGTTCCGCGTGTCGAGGAACGCGGCTTCGAGTTGTTCGAGCGCGGGCATCAGGATTTCGGGCACATAGGCGCCGCCGAACCGGCCAAAGCGGCCGCTCAGTCGCACCGTTCGACCTCTCGCCGGGACGGCGCGCGAAGCGCATCGAACACCTCTGCGATCCTGCGCGGCGATTTGACGCCGGGCGAGGAATCCACCGACGAGCCGACGTCGATCGCATAGGCGCCGAGCGCGGCCGCTTCACGGACGTTGGCCGTGCCAAGTCCGCCCGCGACAAGCCCGGTCTGAAGCCGGGCATGATCGCGAATCTGGTTCCAGTCGAACGGCCGGCCGGTGCCGCCCGGCCCGTTGTCGAACAGCGTCCGGTGGCCGTCGCGGAAAGCGATCGGGCCACGGCCGACGGACACCGCCGTCCACACCTCGCAATGACCGTCGAGCTCCCGCTTCAGGCGGCGGACATAGGTTTCGTCCTCCGCCCCGTGCAGCTGCACCGCGTGAAGATTAAGCAGCGCCGCAAGGTCGCTGACCACGTTGAGCGGCGCGTCCTGGAACACACCGACCGGAAGGACGCCGCGGCTGCGCGCCAGCCCGGCCAGCGGCGCGGCGTCGCCCGGAATGATATGGCGCGGGCTCGGCGGGACGAAAACGAAACCGGCGAAGGTCGCCGGTGCCGCCGCTTCGATGTCCCGTTCGGTCCGCAGGCCGCACAATTTAACCCGCCCGAAGACAAGATCGCGCGAGGCGGCGGCGGGATTATCGGATTTCATCAGCGAACTGCCGACGAGGAAGGCGTCGACGTGACGCGCGAGCAGGTCGACGTCGTTGCGGGTGGAAATGCCCGATTCCGATACCAGCACCGCATCGCCCGCCAGACGCGCCAGCCGGACGGTGGTGGCAAGGTCGATGGACAGGTCGCGCAGATCGCGGTTGTTGATGCCGATGACTCGGGCGCCAAGTGCTTTCGCCCGGTGCATCTCGGCCTCGTCATGGACCTCCACCAAGGCTTCCATGCCGAGCCGCTGGGCCTCGGCGATGAGGTCGTGGGCGATGGCGTCGCCGACCAGCGACATCATCACCAGCACCGCGTCGGCGCCGGCGATGCGCGCTTCGACCACCTGGCGCGCGTCGATGAAGAAGTCCTTGGCCAGGATCGGCCCGTCGAACGCACGGCGGGCGGCGGCGAGATCGTCGGTCGACCCGCCGAAGAAGCCCGCGTCGGTCAGCACGCTGAGCGCGTCGGCCACGCCGGCATAGCCGCGCGCGATCGCCGCCGGGTCGGCGCCTGGCCGGATTGCGCCCGCCGACGGCGACGCTTTCTTGATCTCGAGGATGAAGCGGCTGCCGGGCTTTGCGAGCGCGGCGGCGAAGTCGCGGGTCGACGGCCGCGCCTGCCGGCGCAGCGAATCGAGCGTGACGCCCGCGAACCGTTCCGCAATCTCGGCCTGCTTGGCAGCCTCGATCCGGCCAAGAATGCCCTCAGCCATTGCTCGCCTCGGTATAGCGGTCGAGCAACTTGCCGGCCGCGCCGCTGGCCAGCGCATCGGCGGCGATCGCCACGCCTGATTTGAAATCCTCCGCCTTGCCAGCGGTTGCCAGCAACGCGCCGGCATTCAGCGCGACCACGTCGCGCTCTTCGGCCTGACCCTTGCCATCGAGGAGGGCACGCAGTCTGGCCGCATTCTCCGCCGGGTCGCCGCCGGTGACGCTGCTCAATGGCGCGCGCTCGATCCCGGCGTCTTCGGGAGTGATGACGATCTCCTCCATCTCCCCATTACGAAGCATCAGCGCTCGGGTTTCGGCGTGGAGCGCAACTTCGTCGACGCCGCTGCCATGGACGATCATCGCCTGCTCGACGCCCATCGCGTCCAGGGTCGCGCCGATCCGGCGCAGCATCCTGGGATCCGCGACCCCGAGCAACTGCACGCGCGGGCTGGCCGGATTCACGCAGGGACCAAGCAGGTTCATCACTGTGCGCACCGACAATTGGCGGCGGACCAGCGCGGCATGTTTCATCCCCGGATGATAGGCAGGCGCGAAGAGGAAGCAGAAACCGGTGTCGTCGAGGATCTTGCGCGATTCGTCCGGCGACACGTCGATCTTCGCGCCGAGCGCCTCGAGCACGTCGGCGGACCCGCATTGCGAGCTGACGCTGCGATTGCCGTGCTTGACCACCGGCAGGCCGGCGGCGGCGGCAACGAAGGCCGCGGCGGTCGACACGTTGATCGTGCCCGACCCGTCGCCGCCGGTGCCGCAGCAGTCCGCGAACAAATAGTCCGGCCGGTCGAACGGGGTCGCGGCTGACGACAGGGCCCGGGCCGCACCGATCATCTCGTCCGCCGTTTCGCCCTTCATCCTCAGCGCGATCAGCATTCCGGCAATCTCCGCCGGCTCGAGCTTGCCCAGCACCAGCCGCTCGAACAGATGTTCGGACTGGTCGCTGGTCAGGTCCTCGCCGCTCAGCAGTAGCGGTAGGGGGTTGGGCACCGGGCCGTGGTCGACCGGTCCCGGGGCGGCAGTGGCGGCCGGGGCCGGAGCGTCGCGAAGCAAGGCAGTGGTGATGGTCATGATGGTCGTTCCTGAAACAAAAAAGCCCGCCGGTTGGCGGGCGGGCAGTCGAAAGATCGTAAGTGGCTAGTCGATCAGTCGCGCCATCGCGCCGCAAGGGTCGTCCCGCGCCACCAGCAGTGGACGGTCGAGGTTGCGGCAAAGGCGTTCAGGTGAGCCATCGGCACCTTGGGTAGGGGAGCGGCTCGCGGTTCGTCAAGCGGTTCAATCACTTGGCAATGGAGTTGACGGGTGCCGACGCCCGATGGCATTGCCGCGACCGCTGCCAAGCGGGTGTAGCTCAATGGTAGAGCAGAAGCCTTCCAAGCTTACGACGAGGGTTCGATTCCCTTCACCCGCTCCAACGCCGGCATGCCGGGGGCATGTCGAAGCGTTAGAGCGCCGGAGTGAAGCGACGGGCGACAACGCTGCTGGCGCGCCTCCCGCCCGCCTTCACCTCTCGTCAAGCTGACATTGTTATTGCTTATGATGCGCCTATCTTAGCGCAAAGGGCATTGCGCCCGTGATGCGAGGGACCCGATGAACGAGAAAAAGCCCGCCAATCCCTGGGTGAAGAGCCTGCTGATCTGGGTCGGCATCCTCTTCGGGCTGGTATTGTTCGTGCAGATGATCGGCGGCAGCACCAGCGCCACCGCCGGCAACGCCATCGGCTATTCCGAATTCGTCCGCCAGGTAAATGAAGGCAATGTGCGGTCGGTGACCATGTCGTCGACCCCGGGCGGAAACAGCCTCATTTCCGGCAAGCTGACCGACGGCGCCGATTTCCGCACCACGGCCCCGGCCGACGCGCAAATCTCCTCCACCCTCATCGGCAAGGGCGTCGACGTCCAGGTGAAGGCGGAGGAAGGTTCGTCCATCTGGATGCTGATGCTCTACAATTCGCTGCCGCTGCTGCTGATCATTGGCATCAGCTTCTTCGTCATGCGCCAGATGCAGAAGAACGCGGGCTCCGGAGCGATGGGCTTCGGCAAGAGCCGCGCGCGCATGCTGACGCAGAAGGAAGGCCGCGTGACCTTCGCCGACGTCGCCGGCATCGACGAAGCCCGCGAAGAGCTTCAGGAAATCGTCGAATATCTGAAGGACCCGGGCAAGTTCGCCCGGCTTGGCGGCAAGATCCCCAAGGGTGCGCTGCTCGTCGGCTCGCCCGGCACCGGCAAGACGCTGCTCGCCCGCGCCATCGCGGGTGAAGCGGGCGTACCCTTCTTCACCATCTCCGGCTCCGACTTTGTCGAGATGTTCGTCGGCGTCGGCGCCAGCCGCGTGCGCGACATGTTCGAGCAGGCGAAGAAGTCGGCGCCCTGCATCCTGTTCATCGACGAAATCGACGCCGTCGGCCGCCATCGCGGAGCCGGCCTCGGCAACGGCAACGACGAGCGCGAACAGACGCTCAACCAGCTGCTGGTCGAAATGGACGGCTTCGAGGCCAACGAAGGCATCATCATCATCGCGGCAACCAACCGGCCGGACGTGCTCGATCCCGCGCTGCTGCGCCCGGGCCGCTTCGACCGCCAGGTTGTCGTTCCGCGCCCGGACATCGAGGGCCGTGAGAAGATCCTTGCCGTGCACATGAAGAAAGTGCCGCTGGCGCCCGACGTCGACCCGCGCGTGATCGCCCGCGGAACGCCCGGCTTTTCCGGTGCGGACCTGGCCAACCTGGTCAACGAAGCCGCGCTGTGGGCGGCCCGCAAGGGCAAGCGCCTGGTCGCGATGCAGGAGTTCGAAGACGCCAAGGACAAGGTGCTGATGGGGTCCGAGCGCAAGTCCATGGTCATGACCGAGGACGAGAAGCGGATGACCGCATATCACGAGGCCGGTCACGCCATCGTCGCGCTGCACGAGCCGGCGTCCGACCCGATCCACAAGGCGACGATCATCCCGCGCGGCCGCGCGCTGGGCCTGGTCATGCGCCTGCCGGAACGCGACAGCTACAGCTATCACCGTGACAAGATGTACGCGAACCTCGCCGTGTCGATGGGCGGCCGCGTCGCCGAGGAAGTCATCTTCGGTTACGACAAGGTCAGTTCCGGAGCGTCGAGCGACATCAGCTACGCCACCGGCCTTGCCCGCGACATGGTCACCCGCTGGGGCATGTCCGACACGCTCGGCCCGCTGCAATATGCGGAGGCCGACGAGGAAGTGTTCCTGGGCTATAACGTCAACCGCCAGCGGCAGATGTCGAACGAAACGGCGCAGCTGATCGACAAGGAAATCCGGCGCATCGTCGACGAGGGTTACGAGCGGGCCAAGACCTTGCTCGAACAGCATCGCGACGAACTGGAAACGCTTGCCCAGGCGCTGCTCGAATATGAAACGCTGTCCGGCGACGAGATCAAGAAGCTCATCGCCGGTGACACCATCGAGCGCGGCGGCAAGTCCGGTCCGGAGATCCCGACGGCGGGATCGTCGATCCCCAAGTCGACCCGCAAGCAGCGCCCGCTGGGCGGACCGGCCCCCGCCGGCGCCTGAGGGTTCAACGGCGGTTCATCGCTGATCCCTTCATGGCGTGAGCCTAAAGGGGAAAACGATGCGTATCATCCTGCCGTTGTTGCTTGCCGCCTGTGTTGCCGCTCCCGCGTCGGCGCAGACCATGAATGCCGAGGCGTTCCACAATCGCGCCACCAAGCTGAAGGCGAAGGGGCCGCTGGCCCTATTGTCGGGCGGCGAGATCAAGGCATTGCAACAGGAAGGCCAGGCTGCCGGCGAAGCGGCCGCGGCGCAGATGAAGGCGGACAAGGCAGCCGGTCGGAAGACCCGTTTCTGCGCGCCGCCGGGCCCGCGCAAGATGGGCAGCGGCGAATTCATGGAACGGTTGTCGGCGATCCCCGCGGCGCAGCGTGCGCGCATCGACATGACGGAAGCGGTCACCCGCATCATGGCCGCCAAATTCCCCTGCCGGAGCTAGCCTAGCCCCGTCCCGATCAGCACCAGCAGCGTCCCGAACAGTCCCAGCGACAGGGATGCGAACAGCAGCAACATGACCGTTCGCCAGGCCGCGCTCCACCGCGACAGGTCGTAGGTGCCGCGCAGCTGCCGGTACATGTGCACCGGGGGAATGAGGTACATGACGGCATCGACGATGCCGTTCTTCAGTCCCGCCGCGCCGAGCAGTATGAGGACGATCAGCCACAGGCTCATGAACGCGATGGAATAAGTCACGAACACCAGGTGGTCGTAGACCGTCAGGCGTTCGCGGTACCGGCGGCGGTGAAGGAACAGCACCCAGACGAATGGCACGGAGATCGGGATCAGCGCCCATGAGAATTTATAGGCGTTGGCCTTGATCTTGTAGAGCAGCAGTTCCGGATTCTGCTTGGCTTTCTTGTAGGCGCTCGTGAACGTCCCGGCGCCTTCCATCTCGGCGTCTTCGGAAAAGACCGCCTTCGAAACGCCGTCCTGCTTGAGCTTTTCCAGCTCCCGGATCTCGGCCTTTACCGGCGGGATCTGCTGATCGACGCGGCCGGCCTCCGCCGCGTCGCCTTCGGTCAAGGCTTCGGCCTTGCGCCTTTCGAGTTTTTGCAGGGCCTCGCGCTGTTCGGTGAGGGACGCCTCGACACCGCGGCTGATGCCGAAATCCTCGCCGATGTCGTGGCCAAGGGCGCTGAACACCGCGAACATCAGGAACACCGTGAACAGGAACAGCGCCAGCGGCGAGATGAACTGGGCGCGCTGGCCATGGGCATAGCGGCGCGTGAGTTGGCCGGGATGAAGCGCGAGTAGCGGCATGGTGCGGGCGAACTTGCCGTCCAGGTGAAGGACGCTGTGCAGGAAATCGTGCCACCACGCGCCGATCGTCCGATGGACATGGGCGTGCTGCCCGCAGCAATGGCAGAACTTCCCGACCAGCTCGCAGCCGCAATTGAGGCACCGGGTCTCGTGCGTTCGACCGTCCTGTTCGCCGGCCGCCGGCTCGACCGCGCGTGCGACGATCCCGCCGGTCACGGCATCTCCGACTGCTTCGAAATCCGGCATCCCGATCCCCTTGCCCCGTCGCGACATTAGGCGGCGATTGGCAGCCATGCTAGCGGCTAGCGCCATGAAGCGCGTCGGACTGCTGGGCGGGTCGTTCAATCCCGCCCACGAAGGGCACCGCCAGCTCAGCCTGGCGGCGATCGACGCGCTTGCCCTTGACGAACTGTGGTGGCTGGTGTCGCCGGGCAACCCGCTGAAGGCCGGCGCGACCGACATGGCACCGTATGATGCGCGGCTGCAATCGGCGCGAGCGATGGCGGCGGGCACGCCGATCGCGGTCAGCGATATCGAAGCGCGACTGGGGACGCGCTACACTATCGACACCCTTACCGCGCTGGTCGCCGAACATCCGGACGACCGCTTCATCTGGTTGATGGGAGCGGACACCGTGGCCGAGTTTCACCGCTGGAAAGACTGGCAATCGATCGCGCAACTCCTTCCAATTGCAGTGCTTCCCCGCCCGGGCTATGATGCGTCCGCCCACGCGGCGCACGCGATGGGATGGTTGTCTGGGTTTGTCCGCCCGGCCGGCCAGGCCAAGCACTGGACGGAATGGAGCCTTCCGGCGTTTCTTTTCCTGAACCTGCCGACGAACGCTTCCTCCGCCACGGCCATTCGTGCGCACAACCCGAACTGGCACCGCAAACCGTCCGGTTCTACTGGAACCGCCGGCAACGGCGCGTCGCCGACATGAGGAGAAGCCTTGCCCGACCCGTCCGCTGAAGCCGGCAGCCCTGCGTCCGCGCAGGGGGATGTCGCCAAGCTCCATGAGCTCGTTCTCAAATCGCTGGACGACGACCAGGCGATCGAGGTGGTTTCCATCCCGCTGGAAGGCAAGTCGAGCATCGCCGACCACATGGTCGTCGCATCCGGCCGTTCGACCCGCCAGGTCGCCTCGATGGCGACCAAGTTGGCCGAGCGGGTCAAGCGCGAGTTCGGAAAATCGCCCAGGATCGAGGGGTTGCCCGCGGCCGACTGGGTGCTAATCGATGCCGACGACGTGATCGTCCACTTATTCCGCCCCGAAGTAAGAACATTTTACAATTTGGAGCGAATGTGGGCATTTGGTGACGACAAAGTAACCGCAACAGCTCAAGGTGGGTGAGCCGATGCATAGATTGACCGGATTCCTGATCTGCCTGCTGGCGCTCGTCGCCCAGCCGGCGGCTGCGCAAAGCCGGTTCGCGTCGCAGGTGCAGAACCAGCTGTCGGCGCTGATCACGACCAAATCGGCGGACGTCGGCATTGCCGCGATCGACCTGGTCACCGGCGAGAACGTCAACGTCCACGGCCAGGATCATTATCCCATGGCCAGCACGGTCAAGGTCGCGGTCGCCGCGACCTATTTGTCCTATGTCGAGAACGGCGACCGTTCGCTCGACGACATGATCGCCGGCCGGACCGCGTCCAGCCTGATGCGGGCGATGATCGTGCGCAGCGACAATCACGCCACCGACCTACTGCTCGACAATCTGGGCGGTCCCAAGACCATCCAGAAGTGGCTCAAGTTTCACAACGTCGAGGGCATGCGGGTCGATCGCACGATCGCGCAGCTGCTGCGCGCCAAGCGCGACCTGTATGAAAAGCTCGATTCGACGACGCCGATCGCCTTCGCCTTGTTTCTCCAGCGGCTCGACAAGGGCGAACTGTTGCGGCCGTCCAGCCGGGCCTATCTGCTTGACCTGATGGCCGATTGCCAGACCGGCAAGAACCGAATGCGCGCCCTGCTTCCCGCAGGCGTGGTTGCCCACAAGACGGGAACGCTCAACGGTTATTCCAGCGATGTCGGCTTCATCACCCTGCCCAACGGGCACCGCGTCGCTATCGCCATCTTCGCCCGTGGCGGCGACAACCGCCCGCGTGCGATCGCCGAGGCCGCCCGCCTGGTCTACGACGGGTTCAAGACGATGGTTCGCTGGCCCTATTCCATCACCGGCACGCCGCAGTAGCTTTTGCTGCTGCACATCGTCGCCCGGGGAAAGATCGGCCGCTCCGCGGAAGCCGAACTGGTCGACCGCTACCTCAAGCGCATCGCCTGGCCGGTCAAGCTGACCGAATTGCCCGACGGCGGGCGGTCCGGGCCGGCTGCTCCGCCCAACAGCGTCACCGTCCTGCTCGATGAAAAGGGCAAGGCGCTGTCGTCGATGCAGCTGGCGGACAAGCTCGAACAATGGCGCGACGGCGGCAAGCGGGAGGTCCGCTTCATGATCGGCGCCGCCGACGGCCACAGCCCCGCGGAACGGGACGATGCCGACCTCTTGCTGTCGTTCGGACCGGCGACCTGGCCGCACCTGCTGGTCCGCGCCATGCTGGCCGAACAGCTGTTCCGGGCGACGTCGATCCTTGCCAACCATCCTTATCACCGCGAAGGTTGAGGGCCGTGGTCCGCCTTGTCGCATTCGCCCTGCTCGCCGCCGGCACTGCTAGCGTGACCGCAAGCGCGCCGGCCGCACCCGAGCGTCCGACGGTCGAGGCGCAGATCGCCCAGGCCGAAAAGGAAGCTACGGCCGCGGTCGCGGAGCAGCAGCGGTTGGAAAAGCTTGCCGGCAAGGCTCGCAACGAGGCCGCCCGGCTCCACGCCCGCCAGCTTGCCGCGGCCCAGGCGATCGCCGCCGCAGAAGCCGGCATCAGCGCCGCCGACGCCAAGACCCGGCTGGCAGTGGCGCAACTGGCCATGCAGCAACAGCGGCTGGCAAGGGAGCAGGCGCCGCTGAGCGCCTTGCTCGGCGGGCTGGTGCTGACGTCGCGCCGGCCGCCGCTGCTCCAGCTGGCGAGCTCTGGGTCAACCGCCGAGCTGGTGCGGCTGCGCATACTGGTCGATGCCGTGACTCCCGCGATCGAGGCCCGGACCGCGGCGTTGCGCGGAGATATCGACCGCGCCGCGCGGCTTCGCCAACGGGCGGCAGAGGCGGCGCAGGAGGTGCGCGCGGGCCGCAACCGGCTGGTCGCAAGCCGCAAGGCCTTTGCCGAGCTGGAGAACCGCGCACTGGCGCTGGCCGGCACTCGCGGATCGCAGGCACTTGGTGCCGGCGACATTGCCATCGCGCGCGGCGAGGCGCTCGATGAGGTTCGCCGCACTGCCGACTCCTCGCGCTCTGTCGCGGCGCAGGCGTCGGCGCTGGCCAGCCTTGGCCCGGCGCCGTTGCCGGGCGGCGGCGCCGAACCGTTCCGCCCGGGCATCGCCTATCGCCTGCCCGCCGATGCGCGCGTGATGGACGGGCTCGGGGAAGTCAGCACGAACGGGGTCCGGTCGCGCGGGACGACGCTGGCCACGCGCCGCGGCCAGCGGCTCAGCGCACCGGCGGCCGGCACGATCGTCTTCGCCGGCCCGTTTCGCGATTATGACGGCGTGGTCATCATCGACCATGGCGCCGGCTGGAAATCCGTGCTGGTCAATGCCGGTACGGCGCTGGCCAAAGGCGAGCGCGTGAAAATGGGCGATTTCGTCGGAATTGCGCTGGGTCCCGTCGAAATCCAGTTGCACAACGGGGCCGATCCGGTCTCTCCCGCTCTCATCGCAGGTTCATCTGCGATGCTGTCAAAACGGCCAAAAGGCGGCTAAACCGGCCGCGATCGCCGCGACCATTTCAAGGCACTGACCGATGAAGATCATTCCCACGCTCCTTCCTCCCTTGGCCCTCGTCAGCGCGCTTGCGCTTGTGCCGGTGACGACCAGCTCGATGGCCGCCGCGGACGTGGCCAATTTCGAAGAGCTGGAAAAGTTCATGAGCGTCTATGACCGGGTCAAGGGCGCCTATGTCGACCAGATTGACGACAAGACGCTGATGAAGGGCGCGATCGATGGCATGCTGGCCGCGCTCGACCCGCATTCGTCCTACCTTGAGGACAGCGATTTCGACACGCTGCGCACCACCACCGACGGCAATTACGGCGGCCTTGGCATCACGGTTTCGATCGAGGACGGCGCGGTCAAGGTGATCGCCCCGACCGAAGACACGCCGGCATCGCGCGCGGGCATCAAGGCCGGCGATTACATCACCCATATCAACAGCGAGCTGCTGTACGGCGCCACGCTGGACGAGGCGGTCGAGAAGATGCGGGGCGCGCCCGGTTCGGCGATCAAGATGACCATCGTCCGTCCGGGCCGCGAAAAGCCGTTCGACGTGACCATGACCCGCGAGCGGATCGTGCTTCGCCCGGTCAAGTGGGAGCTGAAGGACGGCGTCGCAGTCATCGACATCAACACCTTCTCCGGCAACGTCGCGGACGAGACCAAGGCCGCGCTGACGGCAATCGACAAGGCCACCGGCGGGAAGCCGCTGGGCTACATCCTGGATCTCCGCTCCAACCCGGGCGGCCTGCTCGACCAGGCGGTCGAGGTCAGCGACGCCTTCCTCGAACGCGGCGAGATCGTGTCCCAGCGCGGCCGTGAAAAGAGCGACATCGAACGCTATTACGCCCGCGCCGGCGACATGGCGCACGGCCGCCCGATCGTCATCCTGGTCGATGCCGGCACCGCTTCCGCGGCGGAAATCGTCGCGGGCGCGCTTCAGGACCAGCGCCGCGCGCTGGTGATGGGCGAAAAGAGCTTCGGCAAGGGCAGCGTCCAGACGGTCGTCCAAACCGGACCGCGGTCGGCCCTGCGGCTGACCACGGCGCGTTACTTCACGCCGTCGGGCCGGTCGGTCCAGGCCGGCGGGATTGACCCCGACATCGGCGTTCCGCAGCTGTCCGACCCGGATTACAACGACCGGCCGCGGGTTCGCGAAGCCGACCTTCGCCGCCACTTGCTGGCGCAGGCCAAGGCCGACGACAAGCTGTTGGAACAGGACGACACGTCCAAGGATCCGCGTTTCGCCTTCACCGCCGAAGAGCTGGAGAAGAAGGGCATCAAGGACTTCCAGCTCGATTATGCGCTGAAGACCCTCAAGCGGCTTGGCACCGGCTCGGCCGTGGCATCGGCGGGCGGCGCCAAAAAGAGTTCGCGTTAGGCCCATGGCCGGAGCGGCGATCGGCGGACCGCGCGGTACGGCGGCGATGACCGCGCCCCAGATCGGGCGGCTGATCGCCCTTCTCCTTCCCACCGCGCTGCTCGGCGGCGCGCTGGGGTCGCAATATCTGGGCGGCCTTCATCCGTGTGAGATGTGCTACTGGCAACGCTGGCCCCACGCGGCGGCGATCGTCCTTGCCGGTCTGGCCTTCACCGCCCCGGCGGAAGCGCAACGGTCGCGGCTTCTGACCCTGCTCGCGGCGGCGGCGATTGCCGTGTCGGGCGCGATCGGCGTTTATCATGCCGGCGTCGAGCTGGGCGTCTTCGAGGGCTTCACCACCTGCACCAGCACGGCCAAGGCCATGTCCACCGAAGAGCTGCTGAAGGAATTGATGAAGGTCCCGCTGGTCCGTTGCGACCAGGTGCAGTTCGCCTTCCTTGGCATTTCGATGGCTGGCTGGAATGCGATCCTGTCGCTGACCGGTGCGGCCGCTATCGCCTGGCTGACGCTGGGGCGGCGGACGGCGCGGTGAGCGGGCCGTGGCGACCGGGCGTGCGCCAGCCCGATAGCGACGCGATGATCCGGGTCGACCAGGCCGGGGAGTTCGGCGCGACCCGCATCTACGCCGGACAGCTGGCGATCTTGCGGCCCAATTCCCCCGGCGCGAAGCTGATTTCGCGCATGGCGATGCAGGAACGGCGCCATCTCGACCGGTTCAACGAGTTGATGGCCCAGCGGCGCGTGCGTCCGACCGCCCTGCAGCCCTTCTGGGATGCGGCGGGCTTCGCGCTTGGAGCCGGGACGGCGCTGATCAGTCCCGAAGCCGCCATGGCCTGCACCGACGCCGTCGAGACCGAGATCGACCGGCATTACGCGCAGCAGCTGGAAGAGCTTGGCGACAGCGATCCTGAACTGGCCGGCGACATCGCCCGCTTTCGCGAGGAAGAGCTGGAGCATCGCGATACAGCCCGCGAAGCCGGGTCGCAGCGCGCGGTCGCCTATCCCGTTTTGACCGGCGCCATCCGCGCGGCGTGCCGTGTCGCAATTGCGTTATCGAAGCGGGTGTAAGGGGAACCTGCAATGTCTTCGCCCGCTTTGTCCCTGAAAGGTTCTGACATGAGCAAGCTGCTGATTTCTCTTTCTGCCGCGGGCGCCGTGGCCTTCACGATGGCTGCACCGATTGCGCCGGTCGCAGCGCAGTCGTCGCGCTTGGCCGAGGTTATCGTCTATGGCGACGATCCCTGCCCGCGCTCGACCGACAGCGAGATCGTGGTTTGCGCGCGCAAGCCCGAGGCCGAACGCTATCGCATTCCCGAGGAATATCGGACGAGCGGTACGCGGCAGGAGCGCGAAAGCTGGGCAACCCGCGCCAAGAGCTTCGAATATGTCGGCCGTACCGGGACAATGAGCTGTTCGGCCGTTGGCCCCGGCGGGCACACCGGGTGCCTGCAGAACATGATCGACCGAGCCAAGGCCGAAAACGGCGAAGCCACCGACCAGGCGGTCCCGCCGCCCGAGTGAGCCCTAGCCGCGCCGCGGCGGCGCTGGTGAGAATTGCCAGGCCGCCCCGCCGCTACAGCGCACCCCGCGCAGGGTCGCGACGCCGCCGCTGGCCAGCGTGACCATCAGCTGATCGATTTCGCGGCCGCGCAGATTGTCCGGCTCCCCTTCCCGCCCGGTCGCTGCGATTGCCCGCGCGGCAAGGCGGCGCTGGATTTCGTCCGGCAATCCAGTCGGGTCGAAGACAAGGCCGCCTCCGCCCGGCTTGACCAGATCGTCCCAGACTCGTCCGGTTGCCCATTCCAACGCGTCGTCGGTGTCGGCAAGATTGGCGGCCGACCGCGCGATTGCGGGTACGTCCAGCCAATCCGCGGCGGCCAATGCCTGCCGCACGCGTACCCGCTCGTAATGCGAATCCGCGTTGCTCGGGTCGTGGGCGGGCGACACGGCGGCGTCGGCGCACACCTGCACGAGTCGTTCGCGACGCCATTCCAGCAGCGGGCGCAGGAGCGGCAGCTCGGACGATGGCACCCTCGCCCGCGGGCGCATTGCGGCCAACCCGCGCACCCCGGACCCGCGATTGAGGCGCATCAGGAGAGTTTCCGCCTGGTCGTCGGCATGGTGCGCGGTCGCCAGTGCCGAAAGTCCCCGCGCCTCCGCCCATTGCGCCAACAGCCTGTAGCGTTCGGCACGCGCCCGCTCCTGAACTGCGGATTCCGGCGCGGGGTCCCATTGCGCCGCGAGGGTGGCATGGGGAACGCCCAAGTCTTCGCACAATGTGGCGACGTCGCCGGCTTCCGCTGCGCTTTCGGCGCGCAGGCGGTGATCGACGGTTGCCGCTTCGATCTGCCCGGGCCTGGCCGCGACGGCGAGCAGCAACAGGGCTAGGCTATCCGGGCCACCGGAAACGGCGATTCCGAGCGTCGCATCCGGCGCGGCCAGCGCGTCGAGATCGCGGGCAAAGAGCGCGACCAGCGCCGGATCAGGAGCAGTTGGCGTCGGCCTTGCCCTGATTGACCAGCGATTTCAGTTCGCCACGGATCGACGCGCCGTACACGTCTTCAAGCTCCGAATAGGCCTTGCACGCCTGGTTGGGCTGGTTGAGCTTCATCAGCGCCTGGCCAAGGTAATAAAGGCTGTCGGCCGCGCGTTCGCCTTTCGGATCGGCGCGATAATTGGCCAGCAGCGCTTCCGCCGCCGGCCTCGCCTGGCCCTTGTCGAGCAACGCGCGTCCGACAAGGTTGCGGGCGTAACTGACCCGCCGGTGTTTGGGGAAGCCGGAAACGAAGGCGCGCAGGGCTGTGATCGACTGGTCGTACTGGCCGTCGCGCCACAAGCGGAAGCCCTCGGAGTAGGCGTCCTCGCCGGGATCCGACACGGCCTGATCCGGGTCTGTGTCCGCCGGCGCCGGCTTGGACGGCTCCACGCTCGCGACCTTGGGTTCGCTCTTGGGGCTTTCAGGCTCAGGATCGGCGATCGCAGCGGTTTCGCGCGGGGCGGCCCGAGCGCCATTTTCCAGCGCCGTCATCCGCGCGTCCATGTCGCTGCGCAGCTTGGCCATGTCGGCCTGCGCCTGCTGGGCGGTGTGGCCGCTGACTTCGCCCTGGTTGATCAATTGCTGCAATTGCCGCTCGATCGCGTCGAGCCGCTGTTCGAGGCGGATTGCCGTCGCCTGGCTGGCGGCGACCTGCTGTTCGAGCACCAGCATGCGCTGGTCGGCGTTGGCCGGTCGCTGCGCCGCGGCGGACGTGGAGAGCGCGGCCATGGCGATTGCCGTGGCCGACAGGATGCGCAGGCGCGCAGACTTCATCATTTCCCCCAACACTTTGCGAACTCGCTCAAACTCATGACCCGCGCCAGCTTACGCGCCGATGAATCTATTGCGCCACCGCATTTTGCGGCTGCGGCTGTGCGGCGGCCTGCGGGCCGGCGCGCATCAGGTCGGCGGGCTTCAGGCTGACGTTGGACGCAACCTGCCCGGCCGGCCCGACCGGCGGGGCAACCGCGTCGCCGACATTGACGCGCAGCGCTTCGGGCTTGCCGGCCTTGAGCGTCGGGGCGGCGGCATCGGCGGGTATCGGGAAGGTCTTGCCGGTGTCGAGGATGCCCGCGAACAGCGTCCGGTCGCCGTCCTTGACCTCGATCCACGCCGGCTCGACCGCTGTCAGCACGACGGGACCGGTCGGATTGGCGGCCACCGGCGCGGCGGCCTGCGGCGGTAGATTGGCCGGCGCTTCCGCCACGCTGTTCACCGGGGTCCCGGTGTCTTCTTCCAGCGAGCTGTTGCGCAGCCATGTGAACAGCAGGACCACCAGCGCGATCGCCACGATCGCCCCGAGCACCAGCCATTTCGGCATGGTCCGGGCAGGATCGATCGGTTCGAAATGTTCGACGGTCGAGGAATCGTTGCGATAGCCGCCGCCCATTTCGGTGCGCAGCTGCTCGCCCACTTCGCCGCGGTCGAGCCCGACTGCTCCGGCGTAGGATTTGGCGAAGCCGATGGAATAGGTCGGGGCGGGCAGCTTGTCCCATTCGCCCAGTTCGAGACTTTCCAGGTGGCGATGGGGAATGCGGGTTTCCGACGCGAGATCGTCGAGGCTCAGCCCCTTTTCCTCGCGCGCCGCCCGCAGTCGCTGGCCGACCGGCACATAATCGCTGCCTTCAGTCTCTTCGTCCATTCGTCACCCCTCGTCGCGCCGCCCGTTGTCCAAGTCGGCAGGCGGCCTGTCAACCGCGCGGCGGCGATTGTCAGCCGACGGCGACGTCGTGGCGGCGCGCCCACTCGGTCAGCGCCCGGCGCAGGTCCTGCGGCGGCTTTTGCAGCCATCCGTCCATCTTCGCCCGAAGCGCGGAGGCATCGACCGACCGGATCAAGGCCTTGATCGGCCCGACCGCCGCTGGCGTGATCGAAAAGCCGTTCGCGCCAATGCCGATCAGCGCCATGCATTCGAGCGGGCGCCCGGCCATCTCCCCGCAAATCCGCACGGGCGTGCCGGACTTGGCCGTTGCGTCGATCACCCGCTTGAGGAAGCGCAGAATGCTCGGGCTGAGCCAGTCGTAGCGCTGGGCGAGCCGGGGGTCGCCACGGTCGGCGGCGAACAGGAACTGGGTCAGGTCGTTGGTCCCGATCGACAGGAAATCGACGCGCGGCAACAGCTGGTCGAGCATCTCCGCCAGCGCTGGCACTTCCAGCATCGCGCCGAACTCGATGCGCTCGGGCAGCTTGCGGTTGCCGCGAGCGGCCCATTCAACCTGCTCTTCGAACAGGGCGCGGGCCTGTTCATACTCCCATGGCTCGGAGATCATCGGGAACATCACGCGCAACACCCGTCCGGACGCCGCCTGGATCAGCGCTCGGGCCTGCGCCTTCATCAGCGTCGACCGGTCGAGCGACAAGCGCAGCGCGCGCCAGCCCATCGACGGGTTCTCCGCCTCGGTGCTGTCGGTGCTGAGATAGGGCAGCGCCTTGTCGCCGCCGATGTCGAGCGTACGAAAAATCACCGGCTTGTCGCCCGCGGCCTCGAGCACCCGTTTGTACAGCTTGAGCTGGCTTTCGCGCCCGGGCAGCGTCGCCGACACGAGGAACTGGAATTCGGTCCGGAACAGGCCGATGCCGTCGGCGCCGGTCAGCTCCAGCGAGGCCGCGTCCTCGGCCAGGCCGGCGTTGACCATCACGCTCATCCGCGCGCCGTCGAGCGTTTCGGCGGCCAGTCCGCGCACCGCCTCATATTGCGCCCGCCGCTTCTGGCTTAGCGCCATGCGCTGTTCAAAGCTGGTCTGCAGCGGCCGCGACGGGCGGATGATGACGCTGCCGTTGTCGCCATCGACCAGCACCATGTCGCCGTCCTCGGCGATGTGCCGCACGTCCGCCAGCCGGCCCACCACCGGCACGCCCATCGCCCGGGCGACGATGGTCATATGCGCAGTCAGCGAGCCTTCTTCCAGCACCACGCCCTTCAGGCGCCGCTTGTCATATTCCAGCAGTTCGGCCGGTCCGAGGTTGCGGGCGATGAGGATGGCGTCGTGCGGCAGGCCGGTCTGCGCCGCCGTGCCCATCCGTCCCGACACGATCCGCAGCAGCCGGTTCGCCAGGTCCTCGAGATCGTGCATCCGTTCCTGCAGGATCGGATCGTCGATTTCGCGCATCCGCGCCCGGGTCCGCTGCTGAACCCGCTCGATGGCCGCTTCGGCGGTGAGGCCAGAATCGATCGCCTCGTTGATCCGGCGCGACCAGCCCTCGTCATAAGCGAACATGCGGTAGGTCTCGAGGATCTCCTGATGCTCGCCGGTACCGAACTCCGCCTCGCGCTCGATATTGTCGATCTGCTCGCGCATCTTGCGGAAGGCGCCGTAGACGCGCGCGCGTTCCGCCTCGGTATCCTCGGCCACTGTATGTTCGATCAGCACCTGCGGCTCGTGGAACACCGCCTGCCCCTTGGCCATGCCGGCGACCAACTTGAGCCCGCTCAGCCGCAGCGGCCCCGCGCTGCGCAGGCGATTGCGGCGCGCGCCATCGACCAGCCGGGCGTTGGCGATCAGTTCGGACAGGACCATCGCCACCGTCTGCAGCGCCTCGATCTCGACATCGGCGTAGCGGCGCGGATCGTCGTGCTGGACCGACAGCACGCCGACCGGCGCTTCGCGGTAGACGATCGGCACGCCGGCAAAGCTGTGGAAGGATTCTTCCCCGGTTTCCGGGCGGTAGACGAACTCCGCGTGGCTGGAAGCTTCCGCGAGATTGAGCACGCGGCCCTCGTTGGCGATCGTGCCGACCAGGCCCTCGCCAAGCTTCAGCTTGGTCACATGCACGGCCTCCTTGCGCAGGCCGTGCGTGGCGAACAGCTCCAGCTTGTTTTCGCGCAGCAAATAGATGGAGCAGACTTCGCTCTCCATCTTTTCCGCAATCAGGTCGACGACCTTGTCGAGCTTCGATTGCGCGGAGCCGCGGCCGGCCATGACGTCGTGGAGCCCCGTCAGGATTTCACGAGCGGAGGCGGCGGCGGTCAGCGGCATGGCTGCTGCGCTATCAGATGGCGCGCGGGCCTGTCACGCGGCGGCGCGCTCAGCCGCGCGATTCCAGCGCCGCAGCCGCTTCATCGACCAGTTCGGCGATGATGTCGGCGACCGGTTCTTCCTTTTTGACCATGCCGACCGACTGACCGGCCATGACCGAACCCGATTCGATGTCGCCGTCGATCACCGCCCGCCGCAGTGCGCCGGCCCAATAATGTTCGATCTGCAGCTGCGCTTCGGCCATTTCGATGCTGCCCTTGTCGAGCAAGTCGGCGACCTCGCGCTGCTTGGCGGCGAAGCGTTCGACCTCCGCATTCTTGAGCGCGCGGACCGGGATGACGGGCAGGCGCGGATCGATCTGGATCGACAGCACCGCGTCGCGGGCGGAGGCGCGAATGAAGGCCTTCTTGAAGTTGGCGTGGGCGATGCTTTCTTCGGCGCAGACAAAGCGGGTGCCGAGTTGCACGCCGACCGCGCCCATTTCGAGATACGCCGCGATCGCTTCGCCGCGACCGATGCCGCCTGCGATGAATACCGGCATGTCGGAAGCGACATGCGGCAGAATTTCCTGCGCCAGGACGGAAGTCGACACAGGGCCGATATGGCCGCCCGCTTCCATTCCTTCGATCACCAGCACATCGACCTTTGAGCGCATCAGCTTCTTGGCCAGCGCCAGCGCCGGGGCGAAGGCCATCAGCTTCGCACCGCTTTCCTTGATCTTGTCGATCGCCCAGCCGGGCGGGAGCCCGCCGGCGAGGACGATGTGGCCGACGTCATGCTTCACGCAGGTATCGATCAGCTCCGACAATTGCGGATGCATGGTGATCAGGTTGACGCCGAACGGCCTGGACGTCCGCTTCTTCGTTTCGGCGATTTCGGTGTCGAGCAGGTCCGGCGTCATCGCGCCGCAGGCGATCACGCCAAACCCGCCGGCGTTGGAAATGGCGGAAACCAGGTTGCGCTCGCTGACCCAGCTCATCGCGCCGCCCATGATCGCATAGTCGCAACCGAGGAATTCGATGCCGCGCTGCATCAGCTGTCGAAGCCTCGCGTGGCCGGCGCCGGATCCCACCGGACGGGTGTCGGCGATCAGCCCCTCGCCGCTCATGCCGCTTTCTCCGCATCGAGGCCAAAGGCGGTGTGCAGCACCCGCACCGCGTGTTCGAGATCGGTTTCGGCGACCAGCGCGCTGACCTTGATCTCCGACGCCGTGACCGCCAGCAGGTTGATGGTGTGGGCGGCAAGCGTGTCGAACATGGTCGCGGCAAGCTGCGGGTTGGAACGCAGGCCGACGCCGACGATGCTGACCTTGGCCACGGTATCGTCAGTAAGCAGATCGGCGTAGCCGGTTTCCTGCCTGGCCTTTTCAAGCACCGCCACGGCCTGCCCCAGCGCCGCGCGCGGAACGGTAAAGGTCAGGTCGCTGGCCTGTTCGCCCTGCGTGGCGGCATGGACGATCATGTCGACGAGGATGCCGGCTTCGGCGAGCGGGCCGATCACCGCGGCGACCGTCCCGGGCCGGTCGGCGATCCGAGTCAGCGTCACCCGGGCCTCGTTGCGGTCGGCGGCGATGCCGGCGATTTCGTTTCTTTCCATGTCCGCTCCTGAAAGCTCCGCGACGATGCGCGTTCCCGGCAAGTCCTCGAACGCCGACAGCACCCGCAGCGGCAATTTCTCGCGCATCGCCAGCCCGACGGAACGTGGCTGCAGCACCTTGGCGCCGACCCCGGCCAGTTCCAGCATCTCTTCGAACGTGATCGCATCGAGCTTGCGCGCCCGCGGCACGATGCGCGGATCGGTGGTGTAGACGCCGTCGACGTCGGTGTAGATGTCGCAGCGGTCGGCGTTGAGGCCGGCGGCGATGGCCACCGCGCTGGTGTCGGACCCGCCGCGGCCGAGCGTCGCCAGCCGGCCGTCGTCGGACACGCCCTGGAAACCGGGAATCACCGCGACCGTCCCGCCGCTGAGCGAATCGTCGAGCATCGCGCCCTCGACCTTTTCGACCCGCGCATTGCCGTGCACGCCCGAGGCGCGGACGAGTTGCCAGCCCATGAAGCTGCGCGCGTTGACGCCCATATTCTGCAAGGTCATCGCCAGCAGCCCCGCAGTCACCTGCTCGCCCGAGGCGACGACCACGTCATATTCCTTGGGGTCGTGCAGCGCAGAGGCTTCGCGGCAGAATTGCACCAGCCGGTCGGTTTCCCCGGCCATCGCCGAGACCACGACCAGCACCTGATTGCCGTCTTCAGCTTCGCGGCGCACGCGGTCGGCGACGTGGCGGATACGTTCGATGCCCGCCATCGAAGTGCCGCCGAATTTCATCACGATGCGCGCCATTGTCCGCGCTCTTAGTCACTGCACTGACCGGCGCAACCACAGGCATCGCTTTCCCTTTGCCGGCGGACGCGCCATTTAGGCGGGATGAGCGACAGCAGCATCGTCCAGGACGAAATCGACCGCTTCGGCGCGATGGCCGGCGACTGGTGGGACCCGAGCGGCGCGTCGGCCATGCTGCACAAGCTCAATCCGGTGCGCCTGGCCTATGTCCGCGACCAAGTTGACCGTCACTGGCAGGGCGACGAACAGGGGCTGAAACCGCTGGCCGGTCGTACCGCGCTCGATGTCGGGTGCGGCGCCGGTCTGTTGGCAGAGCCGCTCGCGCGACTGGGAGCGACGGTTACCGCGATCGACGCCGCGCCCGGCCTGATCGCCGCGGCCCAGCTTCACGCCCGCGGGCAGGGGCTGGACGTGGATTACAGGGTGAGCACGGTCGAGGCGCTGGACGGCCAGTACGATCTCGTCACGTCGATGGAGGTGATCGAACATGTCGCCGACCCGCGCGCCTTTGTCGCGGCGCTTGAGAGGCGGCTGGCGCCCGGCGGACTGCTGATCCTGTCGACGCCCAATGCCACCGGCTGGTCGAAGCTACTGACGATCACGCTGGCCGAAGGCGTCGGCGCGATCCCGCGCGGCACGCACGATTTCGACAAGTTCATCGCGCCGGAGCGGATGCAGGCGCTGCTGGCCGACGCCGGCCTGCAATGTATCGATGTCGAAGGCATCGCCTTCTCGCCGACGCGCGGGCTGCACCTGAGCGACGACCTGCGGCTCAATTATCTGGTCGCCGCAGTTCGCGCCTGACGACCGTTTCTCCCCGGGGGCATGCCCCCACTTGCTCTGGCCTGCGCCAAAGCTAGGGTCTGTCCATCGGATGAGGGGGAAATCATGCGCGTATCGACACTTGCCCTGGCCGGATCGGCCCTGATTGCCCTGGCCAGCCCGGCGCTGGCCGGACCGGCGGAGGACTTTCGCAAACTCCAGGACGATTTCTGGACCGCTTATCTGAAAGCGGCGCCGACCTTCGCCTCGCTCAACGGCGTCGATACCTACGCCGGTGAGCTGGAGCGGATCGACCGTCCCGAGATGGAGCGGCGGGTCGCGGAGGCCCGGACTCTGCTGGCTCGGCTGGATGCGATTCCGGCATCCGCGTTGTCGCCGGCCGAGCAAACTAATCACGCGCTCCTGCGCGACCAGTTACAGACCTATATCGACGGCGCGCTCTTCGGGTCGAACTTCATCCCCTACACGTCGGGGGGAACCTACGATCAGAACCTGGCGCAATATCTTGGCTTCCTGCCGCTGAAGACGGAAGCCGACTACGAGTCCTTCCTGCAGCGGCTGGGCAAGGTCGGCGACCGCCTGCGCACGGCCAACGCGATGTCGCTGAGCAGCGCCAGGGCCGGCTATGCGCGGCCGTGTTCGACGCTTGGCCCGCTCGACAAGATCACCGCTTCGCCGCCCGACGCCGATCCGGCCAAGTCGGCTTTTTACGAACAATTCGCCAAGCCCCGACCGACCGCGATCAGCGCGGCCAAATGGTCGGCGATGCAGGCTCGGGCGCGAACGCTTATCACGCAGGACATCAACCCGGCCATAACGGCATTCAACGCGGCCTATGCCAGCGACCTGAAACCCGCCTGCCTGAAAAGCGACGGGATGGCGGCTTTGCCCGACGGCAAGGCCAATTACGCCTATCTCGTCCGATATCACACGACCACCGACAGGAGCCCGGACGACATCCACCAGCTGGGCTTGAGCGAGGTCGCGCGTATCCGGGCGGAAATGGACGCGCTGGCCAAGAAATCCGGCTTTGCCAGCCGCGAAGCGATGATCGCCGACATGCGGAGCAATCCGAAATATTTCGCCCGCACGCCCGAGGAACTGATGCAATATACGGCGCGAATGACGAAGACGATCGACGGCAAGATGCCGACGCTCTTCGGCAAGCTTCCGCGACTGGCCTACACGATCAAGGAAATTCCCGCCGCCACCGCAGAGGGCGCGACCACGGCCTATTATTTCCAGGGCAGCCCGGAAGCGGGCATTGCCGGCACGTACTTCGTCAACACCAGCAAGCTGGACCAGCGGCCGCTGTGGGAGATACCCGCGCTGACCGTTCATGAAGCGGTGCCGGGCCACCATCAGCAGATCTCGCTCCAGCAGGAGCTCGACATGCCCGTCTGGCGGAAGAATGCGGCTTACTTCACCGCTTTCGTGGAGGGCTGGGGGCTTTATTCCGAGCGTCTGGGTATCGAGATGGGGCTGTACGACACGCCGCAAAAGGACATGGGCCGGCTGGGATACGAGATGTGGCGCGCCGCTCGGCTGGTGGTCGATACCGGCATCCACGCCAAGGGCTGGGACAAGGCGCGCGCGGTGGCGTTCATGAAGGACAATACGACGCTGACCGACGCAAATATAGACGCCGAGGTCAATCGCTACATTTCCACACCGGGCCAGGCGCTGGCGTACAAGCTGGGCGAATTGAAGATCCGCGAATTGCGGACGCTGGCTGAGCGGGAGCTGGGTCCCAAGTTCTACCTGCGCCGTTTCCACGACGCGGTACTCGAACAGGGACCGCTCCCGCTCACCATGCTCGAGACCCAGGTTCGTGCCTGGATCGCGAGGGAGAAAGCGAAAGCCTAGGCGATGGCCTAGATCGCTTCGCCGCCTTCTTCGCTCTCGAAGATCGCTTCCAGCGCATCGAGCCGCGCGGATAGGCGCACCGTGTCGCCTTCGACCCCGGCGACGAGACCCGTCGGGAGGTAATGGTGGTGGCCCTCATGGCTGCCGATGCCGGCGCTGCTGCTGTCCTTGGTCAGCTTGATCCGGTCGCCTTCGATGCCGTCGACCTTGCCGACCGGCGTGCCTTCGGCGTCGACCACCTGCATATGTTCCTTGACGTCTTCGATACCGCTCATGTTCTCGCTCCTTCTTGGGTGATCGGTTAGGGCCGCGGCTTCACGCCGCTCTGATCGATGTGCCAACGACGCTGGGCGTCCGACGATCCGGGGACATCGTTGACCCGGCGCAGGACCAGCGGCCCGACCAGGTTGAATTCCCCACCCTGCTTGAGCGTACCGAACAGCCGAAACGGAACGCTGATGTAGGACGATCCGGCCGCGCCTTCGAGACCGAACGGCTTGCCCACCTCGCTGTGGATGACGTCGTACTTGTCGAAGGCGGCGGCGAATTGCGTTTCGGTCATGCCGCTGGCGCCGCCGTTGTCGCCCCATAACCGGCGCGCCTCGGCAAACTTCCGCTGTTCGAGCAGTCCGCCGTACAGCTGCACGACCTGCCCCGCGCCTTCCGCGCTGGCTGGATCGATCGGACCTTGCGGTTCTTCGAGCGGGGTGCGGTCGTCGGGCAAGCCGCCGGCGGTACCGGGCGTTCCGACCGGTGGGGCCGTGCCATTGTCCGCCGGGGCGGGCGCGGGCGCGGGCGTGGTTACGGCGTCATTGGCAGCGGCAGGTTCCTGAGACGCGGGCTGCTGCGTGCAGCCGGCCACCAAAAGGGCGGCAAGGGAGAAGGCGCGAGCGTCGGACGGCATGCCGCAGGAAAGATCGTCGGGCCTACATGTTCCAGCCTCCTAGCGCGGGGACGGAACCCGGCCGCAGGGTGTTCGTTCGTTACGGCAACTTAACAGGCTTGAAACAGGGGAGAATGAACATGGCTGTCGATCCCGATCGCGATCGTGATGTTGATGTGGAACGGACGACCATCGTCGAGCGCGACGGCGGCGGCGGTGGAGGCGGTGTCCTTGCCGTGGTGCTGCTGATCATCGTCGTGCTGGTGCTGCTGTTCGTCTTCCGCGACCAGCTTGGGCTGACCGGCGGCGACACGGGTACGGACATCAACGTCCCCGACCAGATCGACGTCACCGTCAACCAGAACTAGCGGGTTGCGGCGCGGTCCTCGGCCGCGCCGCGACTGCACACGCGCGGTAGGCGAGTCCCGCGCGTGACGGGCGCAGCTCCATCAAGGGACTGCGCCCGTTTGCTTGTGTGCGGCCGACGGGATAACCGGCGCGGATGAGCGACGAACGTTCCTACATGAGCGGCCTCGGCGGCCATTTCGAAAGCGAAGCGGTCGGCGGCGCCTTGCCCAAGGGCCGCAATTCTCCGCAAAAGCCAGCCTTCGGCCTTTACACCGAACAAGTATCGGGAAGCGCCTTTACCGCGCCGAGGCATGAAAACCGGCGCAGCTGGCTGTACCGGATGCGCCCGACCGCCGATCACCGCACGTTCGTCCGCTACGAAGGGGCGAAGCTGTTCGCGCCGGGTACGGTCGACGACCCGTTGCCGCCCAACCGCCTGCGCTGGGATCCGCCGGCCGATCTGCCCGAGGGCACCGACTTCGTCGACGGCCTGGTGACGATGCTGGCCAACCGCGATCCCGCCGACCTGGAAGGCGTGGCGGTTCACCTTTACCGCGCGACGAAAAGCATGGACGGCCGCGTGTTCGTGGACGCCGACGGCGAAATGCTGGTCATCCCGCAACAGGGGACACTGCATATCTTCACCGAGCTGGGCGCGATGGACGTTGCGCCGGGTTGGGCCGGCCTGATCCCGCGCGGAATCAAGTTCCGGGTCGAGGTGGACGGCGACAGCCGCGGCTATGTCGCCGAGAACCACGGCCTCCCGTTCCGCCTGCCCGACCTTGGCCCGATCGGCGCCAACGGCCTTGCCAGCGCGCGCGATTTCGAAACGCCGCTAGCGTGGTTCGAGGACCGCGACGAGGAGACCGAGGTCGTCCAGAAGTCGCTCGGTTCGTTGTGGACCACGACTCTTGATCACTCGCCGCTCGACGTCGTTGCTTGGCACGGCAATTACGCGCCGTGGCGTTACGACCTGTCGCGATTCAACGCGATCGGGACTGTCAGCTTCGACCATCCGGACCCGTCGATCTTCACCGTGCTGACCAGCCCCAGCGATGTGCCCGGCCGCGCCAACGCCGATTTCGTGATCTTCCCGCCACGCTGGATGGTGGCCGAGGACACGTTTCGCCCCCCGTGGTTCCACCGCAACGTGATGAGCGAGGCGATGGGGCTGATCCACGGCGAATATGACGCCAAGGCCGACGGCTTCGCGCCGGGCGGTTTGTCGCTGCACAATCTGATGAGCGGGCACGGCCCGGACCTCGACAGCTGGAAGAAGGCGTCGAACGCCGACCTTCAGCCTGCCAAGGTCGACGGCACGCTCGCCTTCATGGTCGAAACCTGCTGGCCGTATCGCCCGACGCGCTTTGCCCTCGACCGTTCGCAACCCGATTATGACGAAGCCTGGGCGGGCTTCCCCAAGGCGGAGCTGCCATGACCGACAATACGCACGACCCGAAACTCGTCAGCTGGGTCGCCGGCGCCGGGCCGGGCAGCGACTTTCCGGTGCAGAACCTGCCGCTGGGCATCTTTTCCGAAGCCAAGGGCAAGCGCCGGCCGGGCGTCGCCATCGGCGATTACATTCTCGACCTGAACGGCATCGCCGATCTGCTCGACGAAGAATGGCGGGAAGATTTCGCGCAGCCGGTGCTCAACGCCTGGCTGTCGCGCGGCAACGGTGCGCAGCGGGACCTGCGTGCCCGGCTATCCGAACTGCTTACCGACGAGCGCTATCGCGACGACGTCGAACCCCAGCTGATCGGCCAGAGCGAAGTGCGCATGCACGTGCCCTGCCTGGTCGGCGACTACACCGATTTCTACGTCGGGATTAACCATGCGATGAACGTCGGCCGGCAGTTCCGTCCCGACAACCCGCTGCTGCCCAACTATAAATATGTCCCGATCGGCTATCACGGCCGGGCAAGCTCGATCCGCGCTTCGGGCGAGGACGTTGTCCGCCCATGCGGCCAGCGCAAGCCGCCGGAGGCCGAGGCCCCCGAATACGGACCCAGCCGGCGACTCGATTACGAGCTCGAGCTGGGCATGTGGATCGGACAGGGCAATGCGCTGGGCGAGCGGATTCCGGTGCGCGATGCGGAAAGCCACATCGCCGGATGGTGCCTGCTCAATGACTGGTCGGCGCGCGACATTCAGGGCTGGGAGTATCAGCCGCTGGGTCCGTTTCTGGCCAAGAATTTCCTGTCCACGGTCAGCCCGTGGATCGTCACCAGCGAAGCGTTGGCGCCGTTCCGCATGCCGGTCCCCGCGCGGCCGGAGGGCGATCCCGAGCCGCTACCCTATTTGCAGACCGATGGCGACACCGCCTTTGCCATCCAGCTTGAGGTCACGCTGATGACCGAGCGGATGCGCGCAGCGGGCGCCGCGCCGAAAGTGCTGTCACGCGGCACCGCGGCGGCGGCGATGTATTGGAGCGCGGCGCAGATCGTCACTCACCACGCGTCCAATGGCTGCAACCTGCAACCCGGCGACCTTATCGGCACCGGCACCTTGTCGACTGCAAGCGACGAAGGGCTGGGGTGTTTGTTGGAGATCAGCGAGGGCGGGAAGCGGCCGTTCGACCTTGGCAACGGCGAAACGCGCAGCTTCCTGGAAGATGGCGACGAAATCGTGCTGCGCGCCTGGTGCGAGGCCGAAGGCGCCGTACGCATCGGCTTCGGCGAGTGCGTCGGCCGGGTAATTCCTTCCCGCTAAAGCAGCGCGAGATTTCCCGCCATCAGGCGGGTCATGGCGTAGATGCGCTCTAGCTGCGGCGCGGGGATAGCAGCATCGCGCGCGATCTCCAGCGGCGCGCCGACCAGTGCTTCCAGCTCGATCGGCCTACCCGCCTCGACATCCTGCAGCATCGACGATTTGAACGCGCCCAGCCGGGCGGTCACCGCCATCCGGTCCTCCGCGCTTTCGGCGATCGGGCAGCCGACCGCCGCGCCGATCGCGGCCAGCTCGTCCATCGCTTCGGCCATGAAGCTGCGCAGGGTGGGATCGCCCAGCAGCTTGTCGGCGGTCGAGCGGGTCAGCGCCGACAGCGGGTTGATCGTCGCATTGCCCCATAGCTTGTACCAGATGACGCGGCGGATATCGGCTTCCGCGTCGCAGCGCAGGCCGGACCGCGCGAAGATATCGCAGAGGCTTCTGACTCGATCGCTGTCCCCGCCGCGCGGTTCGCCAAGGATCAGGCGGTCGGCGTGGACCACCTCGACATGGTTCGGGGCGATCCGCCGGCAACTGGCATGGACGACGCAACCGATGACCCGATCAAGCGGCAGCGCGTGGGCGATAGCGCCGTGGGGATCGACCGAGCGCAGCGGCGTTCCGGTAAACCACCAGGGCACGCCGTTGAGCATCGGCACGATCAACGTGTGCGGGCCGATCAGCGGTGCCAGTTGCGGGGCGAGAGCGGGCAGGGCCGGCGCCTTGACCGTGATGAAGAGCGCATCCTGCTGCCCCAGGTCGGACGGAACGCCGGAGACGGCGGCGGGAATGCTTCGCTCCCCGACGCACAGGCCTGCCTCCCGCAAAACATCGAGCGTATCGCCGCGGGCCAGCAGGGAGACCTCCACGCCGGCATCGGCCAGCGTGGCCGCGATCCAGCCGCCGATGGCGCCGGCACCGACGACACAGGCGCGCATGGCTAGCGTTCGTTGTCCCAGATCATGTGGATGATCCGCCAGCCGCGATCAGGGTCTCGGAACAGCTGGATCGAGTTGATGCCGCGCCGTTCGACGTCCGCGTCGCTTGGCGAGGTGCGGGCTTCGTAACTGCTCCACGCGTGCGCCATGTTGCCGAACTGGTCGATGCGCCGCCCGGTTTCGATTTCGAAAAACGGGTTGGCGTCGAAGAACGGGGTGACGTTGTCGCGATAGTCGTCGAGGCTCATGCTCAGCTTTTGCGGACGGCCTTCGTCATCGACCCACGTCCTGACCTGCCGCGCTTCGGGAAGAAAGCAGTCGTCCTGACGCGACCAGTCGCGCGGACCGGCCGGTCCGGAAATCATTGCATACATTTCGTCGATCACCGCGCCGATCTGCTCTTCGTCCGTCATGCGCCCTCCCTTGGCGGCCGTGCGTTATCTCCATCGAACCTGCCGAACGTACAGCTTAACGGCGAAACGGCGGGCGATTGCAATCATCCGTCAGGCAAATTATATACCGGTCGATATGAATAAGCCCGAATCCATTTCCGTCCGCGGCCGTCCGCGCGAATTCTGCACCGATCATGCCCTGACCGAAGCGCTGCGCGTCTTCTGGAGCAAAGGCTATGAAGGCGCTTCGCTAACGGACCTGACCGAGGCGATGGGGATCACCCGCCCGAGCCTATATGCCGCCTTCGGCAACAAGGAGGCGCTGTTTCGCAAGGCGCTCGATCTCTACGAGCGCGACAAGCTCGCTTATATCGGCAAGTCGCTGGAAAAGCCGACTGCCCGCGAAGTGATTGATTCGATGCTGCGCGGCGCGGTCGCCAACATGACCGGCCATGGCGAACCGCACGGTTGCCTGGGCGTGATCACATCGGTCGCGTGCGGCGCCGAAGCCGAATGCATTCGCGACGAGGTGCTGGAGCGCGGCAAGGTGGTGAAGAACGCCATCATCGATCGCATGACCCGTGCCCGCGACGAAGGCGACCTGCCGCAGTCCGCTGATCCGGTTGCTTTGACCAATTACGCTTATGCGGTGCTGCAGGGTCTGTCGGTCCAGGCGGGCGCCGGCGCGACCCGCGCGGAACTGGAAACCACCATCGACACGATGCTGTCGATGTGGCCTTCGAAATAATTTTCTAACGACTGGTACAAAAAGCTGTTGACGGTCCTAAATTAGCTCTGTACTGACCGGTACAGAAAGGATGGATCACCGCTCGCCAGAGCGAATCGAGTTTTGAATTTTCGTTTGAAGTGCGGCCAAGTCAGTCAGGCGCGCAGTTCGCGTAACCCAGGCCACCCGGCCCAGTAACCAACCCCAATCAACCACTTCCATCTGCGGCGCCCCTCATGCGTCCGCCGTGAAGCCGGACTGCGTCCAACGCCACGCTGCGCGGCCCCCCGCCGTGCGCGAGAGGAGACGTGCGTCCGCCGTGCAGGAGAATGAACCATGGCCAGCCTTCCGATCCAATTGCCCCAGTCCCAGTACAATGAAGCGCCCCGGTCGGCGGCGGCGGACATGGTCGGCAAAGCGCTGCCCGTTCGCTTCTCCGCGCTTGAATGGTCGGTCGTCGCGATGGCCGAAAAGGACCAGCTGTCGAGCATTCGCGAACCCGGACGGGTGTCGCGGGCGATCAACACTGTGTTCGGCATCAAGCCCGCCAACCGCCTTGCCAACGACCGGCTGGAAAGCCTGCGCCGGGTCGCGGTGCTGGCGTGGCGATATCGCTGGAACGTCGCCAAGTCCGCGATGTCCGACTTCTACGCTTCCGGCTTCACGCCCGACCATTTCGAGCTGCTCCAGCGGAGCATCGCGCAAGCCTTTGCCCAACGCACCAGAAAGACCGTCCGGTGAACATGCTGTCATCCATCACCACCACCACCAGCGGCCCGGTGGGAAGCATCCGCACGCGAGTGATCGAGATGCCGCCGAAAACGCGCCGCAATGTCCTGATCGGCATTGCCGCCGTGCTGGTGCTGGCCATCGCATTCTGGTGGCTGCGCAGCGGCGCGCCGGCGGAAGCCGCGCCGCCGCCGCCGACGGTCACCGTGGCTACGCCGCTGGTCCGCGCGATATCCGAATGGGACGATTATGCCGGCCGGTTCAGCGCCAGCAAGAGCGTCGAAGTGCGGCCGCGCGTGTCGGGCGCCATCACCGGCGTCCATTTCACGGACGGCGCGGTGGTGCGCAAGGGGCAGCTGCTCTTCACCATCGACGCGCGTCCTTATAGCGCCGCGCTCGCCGAAGCCCGCGCGGCGGTTGCCAGCGCCCGCAGCGAACTGAACCTGGCCCAGACCAATTACGGGCGGGCGACCCGCCTGCTGGCGGCGGATGCGGTATCGCAAAGCGACGTCGACCGGCTCCGCGCCGAGGTTCAGGCGGCCAGCGCCGCGCTTGCCGCGGCCAATGCCCGGGTCCAGTCGCGTGCGCTCGACGTCGGTTTCACGCAGGTTCGCGCCCCGATTTCGGGTCGCATTTCGGACCGGCGGATCGACGCCGGTAACCTGGTGCTGGGCGGCAATGGCGGCGGCGAGGCCACCTTGCTGACCACCATCAATGCGGTCGATCCGATCTATTTCGACTTTGACGCGTCCGAATCCCTGTACCTGAAGGCGCGTCGCGCCAATGAATCCGGCGCTCAGCCGTCGGCGGTCGATATCCGTCTGCAGGACGAAGGCGACTATCGCTGGCACGGGCGGCTCGATTTCGTCGACAACGGGCTCGACCAGCGGTCCGGCACCATCCGGCTGCGCGCGGTGGTCAGCAACCCGACCCAGTTCCTGATGCCCGGCCTGTTCGGCAACATGCGCCTGTCGTCCGGTCAGACCGCGCAAGCGATGCTCGTCCCCGACGCGGCCATTTCCACCGACCAGTCGCGCAAGATCGTGATGGTCGTGGCCAAGGACGGCAGCGTGACCCCGCGCCCGGTGGAGCTCGGTCCGCTGGTCGACGGCCTGCGCGTGATCCGGTCCGGGATCAGCCCGAAGGAGCGGATCATCATCAGCGGCGCGCAAATGGCGATGCCCGGCGTGAAGGTCCAGCATAAGGTCGGGCGCATAACGCCCGACCCGGCGGCCCGCGCCGCGGCCACGTCCCCGTCGCCGCCCAGCGGCGAAGCCACCTTCGCCGGCCGCTAAGCCAACCCTACCGACGCCTTTAGGCGAGGAGAGCAGTCATGCGCCTGTCGCGCTTCTTCATCACCCGGCCGATCTTCGCGGCCGTGATCTCGATCCTCATCACGGTGATGGGCGCGATCGCTTACTTCGCGCTGCCGGTGTCGCAATATCCCGACATCGTCCCGCCGACGGTGACGGTCAACGCCACCTATCCGGGCGCCGACGCGGAAACCGTGGCGTCGACCGTGGCCGCGCCGATCGAGCAGGAAATCAACGGCGTCGACAACATGATCTACATGTCGTCGCAGTCGACCGGCGACGGCAACGTCACGGTCACCGTGACCTTCAAGCAGGGCACGGACCTCAACGCCGCGCAGGTGCTGGTCCAGAACCGGGTCGCGATCGCGGTTCCGCGCCTGCCGCAGGAAGTGCAGCGGCTGGGCGTCGTTACCCGCAAGACCTCGCCCGACTTCCTGATGGTCGTGAACCTGATCTCGCCCGACAAGTCGCTCGATCGCGGCTACATCTCCAACTACGCGCTCACCCAAGTGCGCGACCGCATCGCCCGGCTCGACGGCGTCGGCGATGCCCGGCTGTTCGGCAGCCGCGACTATGCGATGCGCATCTGGATCGACCCCAACCGCGCCGCCGCGCTCGACCTGACCGCCGGCGACATCGTCACCGCCCTGCGCGCGCAAAACGTGCAGGTGGCCGCGGGCACGCTTGGCCAACCGCCCTATTCGTCCGGCGGCGCTTTCCAGGTCAACGTAGAGGCGCAGGGCCGGCTGACGGAGCCGGAGCAGTTCGGCAGCATCGTCATCCGCACCGATCCCGACGGCCGGCAGGTTAAGGTGTCCGACGTCGCCCGGGTCGAGCTTGGCGCCGCGGATTACGCATCCAACACCTATCTGTCGGGCGAACCGACGGTCATCCTCGGCGTCTTCCAGCGCCCCGGCTCCAACGCGCTGGCAGCGGCCGCTGCGGTGCAGTCGGAAATGGAAACCATGTCGAAGACTTTCCCGCCGGGCCTGGAATATCGCATCATCTACAATCCGACCGAATTCATCTCTCAGTCCATCGACGCGGTGCGCGACACACTGCTCGAAGCGATCCTGCTGGTCGTGCTGGTGGTCATCGTCTTCCTCCAGCGCTGGCGTGCCGCGATCATCCCGGTCGTCGCCATTCCGGTGTCGCTTATCGGCACCTTCGCCATCCTCTTGGGCGTCGGATACTCGCTCAACAACCTGTCGCTGTTCGGGCTGGTGCTGGCGATCGGCATCGTCGTCGACGACGCCATCGTCGTGGTCGAGAATGTCGAGCGCAACCTGGCCAAGGGCATGACCGGCCTGGAAGCCGCGCGAAAGTCGATGGACGAAGTCGGTGCGGCCCTGATCGCCATCGTGCTGGTGCTGTGCGCAGTGTTCTTGCCGACGCTGTTCCTCAACGGGCTGGCCGGCGCCTTCTATCACCAGTTCGCGGTGACCATCTCGGCGGCCACCCTGATTTCTCTGCTGGTGTCGCTGACCCTGTCCCCGGCCTTGGCCGCGGTGCTGCTCAAGCCGCACAGCGAGGACAAGCCGGGCGGTCCAATCGTCACCTTCCTGCGGTCGGCCGGCGCGCGCTTCAACACGGGCTTCGACCGGTTGAGCCGCGGCTATTCGTCGCTGACGCGCAAGCTGGTGCAAATGCCGCGGCGGATGATGCTGGCCTATGCCGCATTGATCGCGGCCACGGCCGGTCTGTTCGCGATCACGCCGACCGGCTTCATCCCGGCGCAGGACCAGGGCTATTTCCTGACCGTCATCCAGTTGCCGCCCGGATCCTCGCTCGACCGCACGGACGCGGTGATGCGCAAGGTCGCCTCGCGCATCCTGCCCATCCCGGGCGTCAAGGGCTCGGTCATGCTCGCCGGCTTCGACGGCGCGTCGCAGACGCTCGCTCCGAACGCCGCCGCGGCATACGTCCCACTGGAATCGTTCGAGGACCGGGAGGAGCTCGGAGTCACGCTGCAAAGCATCATGGCCGAGGCGCAAAAGCGCACCGCGGACATCGACGAGGCGCGGCTGATCATCGTCCCGCCGCCGTTGATCCAGGGGATCGGCTCGGCCGGCGGCTATCGCCTGGTGATCGAGGATCGCAACAACCAGGGCTTCGAGAAACTGTCCGGCCTGTCGTGGGGCCTGATCGGCAAAGCCAATCAGGAAGCCGGGTTGAAGCAGGTGTACACACTGTTCGACATTTCGACCCCGCGCGTGTTCGCGGAGATCGACCGGCAGAAATCGGACATGCTGGGCGTCCCGCCGGAACGGGTGTTCGAAGCGCTGCAGGTCTATCTCGGCTCCGCCTTCGTCAACGACTTCAACCTGCTTGGCCGCACCTATCGCGTGACCGCGCAGGCCGACGCGCCCTACCGCGCGACCGAATCGGACATCGCCAACTTGCGCACCCGATCCAATTCCGGCGCGATGGTGCCGATCGGTTCGGTGGCGACATTCCAGGACAAGTCGGGCCCGTATCGCGTGTCGCGCTACAACGGCTTCCCGGCGGTCGAGATCGATGGCGATACGGCACTCGGCTATTCGTCCGGCCAGTCGCTCGACACGATGGAAAAGCTGGCCGCGGAGAGCCTGCCGCCATCCTATTC
Source organism: Sphingomonas sabuli (assembly GCF_014352855.1). Lineage (GTDB taxonomy): Bacteria > Pseudomonadota > Alphaproteobacteria > Sphingomonadales > Sphingomonadaceae > Sphingomicrobium > Sphingomicrobium sabuli. The sequence continues at coordinate 2,097,670 of NZ_CP060697.1, read as the reverse complement.
CACCGAATGGACCGGCATCGCCTATCAGCAGAAGGCGGCGGGCAGCACATCCGGCCTGGTGTTCGGCATGGCCGTGCTGTTCATCTTCCTCGTCCTCGCGGCGCAGTTCGAAAGCCTGATCCTGCCGCTGTCGATCATCCTGATCGTGCCGATGTGCCTGTTCGCGGCGATGATCGGCGTGAACCTGCGGGGCATGGACAATAACGTCCTCACTCAGGTCGGACTGGTCGTGCTGATCGCACTTGCGGCAAAGAACGCCATCCTGATCGTCGAGTTCGCCAGGCAGGATGAAGACGCCGGCATGTCGACCATCGACGCGGCAGTGCGCGCGGCGCACGACCGGTTGCGCCCGATCCTGATGACCAGCTTCGCCTTCATCCTCGGCAGCGTGCCGTTGCTGACCGCGAGCGGCGCGGGCGCGGAGCTTCGTCAGGCGCTGGGCACGGCAGTGTTCTTCGGCATGGTCGGGGTAACCGCGTTCGGGCTCATCTTCACGCCGACTTTCTACGTCGTGTGCCGTGGCCTCGGCGACCGGATCGCGGCGTGGCGGTCGCGTCGCCAGCCCGTGCTCGCCCCAGCGGAGTGACCATCATGAAATTTGCCAACCTTGTCATCGGCGCGTCCGCACTGGCCCTCGCGGCGTGCGCCGTCGGCCCAGACTATACGCCCAAGACCGTCACGCCGTCGGCCGCCGCGCCGTTCATGGGGGCCGAACAGACCGCGCTCGTGACGACCGGCGCACCCGCCGGTGACTGGTGGCGGCTGTACGACGATGCCGTGCTCGACGCGCTGGTCCGCGATGCGCTGGCCGCAAATACCGACATTCGCGTCGCCGTCGCCCGGCTTGCCCGGGCGCGGGCCCTGGTGCGCGAGGAACGCGGCGCGCGCGAGCCGCAGCTGGGCGTCGGAGCCGGCGCCCAGTACGGGCGCTCGTCAAGCTCGCTGGCGAGCGGAGATACCGACAGCGACCTGCAGGTCAGCGGCGGCTTGGACGTCGCCTACGACGTCGACCTCGTCGGCCGCATTTCGCGCCGGATCGAGGCGGCGGGTGGCGACGCCGAGGCCGCGGCCGCCGACGCCGACGCAGTTCGCGTGGCGATCGTCGCCGATACGGTCGCCGCTTACGCCGACGCGGTCAGCGCGGCGGAACAGGTTGGCGTAGCCGAGCAGATCGCCGCGCTGCTCGACCGATCCTATCAGCTGACCGAAAAGCGGCATCAGCTGGGCCTGGCCAACGGCCTCGACACCGCGCGCATCGCGACCCTGCGCGACCAGCGGCGGGCGGCCATCCCCTTGCTGCAGGCGCAACGCCAGCGCGCCTTGCTGCGTCTGGCGACGCTGACCGGGCACCCACCGCGCGACCTGCCAGCGCAGGCGACCGACCGGCTGAGCGCACTGCGCATGGAACAGGCAATCCCGGTCGGGGACGGCGCAGGCCTGCTGGCTCGCCGGCCGGACGTGCGCGCGGCCGAGCGCCGTCTTGCCGCCGCGACCGCGCGCATCGGGGTCGCCACCGCGGATCTGTATCCGCGCATCACGCTTGGCGGATCGGTCGCGGCCGGCGGGTCGGGGCTGGGCAACCTGTTTTCCAACCCGATCGGCTTTCTCATCGGACCGCTGATCAACTGGACCGCCAACCGCAGTGCCGCCCGCGCGCGGATTGCGGGCGCGGAGGCCGATCAGCAGGCCGCGCTCGCCACCTTCGACGGCACCGTGCTCGGCGCATTGGAGGAAACGGAAGCGGCGCTCGCCGCCTATCGCGAGGCGATCAACCGCCGCGACGCGCTGCGCGCCGCGAACACACAGGCCGAACGGGCCGCGACGATCACCCGCGCCCGCGAGCGGGAAGGCGACATCTCCTCGCTCGAACTGCTCGACGCCGAACGCACCGCGGCCGACACCAAGGCCGCACTCGCGGAAGCCGACGCCGCCATCGCGACGGCGCAAATCGCCCTGTTCCGGGCGCTAGGCGGAGGCTGGAGCCAGACCTGATACCTCGGTCGGCCGTCAGGAGCGGAATGGCCCGGTAATCGCCAGCGTCTTGGCCGGACTAAAGGCATTGACGAACAGCGTCTGACCGTTGGGGGAGAAGCAGGCGCCCGCCCATTCGGTCTGCAAGCGCAGGCGCGCAAACGGGAATGGCGTACCGTCGGGGCGGATGCCGCGAATGTAATTGTCGACGACGTCCGTATATTGATCCTCGCACACGTAGAGGTCACCGCTCGGCGCGACGGTCAGGTTGTCGCCATAGTTGAACTGGTCGGGCGCCGTGGATTCGAAGAACAGGTCGAGCGCGTCCGGGCGGTCGCCCCGGCCGATGCGCAGGCGCATGATCTGGCCAAGCCTGGCCGCGCCGCCCGAAGTGCAGGCAAAGTACACTTCGCCGCGGCCCATGTGGATGCCTTCGCCGCGGGCAAACAGCAGGGCGCCTTTTTCCGCGCCCTGGTGGCGCAGATTGTCGCCCGGACTTTCCACGCTGGTGACGTCGAGCCAGTAAGCGGGCGCGGGCTGGCGCACCGCAAAGTCGGCCCGGGTCCAGTTGCGGCTGTCGCGGCGTCCATCGCGCAGCGCCAGCGCCTGTAGCCGCCCGCCGCGCGCCAGCCGGCCGCGCATGTAGGGGAGGAAGCGGTAAAGCAGGCTGTCGTCGCGATCCTCCGTCAGGTAAACGATGCCGGTCGCCGGATCGACAGCGGCGGCTTCATGATTGAAGCGGCCGAGCGCCTTGATCGGCACCGGGTCGACGCGCCCGGTGTGATCGGCCGGTACTTCGAACACCCAGCCATGGTCGCGGGCGATCTTGCCGTCCGGCTTGCTGGTATCTTCCTCGCAGCTGAGCCAGGTTCGCCAGGGCGTGGTGCCGCCGGCGCAATTGCGGATCGTGCCGGCCAGCGACCGGTGCTGCCGTTCCACCCGGCCCGATGCCGGGTTGTACACGATGGTCGTGGTGCCGCCGGGCAGGCCAATGCCGCCGCGATGATCGTAGGCGGTGCCCGTGACCCGCGATGGCTGGTGCGCCTTCAACTCGTGATTGCGGACGAGGATCAGGCGGCCGCCCGCACCGGTGAACACGCCCATGCCGTCGGCATTGTCGGGCACCGGCTCGCCATCGTCCATCGGCTCGCCAAGCGCGGAGATGACCCGGTAGGAAAAGCCTTGCGGGAGGTCGACCAGGCCATTCGGATCTTCGACCAGCGCGCCATATCCGGCGACTCCGCCGGTCTCGCGCCGTGTCACGCAGCCCGATGCGGTGAGGCCTGCGAACGCCGTGGCAATGAACGACGCGCCGAACTGGCGCCGATCGAGATTGAGGGTCATTTGTTCGGGCCTCCAAGCGCCGCGAGAATGTCCGCCCAGGCTGCCAGCTTGAAGTTCTGCGCTGCGGGGGCGTTGTGGCCGTCCTGGGCGACGAACAGACCGCCGGGAAATTTCGGTCCGAAGCCCCCAAGCGCGACCGCGATGCCGTCGGTTTCTTCCGTCGCGCCAAAGGCGCTGCGGCCGATGCGGAAGCGGCCGGCCGGCGCGAGGTCGGTCAATCGGAACAGCGCATAGGCGTTGTCGCCCTGGCTGGACGCGATGAGGTAGCCGGTCCCGGCAGCGTCGGCGGCGATGGCGAGGCCTTCGACGTCGGCAACAAGATGCTGGCCGTCGACCCGCGCCACCAGCGTTCCCGTCGCCGGACCTTCAGCCCGCGAATCGAACTGCCAGATGCCGGCGGCTTCTTCGCCGACGAACAGGCGGTGCGTGCGGGAATCGACGACGCAGCCTTCGGTCTGGGTGGGAATTTTCAGCGTGCGGACGATCGCGCCGGACGGCGCGGCATCGGACAGGTCAATGCGCACCTGCGCGACGGTGCCGTCCTTCAGAACAGAAAAGGCGTCGACCGATTTCGGGCCGATCCGGTCGAGGCACAGGCCGTAGCCTTCCCCGGTTCCGCCCGTGACAGTCCCCAGCGGGACGAGCGCGGCGGTTGCCGTGTCGAGCCGGTAAAGCCGGATCTTGGCGTTGGCGATGTCGTTGCGGTCGCTTGCCGCCACCAGCACGAACCCATCGTCGAGGTCGAGCAGGTCGACGTTATTGAGCAATCCCGCACCGTCGAAGCCGCGCCGCTGGCCATCCAGACCGTAAACGTACAGCCCTGCCTTCTTGTCGGTCGCGACGATGAGGCTTTGGGCCGGATCGGCCGGGTTGCGCCAGATCGCCGGATCGTCGGCGGCGTCGGCGTTGGCGGTGCCGACAGGCACGGTCTCGGCCCGCGCGGTGACGACCACAGCCGGAGTGGACGGAACCGGCGGGACGGTTGCGCAGGCGGACAGCAAGGCGGCGCCTGCAAGGACCCAGGCGCGCATCAGAATGCCGCCCTTGCGATCAGCTGAAACACCGGGCCGGCCTTTTCGGATTCCAGTTCATATTCGTCGAAATCGCGGTCAAGCTGGTCCTCGATCGTGTCGAACTTGTTGAAGGTTTCGCGCTTGGCGCTGTTGAGCAGGTTCGAGCCGACGCCGCGAACGGTCAACCATTTGCCGAACCGTTTCTCGACAAACAGTTCGAGATCGGCGCCGTAGGTCGTGCGCACTTCCTCCCCCACGAACCGGTCCCTGGCCGAACCCTGCTTGCGGTAGGTCGCGCCGAATGCCGCGCCGTAGCTCCGGATGTCCTGGATGAAGCCCAGATTGTAGACATATTTCGGCTGGCCGTTGAAGCGGCGGGTGCCCGCAAAATCCTCGATCTCGCTATCGAGCAGCGAAAGATTGCCGAAGATGCCGGTGTCGGGAAGGCCGAGCATGAACAGGCTGGTCGACAGGTCGAATTCGATCCCCCACGCCTTGCCGTTGCCGCTGTTTTGCGGTTGCAGGATGAAGGTGCCTTCGCCTTCCGATCCTTCCAGCCCGGTGTTGGCGATTTCCACAAGGTCGCTGACCTTGCGATAGAACAGATTGACCCCCGCGACGCCGGTGCGGCCGATCTTATGTTCGTAACCGACGTCGACGCCCCACGCCGTTTCGGGCTTCAGATCTGGATTGCCGAGCAGGTCGTTATCGCCCAGCTCACCTTCGAGCAGTGCTGGCGACAAATAGTCGAAACGCGGTCGGCGGTTGGTGCGCGCGCCGGATACGGTGATGCGGTCGCTGTCGGTCAGGCTGATCTTGGCCGACGCGGACGGCAGCAACAGGCTCGACTTGCTTCGGCTTTCCGAGAATTCGGGATCGACGGTGAGGTCGACGATTGCCATGCGCGTCGTTTCCAGCCGCACCCCGGCTTCCCATTTCACCGCCGCGCTATCGCCTTCGACGAGGGCGAAGACGTCGCGGCGCTTCTCCTCGATGGTGTTGAGCCCGCCGGTGACGGCTTCGAACTCTTCGAATTGCGGGTTCAATTCTCCCGGTCCGGCGCCGAACGGATCGTAGCTGCTGCGAAACGCCTCGGTCAGGTCGTCTTCCGCCTCGGCCGAGGAAACGTCGGTGTCGCGATCCTTGTCCTGGTAAAAGGCGCCGAACGAGACTTTGGTCGTGCCGCCAACAGAAATGGAATGTTCGAGGCCGAGCGAGAACTCGCGGTCGCGGATATCCTGCAACGTGCGCTCGCTCTCGTAAGCGGGCGGATCCTCGTCGGTGTCGAAGTCGATTTCGGTTTCGGTCGATACGACGTCCTCGACAAAGCGCGAATAGCCGGTGCGAAGCGTCGTCTCGCCCGCTGCCCAGCGATGCTTCGCCTTGCCCGTCAGCGAATAATTATGCTGGTCGATATCCTCGAACTGGCTGTTGTCGGTCAGCAAGTCGCCGCCGACGGTGCCGCCGACCGGACCGGTCAATGCGGTCGGGTCGGAATATTCGCGCGAACGTTCGCTTTCGGTGCGGTCGGTGCGGACGTAGAACCCGCCGACTTCGACATCGGTATTGCTGCCTTCGATCCCGTAGGTCGCGTTGAGCGCATAGTCGGTGCCGTTGCGCGTGTCGTCCTGGTCCTCGCGATTGTCGAACTCGTCGGTCGCGTAATCGGTATTGTTCTCCGGCGAATCGCCGAAGCGAAAGCTGGATTTCTTCTTAGGATTGTAGCGCCCCTGGATGTTGCCGCCGAGCAGCATCCGCCCCGGGCCGACTTGCCCGCCCCATACCGCGCCAAGGCTGGGTTTCAGCTTGCCGTCGTCGAAGCGAAGGCCGCCGACGCGGGCGTAGCCGCCGTCGAGTTTGTAGCCGTCGCGAAGCACGATATTGAGCGTACCGGCCATGGCGTCACCGCTGCGCCGCGCCGAGGCCGAGCGGACGATTTCGACCCGGTCGAGCAATTCGGCCGGAATACGGTCGAGGAAGAAGCTTCGGTCGACGTTGGAGCCCGGCACCTTTTCGCCGTTGATGAGGATCTGGGTGTATCCCGGGTCGAGGCCGCGGAGCCGCGCGCCGTCGCTTTCGAGCACGTCGCTGAGGAAAGTCACCGACGGCACGCGCTTGAGCGCGTCGCCCGCGGTCAGCGGTTCGAACCGCTGGAAATACTCGCTGTCATAGGTGAGGACCGGTTCGGCCGCATCGCTGCGGTTGCGGTAGACGATCACGCCGAGGACGACGATGTCGTTCGCGGATTCGGGGTCATCGGAATTCTCGGTGGGATCGACCGACCCGCTGACCTCCGCCTCCTGGGCCGGCGCCGGAGAAAGAGGCACGGCAAGGGCCGCAGCGGACAGCAACAAGGATGATGATAAACGCATTGTGATACCCCAAGGCTTTGATTTGCCCAGGGCATTAGGGACGGGCGAAGACTCTTCCGCGAAGGCACGGTGACGATCTTGTGTCGATTAGAATGCGTTGCCGAAATGAAACGGCCGGCGGGCGCGGCGAGCCGCTTTCACGGCACAAAATGAAGGGCCGCGGCGAACCGCGACCCTCAGTTCCGGTCGGCAAAGTCGTTCGAACGACCGCTTATTTCTTCTTTTTCTTCGGCTTGGCCTTTTTCGGCGCGGCGGCTTCCTGGCCCAGTGCATCCACGCTGCGCCGGGCGATGTCGAGCGCCAACGTCCACAGGGCACTGCCCTGCTTGGCGACGTGCGCGCCGGCTTCGCCGATCTCGTCAGCGGCGGACGCGGCGAGGGCCTGCGCCTTCTTCGGGTTCTTCAGCGCGGCTGCGGTCGCGACCAGCGCTGCCGCGACGACTTCGGTGACCAGCGGGTTGTGCGCCAGTTCGACCGCCTTGTCCTGGACCTTGCGCACGGTGGTTTTCTTCGAGCCTGCCTTGGCCGCCGCTGTCGGCGCCTTCTTCTTCGCTCCGTCCGCCTTCTTGGTTTTGCCCTTCGCCACCGATTTTCTCCTGTCAAAGCGTTGAAGTCATACGCCCGTAATACACTCCTGTTTCAAAGCCGCTACAAACACCCCCGATGAAGAAAGCGAAAAAGCGATTGAACGCGCCGCGAAGCTCCACTCGCGCAGCCAAGGCTGCGATCAAGAACGTGCCGCCGGAGGATCGCTACTTCAATCGCGAGCTGAGCTGGCTGGCGTTCAACGAACGCGTGCTCGAGGAGGCTCGCAATCCCCACTACCCGCTGCTCGAACGGCTGCGCTTCCTGTCCATCTCGGCCAGCAACCTCGACGAATTCTTCATGGTCCGGGTCGCGGGACTCAAGGCGCACCAGGCGCTGGGTATAGAAAACCGGTCGGCCGACGGCCGCACGCCCGCGCAGCAGCTGGCGGCGATTACCGAGGCGGCCGACACGCTGGCGACTCGCGAGCATGAGGTGTGGGACGAACTTCGCGCCGCGCTTGCGCAGTCGGGAGTATGCGTCGTCGGCGACGAGCCGCTCGACGAGGCCGCGGAAGCCTGGCTGTACCAGCATTTTCGCAACCAGATCTTCCCGCTGCTGACCCCGCAGGCGATCGACAGTTCGCATCCCTTCCCGTTCATCCCCAACCGGGGCTTCAGCCTGGTGTTCGAACTTCGCCGCGGACGCGCCGCGTCGATCTACGAACTGGTCATGCTGCCGGCGGCCTTGCCGCGCTTCATCCGCATCCCGGGCGAAGATGCGCGCTACATCGCGCTGGAAACGCTTATCCGGCGCAACATCGACTACCTGTTCCCCAAGCACGAATTACTGCGCGGGGGCGCGTTCCGCATCATCCGTGACAGCGACATCGAGGTGGAGGAAGAGGCCGAGGATCTGGTCCGGTACTTCCGCACCGCGATCAAGCGGCGCCGCCGGGGCCGCGTCGTTCGCCTGGAGCTGGAGCCCGAAATGCCGGAGGCACTGGTGGAGATCGTCGTAGACGGACTCGACGCCGCGAACGCCATCGTATCCGAAACGCGCGGATTACTCGGCATGGCCGACCTGTCGTGCATCGTCGAGGAAGACCGCCCCGACCTGAAATTCCCGGCGTTCGATCCGCGCTTTCCAGAGCGGGTGCGCGAATATGGCGGCGACTGCTTCGCCGCGATCCGCGCCAAGGACTTCCTGGTGCACCATCCCTACGAAAGCTTCGAAGTGGTGGTCGAATTCGTGCAGCAGGCCGCAGCCGACCCCGACGTGGTCGCGATCAAGCAGACGCTGTACCGCGCCGGCAAGCAGTCGCGCATCATTCGCGCGCTGATCGACGCCGCCGAGGCGGGCAAGTCGGTGACCGCCGTGATCGAACTGAAGGCCCGATTCGAGGAAGAGCAGAACATCGAATGGGCAAGCGCGCTGGAGCGGGCCGGCGTGCAGGTCGTCTATGGTTTCATCGACTGGAAAACGCATGCCAAGGTGTCGATGGTCGTTCGCCGCGAAGAGAAGGGCTATCGCACCTACTGCCATTTCGGGACCGGCAATTATCATCCGGTGACGGCGCGCATCTATACCGACCTCAGCTACTTCACCGCCGACGCCAAGATCAGCCGCGATGTCGCCAAGCTGTTCAACTACATCACCGGCTATCTGGAGCCGCGCAACCTGCGCCAGCTGGTGATCTCGCCGCACGGGATGCGCACGAGCCTGCTTGCCCTGATCGACGCCGAGATCGCCGCAGCCCGCGCCGACAAGCCCTGCGGCATCTGGGCCAAGATGAACTCGCTGGTCGACCCGCAGATCATCGACAAATTGTACGAGGCGAGCTGCGCGGGCGTTCCGATCGACCTTGTCGTGCGCGGCATCTGCTGCCTGCGTCCGGGCGTTCCGGGGATGTCGGAGAAGATCTACGTCAAGTCGATCGTCGGCCGCTTTCTGGAGCATGCGCGGCTATGGTGCTTCGCCAACGGTCACGAACTGCCGCACCCCGAAGCGCGCGTTTACATCAGCTCCGCGGACTGGATGCCGCGGAACTTCGACCGCCGCATCGAGTACATGTTACCGATCGAGAACCCGACGGTTCACGCGCAGATATTGGATCAGGTGATGCTCGCAAACCTCCTCGACAACGAGCAGAGCTGGCGGTTGAAGGCCGACGGCACGTACGACCGCCTGGAGCCCAAGGCGGGCCATGAATTCAACCTCCACCATTATTTCATGCGCAACGTTTCGCTGTCGGGTCGCGGCCAGGCGCTGAAAAAGGGCCGAAGGGTACCCAAATTGCGGTTCCAGCGCGGCCGCTAAGCCAACATGTCGCACAAACCTGTTGCGATCATCGACATCGGTTCGAATACGGTCCGGCTGGTCGTGTATTCGGGCGACCAGCGGGTGCCGATCCCGCTGTTCAACGAAAAGACCTTCGCCGGGCTCGGCGAGTCGCTGTCCGATACCGGCAGGATCTCGGACTCCGCCGCGCGCAAGGCGCTGAAAGCGCTGCGGCGATTCAAGCTGATCGTGAAGCAATTCGGCGCGGGCCGCACCAGCGTGATCGCCACGGCGGCGGTGCGCGATGCCAGTAACGGGGCCGAGTTCGCGCGGGAGATCAAGGCGCTTGGCCTGCCGCTCAAGATGCTGGAGCCGGAAGAGGAAGCGCGGCTGGCAGGGCTTGGCGTGATCTCGGCCATCCCCTGGGCGGACGGCATCGTCGGCGACCTTGGCGGCGGCAGTCTGGAACTGGTCGAAGTTGCCGGCGGCTGCACCGGCCACGGCCTGTCCTTGCCGCTGGGCGTGCTGCGGGTCGACACGGACCGGCGCACGGCGCGGCGGATGCTGGAGGAAGCGATCGACGCGGCCAGTTTGGACTGCGCGGGGGATCGCGACCTGTACCTAGTCGGCGGATCCTGGCGGGCGCTGGCGCGGATCGACGCGCTGATCAACCAGCATCCCTTGCCGATCCTGCACAATTACCGCATGCTGGCCGCCCGCGCCGCAGAGCTGCAGAAGCTGGTTGCGAACCCCGATCCGCAATGGAGCGGCAAGATCGCGTCGAGCCGGTTGGCGGCCGCGCCGGCGGCCGCCTTCCTGCTGTCGATCCTGGTCGAACGTCTGACTCCCCGCTGGCTGATCGTTTCGACGTACGGCATTCGCGAAGGCCTGCTCTTCTCGCGGCTCAGCCGGACGGAGCAGCGCCGCGATCCGCTGGTGGCAGCGGCGCAGGCGCTGAGCGAGGCCGAGGGGTTCGGCGACGGTCACGGCGCCAGTCTCGACCGCTGGATGGCCGGCTGTTTCGACGATCCGCCCAAGCTTGCGCGGCTGCGGCTTGCGGCCTGTTTCATTGCCGATGTCGCGTGGCGCGCCAATCCGCTGTTCCGCGCCGAACAGGCGGTCGAAGTCGCGCTGCATGCCAATTGGGTCGGCATCGATATCGCCGGGCGCGTGCTGATTGCCGAGGCCTTGTCCTGCGCGTTCGACAATGACGATCTGGCCGACACCAAGCTGCTGCAATTGTGCAAGCCGGGCGACGTCCAGCGAGCGCGCGCCTGGGGCCTGGCCATTCGCGCAGGTCAGCGCCTGTCCGGCGGCGTGGCCGCGATCCTCGATCAATCGAAACTGGTTGCCACCGAAGATGCGGTCGAACTCCACCTCGCCCGGGCCGATGCGGACCTCGTCAACGAAGGTGTGCTCAAGCGGCTCAAGCGTCTTGCAGCCGCGGTGGATCGGGAAGCCGCGGTCGTTCCGCGCTAAAGCCCCGAATGCGGGCGCACGCGGAGTGCTTTCTGACATTTACCCCTTAAAGCGCTGAGACTAACATCGCGCGTGTCGGCAAGTTGGAACGGGTGGTTCGCGTTTTGGGCACGGCTATCATCCCGGGCGATGGGGCGCCCCTGATTGGTGGCGGCGCTACCGGCGATCTCATCCGCCAGATGGACTGGGCAAAATCGGCGCTCGGTCCGATCGACCAGTGGCCGGCCGAGCTTCGCATCCTCGTCCAGACGACCCTCGCAGCGCCAGTTCCCGCCGCTCTGCTGTGGGGTCCGCAGGGCATCCTTGTCTACAACGACGGCTATGCCGCGGTGTGCGGTCCACGTCACCCCGAGGCACTGGGGCAGTCGGCGCTGGAAGTCTGGCCGGAAGCGCGCGAATTCAACGAGCAGGTCATCGCCGCCGGCCTCGAAGGCACTGCGCTTAGGTTCGAACGGCAGGAGCTTGAGCTGTGGCGTCACGGCGTTGCCGAACGCGTCTGGATGGATCTTGAATATACGCCGGTCCGCGATGGCAGCGGGGCGCCGGCCGGGGTGCTGTCCTTTGTGTTCGACGTGACCGAACAGGTGATGGCGGAGGCGCGTCTGTCCGAAAGCGAGGCGCTGTTTCGCTTCCTCTACGACGTCGGACAGGCCGTAGCGACCGTCGGCGATGCCGACGAGATACTGGCGATCACGACGCGGATGGTCGGCGAGCACCTTGGCATATCGAGCTGCGCCTATGCCGATATGGACGACGACGAGGACGGTTTCACTATCCGCGGCGATTGGGCGGCCCCGGGGTCGCAATCCATCGTCGGCCACTACAGCCTGGCGGCGTTCGGCCAGAAGGCATTGGTCGAATTGCATGCCGGGCGACCGCTCATCGTCAACGACAATGCGATCGAACTTGCGCCGCACGAGGCCAAGACGTTTCAGGACATCGGCATCGCCGCAACGATCTGCATGCCGCTGGTCGTCGAGGGTCGGCTCAAGGCCTTGATGGCGATCCACGACCGGCGGCCACGCACATGGTCGGACCACGACCTGGCCGTCATTCGCGAAATCACGAACCGGTCCTGGGCCCACGTCGAGCGAGTACGGAGCGAGGCGCGAACGCGCGAGAGCATGGCGGCGCTGGCGGAGCTCAACCACACGCTGGAGGAGCGGGTCGCGCGGGCCCTCGCCGAACGCAAGACTTTTGGCGATATCGTCGACGGTTCCGGGGCCGCGGTCACGGCCCTTGGCCCGGACTGGCGAATCCTGGCGATCAATCGCGTCAACATCGATGCATTCGAAAGGATCTACGGGCGCAGGCCAGCGGTCGGGGACCATTTCCTGTCGCTCTTCGATGACCGTCCGGAAGATCGCGCGCAGCAAGAAGCGATCTGGTCACGCGCCCTGGCGGGCGAAACGTTTCATGTGGTCGAGCAATTCGGCGATAGCGCGCGCGATCGCCGCTATTATGAGGTTCGTTTCGATCCGCTGCTGGACAAGGACGGCGAACGGATCGGGGCGGCCAGCACATCCTACGACGTCACCGACCGAATCGCGGCGGAGCGCAGGCTCGAGGCGGCCGAAGAACAGCTGCGCGCATCGCAGAAGATGGAGGCGATGGGGCAGCTGACGGGCGGCGTCGCGCACGATTTCAACAATCTGCTCGCGCCGATCCTGGGCGGTTTGGACATGTTGCGGCGAGAGGAGGTGGGCACCGCGCGGCATCAGAAGCTGATCGCCGGCGCCATCCAGTCGGCCGAACGGGCGCGGGTCCTGGTGCAGCGCCTTCTGGCCTTCGCACGACGGCAGCCGCTGCAGGCGCAGGGCGTCGACCTGAGCGCGCTGGTCACGAACATGCGGGAGCTTCTGACGACCACGCTGGGACCGCAGATCGCGCTGGACACGAAAGTCGAACAGGGCCTGCCGTCCGCGCATGCGGATCCCAACCAGCTCGAGATGGCTTTGCTCAACCTTGCGGTCAATTCTCGCGACGCGATGCCGGAGGGCGGAACGCTGACCCTGACGGCCGCTGTGGACGAGCTTGGCGCCGACAATGCCGCCGCCCTGGACGCCGCAACCTACGTCCGACTGACGGTCAGCGACACGGGCCAGGGCATGCCGGCCGACATCGTTGCGAAGGCAGTCGAACCGTTCTTCTCGACCAAGGGGATCGGCAAGGGAACGGGTCTTGGCCTGTCGATGGTCCATGGTCTCGCCCGTCAACTTGGCGGCGGACTCGCGATCGACAGCGCACCGGGCGCCGGCACGTCGGTGCACCTTTGGCTGCCTTTGAGTGAAGAACAGCCGCGCAGCGCGATGGGCGCCGCCCCTGCGATTGCCGAGGGCGTCCACTCCGGCCTGGTTCTGCTGGTCGATGACGAGGAGCTCGTTCGGCTCAGCACGGCCGATATGCTGGGAGAATTGGGGTACGAGGTCGTCGAGGCCGGATCGGCCGAACAGGCCCTTGAAGAGGTCCAGCGCGGTCTTACCCCGGACCTGCTGGTCAGCGACCATCTTATGCCCGGCATGTCGGGCGTCCACCTGGCACGCGCCCTGCGGGCAGACCGTGCGGACCTCAAAGTGCTGATCGTCTCCGGCTATGCCGAAACGGAGGGATTGGCGCCCGAGTTTGCCCGGCTCGAAAAGCCGTTCCGTAAGGACGAGTTGTCGGCGCGCCTGGCCGCTTTGCCATAGGCTGCGGGCGGCTGAGCGAGCGGCCGATCAGGGCAACACCTCGGCAAGTTCGGTGAGGTTGCCGAAGGGGTCGGCAAAAAGGCGAGCCGGAGACTGATCGCTTCGAGCACGAAGGGCTCGGTGACGATGGTGACGCAGCGATCCCGCAGCTTTGCGACGGTGTCATCGACGCTGGTTCAGGCAAAAGTGGCGATAGCCGGCGTAGGCGAGGCTGCTGCCGAGGTCGGTGTAGGGCCGCGCGTCCCGCGGACCGGTCTCGCCGCCACCGAGAACCTCGATGCCCCTAGCGCCGTGGTCGAAGTGCTGCGGGTGTAAGGCCGAAGGATCGCCCAGGCCGGGTTTGCCGAAGGAAGGTGGTGCCGCTTAGGTGACTCGAACACCTGACCCCATCATTACGAATGATGTGCTCTACCAGCTGAGCTAAAGCGGCATTTCGCCAGGCGACGGGCCGAAACCCGCGCAGCGGGCGCCGCCCTACCAGCGGCCACGCCGCCCCGCAAGCGGGTGCGGGCCATCCGATTTGGCGAACATGCTTAACATTTTGGTAACCCTGTTCGCGGCATTCACTTCGGACTGAATTTAACGGGGCGGCTGAATGGACAGCTATCGCGATTATGCGGCCGAGTTCGAAACCGCCGATACGGCGGCGGAGGATCATGGGCCTGATGCCTCGATCGGCACCGACGAACGTCGGATGCACGTCCGCGCCTACAATTACTGGGTCTCGCTGCTCGACGGGCGGGACTATCCGTCGATCGAGGACCTGGAGCCGGGCGACCTCAAGGATTTCGCGCCGCACAGCGTCCTGCTCGACTTTACCGCCGGCCGCGACAATCCGGCGACGCCCTACATCGGCGATGCCATCCGCGTCGAATGCGACCTGCCCGAACAAGTCACCACCATCGACGAGGTGCCGAGCCGGTCGCTGCTGTCGCGGCTGACCGATCATTACATGCAGATCATCGCCAACCGCGCGCCGGTCGGCTTCGAGGCCGAATTCGATAATCAGCGCAACGAGACGATTTCCTATCGCGGCATCCTGATGCCCTTCTCTTCCGACGGCGAGACGATCGATTTCATCTACGGGGTGATCAACTGGAAGAAGGGCGATGGCGTGGCCCCGGTGCTGCGCGCTGCCTTGCCCCCCATTGCGGCGGACGAAGAGCCGCTGGAGCTGACCGACGCGGTGGCGTTCGACGACCAGCCGCTGGACCTGACCGAACCGCTGGCCGAGCCGGCGGCGGCGTACCAGGTGCCGCACATCGACGAGCCAGCCGAGGACCTGGGAACCGAACTTGGCGACGACGCCGGGCTGGCCGACCGGTTGTGGGCCGCGCGCGAAAGCGCCGAGGCGGTCAAGGATGCCGAAGGGCGCAGCCGCGAGGCGCTCTATCGGGCGTTGTCCAGGGCTTATGATTTCGCGCTCGCCGCCATGGCCGAGCCGGACGATTATGCCGAACTGCTCGAGGATTCGGGCATGAAGGCGCAGGCACGCGCGCCGATGACCCCGGTGGTTAAGCTCGTCTTCGGCATCGACTACGACAAGGCGCGGCTGACCGAATATTCCGCAGCCTTGTCCTTTGCGCATCGGCAGGGTGTCGAGACCGGCGCCTTCTTCGAGTTCATCACCCGGCAGGCCGGCGGCCTCAAGGCCCTGGTCGTCGCCGAACGCGCCGCGCGCCGGCCGCAGCCGAAGACCGACACCCGGACCGAACAGGCGCGCGAAAAGCTGCGCACGGCGCCGACGCTGTCGGCGGTCGAAAGCGACGAGGAGTTCGCGCTGGTGCTGACCCGCCGCACGCGCGACGGCGTTCATGAAGCAGTGGCGATCGTCGACGACGACGCCATGGTCGAGCGTGCCATTCGCAAGGTGGGCGCCTAGCAAGGTTGCAAAAAAGTCCGGCGGGTGTCCTTGTCCCCGCCGCGAGCCGGAGGCTATAGGCCGCGCGCATCGCGTCCTTCCTTGGAGCATTCACCCGCATGACCGCCCAGCCGCGCCTGCCGAAGACGCTGGTCGATACCATTCGCTCTGCATTGACCAGCAACGCCCTGCCCGGCGAGACCGAGAGCTTCGATAAGGCCCGCCAGTGCGAAGCCGCGGAATTCATCGCGTCCGCCCTCGCCGTTCGCGCGCCGCGCACCACGTCGATCCAGATGGAATCGACTGGCGGCGAAGCCGGCCGCCGGCGCATGCGGCTGGTCGCGGTTAACGAGGACATGCCGTTCCTGGTCGACAGCGTCGCCGGCGCACTGGCCGCCCGCGACCTGAGCGTCCACCGCCTGCTGCACCCGATCGTCAAGGTCACCCGCGACAAGGACGGCCGGGTCGTGAAGATGGGCGAAGGCGAGCCGGAATCGATCATCTACCTCGAGCTCGACCGCGCCGATGCGCGCGGCCGCCAGGAAGTGGTCCGCCAGCTCAAGCGCGTCCTGTCAGATGTGCGCGCCGCCGTGCGCGACTGGAAGCCGATGCTGGCCCGGATGGTCGAGGATGCCGAAAGCATCGCCGAGACCGATCCCGAGAGCGCCGCCCTGCTGCGCTGGCTGGCCGCCGATAATTTCACCCTGCTAGGCCACGGCAATTTCGGAAAGAAGGGCCAGGTCAGCGACGCGCTCGGCATTCTCAGGCATGAAAGCGCGCTGTGGGAGAAGGACGCGGCCCAGGCCGCGATCGCGCACCTGGCGCAGGAGGACCGCGCGGTCCTGATCCTGAAGGCCGATCGTATTTCGCCGGTTCACCGCCGCGTCCCGCTGGACGTCGTGATGGTCCGCCTGGGCAATGGCGAATTGTCGGTGCACACCGGCCTGTGGACGAGCGAGGCGTTGCGCACGTCCGCCCAGCACGTCCCGGTGCTTCGCCAGCGCCTGGCCGAGCTGGACCGGGAATTGGGATTCGCGCCGTCCAGCCACGCCGGCAAGGCGCTGGCGCACGTCATTTCGACGCTGCCGCACGATCTGCTGATCTCGTTCGACGAACAGGAAGTTCGCGCCGCGGCGCTGACCGCGATGAGCCTGGCCGACCGGCCGCGGCCGAAATTGCTGTTGCTGCCAGGTGCGCTGCGCCGGCACCTGTATGCCTTCGTCTGGCTGCCCCGCGACGAGCTGACCACCGCCCGTCGCCGCGCTATCGGCATGATGCTGGAATCGGAAATCGAAGCCCCGATCAGCAGCTGGCAGGTCGAACTTGGCGAAGGCGAACTGGCGCTCATCCGCTTTACCCTGCCGATCGACCCAGCGTCCGAACTGCCCGATGCCGACGCGCTCGACGCCGCCGTGGTGGAGATGGTGCGCGGCTGGAGCCCGGCGGTCGAGGCCGAACTGATCGCCGCCGCCGGCGCTCCGCGCGCTGCCCGGCTCGCGCTCAGCTACTTGCCCGCCTTCCCCGAAGGCTATCGCACCCGCACCAGTCCGGAAGAAGCCGCGCAGGACGTGGTTCGGCTGTCCGAACTGGCCGATGACGACCAGCGTTCGGTGCGTCTGTGCCGGTCGTCGCACGGCATGCACGAGCTTGAGCTCAAGACCTATCGCCGCGGCGACCTCATCCCGCTGTCCGAAGCCGTCCCGGTCCTTGAAAATTTCGGCTTCAAGGTGCTGGAGGAAATTCCGACTTCGCTGGCCGGCGGGTCCATCGGCTACATCCACGATTTCCGGCTTGAGCTGCCGGGGGTCGAGGACGTCACCCCGATCCTGGAGCGCGCGGCGGTCATCGAGGAAGCCATTTCCAACGTGCTCGAGGGCGCGGCGGAAGATGACGAGTTCAACCAGCTGGTGTTGTTCACCGGGCTCGATCCGACCGCGGTCGTGTGGATCCGCGCCTGGTTCCGCTACCTTCGCCAGACCGGCAGCGCCTTCGGCCTGTTGACGATCGCCGACGCCCTGCGCCGGGCGCCCGAAGCCACGCAGGCGATCACCGGCCTGTTCCGGTCGTTGCACGATCCGGCGACGCGCGGGCGCGACGCGGCCATCGAACGATGCCGAAGCGCCTTCGACGACGCGCTGGCCAATGTCCGGTCGATCGACGACGACCGCATCCTGCGCCGCATGCGCGCGCTGGTCGAAGCGATCATCCGCACCAACGCCTTCTCGCCCGCAGCGGCGGAAGCGCTGGCCTTCAAGATCAACTCCGCCGAAGTCCCCGGGCTTCCGGCCCCGGTGCCGTGGCGCGAGATCTGGATCTATTCGCCGCGCGTCGAGGGCATCCACCTGCGAGGCGGGCCGATTGCCCGCGGCGGTATCCGCTGGTCGGACCGGCGCGACGACTTCCGCACCGAAATCCTTGGCCTGATGAAGGCTCAGCTGGTCAAGAACAGCGTCATCGTTCCGACCGGGGCCAAGGGCGGTTTCTATCCCAAGCTGCTGCCGCCGCCGACGGATCGCGACAAGTGGGTCGCCGAAGGCACGGCAAGCTACAAGATCTTCATCCGGGCGCTGCTGTCGATCACCGACAACATCGTCGACAATAAGGTCGTGCATCCCGAGCGCGTGGTCGTCCGCGATGGCGACGACCCCTATTTCGTCGTCGCCGCCGACAAGGGCACGGCGACATTTTCCGACATCGCCAACGGCATCGCGCTCGACCACGGTTTCTGGCTTGGCGACGCGTTCGCCAGTGGCGGGTCGAACGGCTACGATCACAAGGCGATGGGCATCACCGCGCGCGGCGCGTGGATTTCCGTGCAGCGTCATTTCCTGGAAATGGGCGTCGATGTCCAAAAGGACCCGGTCAAGGTGGCCGGTGTCGGCGACATGTCGGGCGACGTGTTTGGCAACGGCATGCTGCTGTCCAAGTCGATCCGGCTGATTGCCGCGTTCGACCACCGGCACATCTTCATTGATCCCGATCCGGACCCCAAGACCAGCTATGCGGAACGCAAGCGCATGTTCGCGCTGCCGCGGTCGAGCTGGGCCGACTACAATACCGCCAAGATTTCCGCCGGCGGCGGCGTCTTCCCGCGTACGCAAAAGTCTATTCCCTTGTCGAAACAGGCGCGCGAGGCGCTGGGCATCGACGCCGCGACCGTCGATCCCGCGACGCTGATGAACGCCATCCTCAAGGCGCCGGTGGACCTGCTGTGGTTCGGCGGCATCGGCACTTATGTGAAGGCCACCCCGGAAAGCGACGCGGCGGTCGGCGACCCAAGCAACGATGCGATCCGAGTCGACGGCCGGGACGTTGCGGCGAAGGTCATCGGCGAAGGCGCCAATCTGGCGATCACGCAGGCCGGGCGCATCGAGTTCGCGATGAAGGGCGGTCGCATCAACACCGACTTCATCGACAATAGCGCCGGCGTCGATTGCTCCGACAAGGAAGTGAACATCAAGATTCCGCTCAACCGCGAAATGCGGGAGGGCAAGTTGTCGCTGGCGAAGCGCAATGCGTTGCTGGTCAAGATGACTGACGACGTTGCCGAAATGGTGCTGGAGGACAACCGGCTCCAGTCACTGGCCTTGTCGATCGCCGAAAGCGGCGGCGCGCGATCCCTGCCCGGCTATGTCCGGACGATCGAGATCCTCGAGGCCTCGGGCCGCCTGAACCGCAAGGTCGAAGGTCTTGCCGCGAGCGATGAACTGCTTCGCCGAGGCCAGGAAAATCGCGGCCTCACCCGTCCGGAACTGGCGGTCGTCCTGTCGATGTCCAAGATCGCGCTGCAGGACGCGGCCGAGCAGATGAACTTGGCAAAGGAAAAGCTGCTCGAGCCCGAACTGTTCGCGTCGTTCCCGAAGGCGATGCGAACTACGCACGCCGCGTCGATCCGCGCCCACCGGTTGCGCAACGAGATCATTTCGACCCGCGTCGCCAACCGCATCGTCAACCGGCTGGGTCCGGTCGTCGCGCTCGACATGACGGAAGAAGAAGGCGCGTCGCTGGGCCAGGTGATCATCGCCTTCCTGGTCGCGGAACGGCTGCTCGACCTGGATAAATTGTGGTCGCGCATCGAACATGCGGAGTTGCCGGAAGAAGTCCGCGTCGAACTGTTCGCCATCGCCGCCCGCAGCGTTCACGCGCATCTGTCCGACATCCTGCGTGCTGCGAGCGGGGAGCCCAGCGTCAGCGCGATGTGCAAGCTGCTCGATCGCGGCGTGCGCAAGATTTCCGCCGCCGCGACCAAGCTCATTCGGTCCGAAGTGCGCAACGAAGCGGCGGCGCGCCGCGACCATCTGGTCGAGCTTGGCGCCGACGAGGATATCGTCCGCGGCCTCGTCCGGCTGTACGAACTGGACGGCGTGTTCGGCCTCGCCGCGCTCGCCGCGCGCGACGATATCGACGAGCTGGCGCTGACCCGCGCCTACACCCAGCTGGGCGAAGCTCTGGGTCTGGATTGGGCGCAGCAGCAGATTGCGCGCTTCACGCCGCGCGACCAGTGGGAACGGCTGCTGACCGCCGGGCTGGCGCGCGATTTCGAACAGTTGCGGATCGATTTCCTTGGCCGCTTGCGCGGCAAGGATCCGGAGGCGGGCGTCGAAAGCTGGGTCAGCAAGCATTCGTCGCGCATCGACCAGTTCCGCGACCTGATTGCGCGTGCCCGCCGCCAGGGCGTGGTGACGTCGCCCATGCTGGCGCAGGTCGCAGCCCAGGCGCGGATCCTGCTGGCCCGATAGGCCGGTGAAGATCGCGGTCCTTACCCCGCGGCCGGATTACCCGGTCGAGTGGCGCTGGGCGTATGACGTGGAAGCCGATGCTCTTGCCGCCACCGGCGCGACGGTCGTTCCGCGATGCTGGATGGACCCGGTTGCCGCGGGGGAATTCGACCTTGTCATGCCGCTCGTCGCTTGGGGGTATCACCAGCGCTTTGGCGACTGGCTGGCGGTGCTCGACCGGCTGGAACGCGATGCGGCGCCGGTGCAGAACCCGGTGCCGCTGCTGCGGTGGAACAGCGACAAGGCCTATCTGTCGGAACTGTACGATGCTGGCATTTCCGTTGTGCCGACGCACGTCGCTGATGCGTTGGACAACAGCGCGCTGCAGTCCGCGAGCGAACGGTTCGGCAGCGACGATCTGGTCGTGAAGCCCCTCGTTTCTGCAAGCGCCTTCAATACCTATCGTTTGGGTCGGGACGAGGCCGTGCCCGATGCCGTGCGCGGTACGCGGATGATGGTGCAGCCGTGGCTGCGGTCGATCCAGACCAGCGGCGAATGGTCGCTGATCTTCTTTGGCGGCAATTTCAGTCACGCCGTCGCCAAGGTGCCGCAGCCGGGAGAATTCCGCGTCCAGCCCGAATATGGCGGGATCATCACCCGGTGCGATCCGCCGGTGGGCGCTACGGCCCTTGCGCAGGCAGCGCTGAGCGCCGCACCGGCCCCGGCACTTTACGCCCGGGTCGATATCGTTGCCGGTAACGACGGCGCGTTGCAGGTCATCGAGCTTGAATTGATCGAACCGGCCCTGTTCCTCGGCCAGGCCCCGGACGCCGTTGCTACCTTCGCGCAGGCGGTCGCGTCAGTTGTCGAGGGCGCGCGCGAATAGCCATTGGCGGATGGCGGAAGCGAGGTTGGCCGGCGGCGACTGCCCCAACCGGTCCGCGTCGATCCGCGCAATCACCGCGTTGAGCGGCAAGCCCAGTTCCACAGCCGCGCGCTCGAGCGCTGTCCAGAACAGCGGTTCGAGCGCGATCGACGTTTCATGACCGGCAATGGTGACGGACCTTTTGACCGGCGGCCCGGGAGGCGGCGGCGCCTCCGTCAATACATGTGCTGCCCGCCGTTGATGGACAGGGTCGAGCCGGTGACGAAACCCGCATTCTCATCGACCAGGAAGGTAACGCCGCGGGCGATTTCCTCGGCCTTGCCGAGCCGGTTGACGGGGATCCGCGCGACGATCTTGCCAAGCACTTCCTCGGGCACCGCGGCGACCATGTCCGTGTCGATATAGCCGGGCGCGATCGCGTTGACGGTCACGCCGTTGCGCGCGCCTTCCTGTGCCAGCGCCTTGGTGAACCCGTGGATGCCCGACTTGGCGGCGGCGTAATTGACCTGCCCGTACTGGCCCGCCTGGCCGTTGATCGACCCGATGTTGACGATGCGTCCATAGCCGCGGCCGGTCATGCCTTCGAACACCGCCTTGGCCATGTTGAAGCAACCGCCCAGGTTGGTGTCCATCACGTCCTGCCACTTGGCATGGTCCATGCGCTTCATCGTTGCGTCGCGGGTAATGCCGGCGTTGTTGACCAGCACATCGACCGGACCAAGTTCGCTTTCGACCTGGCTGACGCCGGCCTGGCATGCGTCATAGTCCGACACGTCCCATTTGAACGCCTTGATTCCCGTGCGATCGGTGAACGCGCGTGCACGGTCGTCATTACCCGCGTAATTTGCGGCGACGGTCATGCCCATGTCTTTCAAGGCAACGCTGATCGCCTCGCCGATTCCACGCGTTCCTCCAGTGACGATAGCCACTCGGCCCATATCCATCCTCCTCCTGTTTGACGGCACCTATGCCTGCGGCACCCAGCCTGCAAGTTCGCGGCGCACGAGCATCTCCAGCATGTGCATTCCTTCGGGTGAATCGTTGAGGCAATCGAGCCGCGCGAACCGGGTCCCGCCCGCGCTCAGGAACGTGTCGCGGCCGCGAATGTCGAGCTCCTCCAGAGTCTCCACGCAATCGGCCGAAAAGCCGGGCGCGGCGATCGCCAGCCGGGTTACGCCCTGGCCCGGATAAGCAGCAAGCATCGTGTCGGTCGCGGGCTCCAGCCACTTGGCCCGGCCGAACCGCGACTGAAAGGCGATGTCGGTGGGAATATCGAGCCGTTCGCCGACCAGCCGCGCGGTCTTGCGGCAATGGCAATGATAGGGATCGCCAAGTTCCAGCGTGCGCTTGGGCATGCCGTGGAAACTGAGCAGCAGTTTCTGCGGTTCGAAGTCGAGCTGGCGAAGCTGGATTTGCAGGCTTTCGACCAGCGCGTCGATGTGGAGCGGATCGTCGTAATAGGGCGGGAGAGTGCGGATCGCGGGTTGCCAGCGCAACGCGGCGAGTGCGGCGAACACCGCATCGTTCGCACTGGCCGTCGTGGCCGCGCAATATTGCGGATAGAGCGGCGCGGTCAGGATCCGGTCGCACCCGGCGGCGAACAGCCGGTCGAGCGCTCCGGCAATGCCCGGATTGCCATAGCGCATCGCATGTTCGACCAGCACCGCGTCGCCCAGCTGCTGTTGCAGCGCCAGCGCCTGACGCCGGGTGATCGCGGCCAGCGGCGAGCCCTCTTCGGTCCACACCTGGCCATAAGCATGCGCCGACTTCTTCGGCCGCACGCGAAGCACGACGCCGTGGAGGATCGGCCGCCACAGCCAGCGCGGGATTTCGATCACGCGCGGATCGGTCAGGAATTCGCCAAGGTAGCGCCGCACCGCTCCGGGGTCCGGAGCGTCGGGCGTGCCGAGGTTGATCAGCAATACTCCGACGCGGCCGTGCCTAACGTCGGGATGGTCCGGCGGCGCCGCGCTGGTCATCCGTTGGCGAACCGCGACTTCAGCGACACCCGGTCGATCTTGCCCGTTCCCAGCCGGGGCAGCGGATCGGCGGAGAAGTACACCCGCGCC
Organism: Sphingomonas sabuli; assembly: GCF_014352855.1. Taxonomy (GTDB): domain Bacteria; phylum Pseudomonadota; class Alphaproteobacteria; order Sphingomonadales; family Sphingomonadaceae; genus Sphingomicrobium; species Sphingomicrobium sabuli. The sequence continues at coordinate 2,074,465 of NZ_CP060697.1, read as the reverse complement.
GGGATTTTGAAGGCGGCCAGGCGCGACGACAGGAATTGGCGCAGATCCTCTTCGTCGATGTCCTCGGCGCCGTGGATCACGGCGACCGGGACTTCGCCAAGGCGCTCGTCCGGGGCTGCGAAAACGGAGGCTTCCGCGACGCCGGGATGCTCGTAGATCGCCGCCTCGACCTCCGCCGCCGCGATATTCTCGCCGCCGCGAATGATGATGTCCTTCTTGCGGTCGACGATGAACAGATAATCGTCTTCGTCGAGGTAGCCGATGTCGCCAGTGCGGACGAACCCGTCGTCGGTGAAGGCAGCCTTGGTCGCTTCGGGGTCGCGCCAGTAACCGCTGAAGTTGGCGGCGGAGCGGATGCCGATTTCTCCGCGCTCGCCGGCGGGCAAATGGCGGTCGCCGTCGCCCAGAATCGCGATCTCGACAAAGGGACGCTGCGGGCGCCCGGTCGAATCGGGCTTGTCGGCGTAGTTGGTCCAGAAATTGCCGCAGCCGACCGCGTTGGTTTCCGTGAGCCCATAGCCGAGCGCGGGCTGCGCGCTGCGGAACGTGTCCTTGAGCCGCTGCACATGGCTGACCGGGCGCGGCGCACCGCCAGCGGCGACGTCGGTCATCGACGACAGGTCGTACTTGTCGCGATCGGGGTGGGTCATCAGCTCAAGGCTCATTGTCGGCACACCGACGAAATAGGTGATCTTCTCCTTTTCGATCAGGCGCAGCGCTTCGCCGGCATCCCATTTGGGCATGACAACCATGCCGCGACCGATGACGAAGCTGTTGATCAGCACCGGCACTTCGCCCGTGACGTGGAATAGCGGCACGCTGAGCAACGTGCGGGGCGGCGCCGGCGGCCGGCCTTCGCCTTCCAGGATCGCCTTCAGCGCCATCAGGTTGGTGGCGTAGATGTACGCCCCGGTCGTCACCGCGCGATGGGTGGAAATCGCCCCCTTCGACTGGCCGGTCGATCCCGACGTGAACAGCAAGGTCGCATCGTCGTCCGGCGCGACTTCGGGAAGCGGGGCCCGGCTCCCTTCCAGCAGCGGCTGCAGCGCCGTTTCGAGCGGCTTGGCAACGTCGAGCGAGACGACGTCAAGATCGCCGCACTTATCGCGGATCCGCGCGGCGCGCGGGCCGTCGGCGATGACCAGCACCGGTTCGCTCAGGCGCAGCGCATGCTCCATCTCATGCGCCTGCCACCAGCCGTTGAGCAGGGTCGCCACCCCGCCCGCCTTGAGGATCGCCATGTAGCTGACGACCCATGACGGGCAGTTGCGCATGGCGATGCCCACGCGGTCGCCCTTGCCGATCCCACGCCCGGCCAGTGCTCCGGCCAGATCTTCCGACCAGCGGTCGAGGTCGGCGAACGTCAGCCGCTCGTCGTCCGCGACCAGCGCTTCGACATCGGCGTAGAGCGCGCAAAAGGTGCGGAACAGCAGCGGCAGAGTGGCCGGAAAGTTGCCGACGATGGCGCGGCCGCGATCGTCCTGGTCGACGATCACCCGGCCGCCGGGACCGAAGATGGCGGCGAGCGTTTGATCGAACTTGCGATCCAGATCGCTGGCCATGTCCTGCTTTGCTCCCGTTTGTTTTTGCCGATAGGCACCTTATGAGGCGCAAACCGAAAAGGGAAAGACTTGCAACCGACCGCCGCCCCATCGAGCCACATTGCCTGGACCGACCTTGGCCTGTCGCCGGTCGCGCTCGACCTCGGCGTGTTCGAACTGCGCTGGTACAGCCTTGCCTATCTGGTCGGCGTTTTCGCCGGTTATTGGTACATGCTCAAATTGCTCGGCCGGCCCGGCGCGCCGATGGCCAAGCGCCATGCCGAGGACCTGGTGTTCTACGCCTTCCTCGGCATTCTGCTCGGCGGGCGCCTCGGCTACGTCCTGTTCTACAATCTTGGCTTCTACCTCCAGAACCCGATCGAGGTGTTCAAGCTGTGGGACGGCGGCATGTCCTTCCACGGCGGCCTTCTCGGCGTCGTGGTCGCGATCTTCTATCTTGCGCGCAAAGAGAAGCTGTCGGCCCTGCGCATCCACGATTACGTCGCCTGCGTGGCGCCGATCGGGCTGTTCCTTGGCCGGGTCGCCAACTTCGTCAATCATGAGCTGTGGGGTGCCGTCACCGACGTACCGTGGGCGGTGCGCTTTCCAGAGATGATTGCCGGCCAGTATGCGCTTGGCCCCCCGCGTCATCCGACGCAGCTGTACGAAGCCATTCTCGAAGGCCTGGTGCTGTTCGCAATCCTCGCCTTCATGTTCTGGAAGACCGATGCGCGGTACAAGCCGGGGCTGCTCGTCGGCACCTTCGGGCTGGGCTACGGCCTGTTTCGCTTCCTCGTCGAATTCGTGCGCGAACCGGACGCGCAATTCGCCGGCACGATGTTCGAGCGCGCCGGGCTGCACATGGGCCAATGGCTGTCCCTACCGCTGATCCTTGGCGGCCTCTATCTGATGTGGACGGCCAAGGGACGTCGGGTCCGGATCGAGCCGACCGCCGGAACCGCGAGCGTCGCGTGACCCCGCTGGAGCGCGCGCTCCGGGACCGCATTCGCGCCGAGGGTCCGATCACGGTCGAAGCCTTCATGCAGGCCTGCAACGATTATTATTACGCCACGCGCGATCCGCTGGGGGCGCGCGGCGACTTCATCACCGCACCCGAGATCAGCCAGATGTTCGGCGAACTGATCGGGGCCTGCCTTGCCGATTGCTGGGCCCGCGCGGGCAAGCCGGAAGGCGCCGCTTATGTCGAGCTTGGCCCAGGCCGCGGGACACTTGCCGCGGACGCGCTTCGGACGATGCGCCTGGCAGGACTCGATCCGGCGGTGCATTTCGTCGAGACCAGCCCGGTGTTGCGCAAGGCGCAGGCCGACGCCGTGCCCGGCGCGCAGTGGCATGATTCGGTCGATGCCCTTCCCGACTCCCCTCTGCTTCTGCTGGCCAACGAATTTCTCGACGCGCTGCCGGTGCGGCAATTCGCCAACGGGATCGAGCGCAAGGTGATTGTGGCCGGCGGTGGCCTCGCCTTCGACCGCGACTTCAACATCGTCGAGGACTCCCCGTCCCGCGATGAGGCCGTGGCCCTGCTGGCGAGGCGGATCTCGGACACCGGCGGTGCTGCGATCGTGATCGATTACGGTCATGCCAGGTCCGCCGCCGGCGAGACCCTTCAGGCGGTGCGCGGCCACGCCTTTGCCCCGGTTCTCGACAAGCCCGGCGAGCAGGATCTGACGGCGCACGTCGATTTCGAAGCGGTGTCGCGCGCCGCCAGCGCTGCGGGCGCCGCGGTCACGCCGGTGACGACGCAGGGCGCCTGGCTCCAGCGGTTGGGCATCGACGCCCGGGCAAGGTCGCTGACCGCTGCAAGCCCCGAGCGCGCCGACGAGATCGCGGCGGCGCGCGACCGGCTGTGCGATCCGGCGGCGATGGGTGAGCTGTTCAAGGTCATCGCAATCCACGCGCCGGACTGGCCGGCGCCGGCGGGTTTCGAATGAGCGTCGAGGTCGTCCGCGCCGCCGCGCTCGCCGCCGCCGAGCACGGCTTCCTCGGCCGGACCGGCGGCGTTTCGACCGGCGAGCTGGCCGGGCTGAACGTCGGCACCGGCAGCAGCGACGACCGCGAGGCGATCGCCGAGAACCGCCGGCGGGCAGTCGCTGCGGTCCTTCCCGGCGCGAATCTGGCGACAGTCCACCAGGTCCATTCGGCCGAAGCCGTCTACGTCGCCCAGCCCTGGCCGCAGGAAGAACGCCCCAAGGCGGACGCAATGGTCACTGACCGGCCGGGCCTGCTGCTCGGCATCCTCACCGCCGATTGCGCGCCGGTGCTGTTCGCCGATTTCGAAGCCGGAGTCGTGGGCGCGGCGCATGCCGGCTGGCGCGGTGCCTTCGCCGGCGTGACCGATTCCACCATCGCCGCCATGGAAGGGATCGGCGCCAGACGCGAGCGTATCGCGGCTGCGATCGGTCCGTGCATCGCGATGCCAAGCTATGAGGTCGACGCCGCCTTCCGCGACCGCTTCATCGATGCCGATCCGGCCAACGACCGCTTCTTCGTCCAGGCTGCGGCGGAAACGCTGCATTTCGACTTGCCGGCCTACGTTCGTCACCGGCTGGTCGCGGGCGGGGTCGAGGAAGTGGAGACGATCCATCTCGACACCTATTCCAGTCCCGATCGCTTCTACAGTTTCCGCCGGTCGACCCACCGGGGCGAGGCCGATTACGGGCGGCAGGTCGCGCTGATCGGCCTCAAGCGCTGACTGTTCCAGGCTGGCACAGTGCGGAATGTGCCGTGGCGGGCCGGGGCTCGCCTTTCTAAATCGCTTCCAGACATGGTTTCGGAGGCGTTAAAGTGCCCAGCATCACCAAGCTCCTGCGCAACGACAGCGGCGCGACCACGATCGAATATGCGGCGATCGCCTCGCTGGTCTCGATCGTCGCCATCGGCGCCTTCAACACGATCGGCTCGGCCGTCACCGACTTCTTCACTGCCGTTCCAAGCTTCTGACCGACCGCGGCGATAGCGGCTGGATGCAACGCCCGTTGTTCGGCTAGAGCCGGGTGATGAACGAAAACGAAGCCGAACTCAGCGGAGCGCCCCAGAAGCGTTCGCCCAAGCCGTCGCCGACCAAGATCGGCAATCACCAGCTTAGCCCTTCGACCCTGATGATGGGTTACGGCTTCGATCCGGAATTGAGCGAAGGCTCGCTCAAGCCGCCGATTTTCCTCACCTCGACATTCGTGTTCGAGAACGCGGCCGCGGGTAAGCGCTTCTTCGAAGGCGTCACCGGCAAGCGTCCGGGCGGCGCGGAAGGCCTGATCTATTCGCGCTTCAACGGTCCCAACCAGGAAATCCTCGAAGACCGGTTGAGCATCTGGGAAGACGCCGACGACGCGCTCGCTTTTTCCAGCGGCATGTCGGCCATCGCCACCCTCTTCCTGACCTTTTGCAAGCCCGGCGACGTCATCGTCCATTCGGGCCCGCTGTATGCGGCGACCGAGACCCTGATCGCCAAGATTCTCGGCAAGTTCGGCATCACCTATATCGACTTCCCCGCCGGCTCGACCCGCGAGGAGATCGACGTCGTGCTGGACAAGGCAAAGGGCATGGGCCGGGTCGCGCTCATTTATCTTGAAAGCCCGGCCAACCCGACCAACGCCCTGGTCGATGTCGAAGCGGTCGCCGCAGCGCGCAAGGCCGCTTTCCCCGGTGACGACAAGCCGCCGATCGCGATCGACAACACCTTCCTCGGACCGCTGTGGGCCAAACCCATCGCTCAGGGCGCCGACCTGACCATTTACAGCCTGACCAAATATGCGGGCGGGCACAGCGACCTGGTCGCTGGCGGGCTGGTCGGCAACAAGGAGATGATCAACCAGGTGCGGACGATGCGAAACACGTTCGGCACCATCTGCGACCCGAACACCGCGTGGATGCTGCTGCGCAGCCTCGAAACGCTTGAGCTGCGCATGGAGAAGGCCGGCACAAACGCGGAAAAGGTCTGCGCCTTCCTGCGCGACCATCCGAAGGTCGAAACGGTCGGCTATCTCGGCTTCCTCGAGGAAGGGTCGCGCCAGGCGGACATCTACAACCGCCACTGCACCGGCGCCGGCTCCACCTTCTCGCTGTACCTCAAGGGCGGCGAGCGCGAGGCGTTCGCGTTCCTCGACGCGCTGAAGATCGCGCACTTGGCCGTCAGCCTCGGCGGCACCGAAACGCTGGCCAGCGCGCCCGCGGCAATGACGCACCTGTCGGTCCCGGACGAGCGCAAGCAGGCGCTTGGCATTACCGACAATCTGGTGCGGATTTCGATCGGCGTGGAAAATGCCGACGACCTGATCGCCGACTTCGAGAACGCCCTGCAATCGGTCTAGGCGCGCCAGCCGTCCCCTCTTTCGAATCGCGTTCACCTTTGGCTTTTCGAATTAAGTCAAGCCGAAATTGAACCGTCCGCCGGTCAAGGCGTTGAACGACAAAACGATTTTAAAGAGATTTCGAAGTGAAACTGGACCTGAGGCACGTGCTTTGCGCGGCGCTGGCGATCGCCCTCGTTCCGGCGACCCCGGCCGCAGCCGAGCAATTTAGCTCTACTTCCACCCCGGCCATCGGTTCGGCCGGCGCAGCCCTTTCGCCCGGCTTGGCCGCGCGTCCGGTGACGGCGCCGCGCTCGGTGCTGGTCGACGCCGCGTCGGCGACCATGTTCATGATGGAAAACGGCCGCGTCGTCGACACGATGAAGGTCATCGTCGGCAAGCCCGACTCCGCCACGCCGGAATTGAAGACTGCACTCACTTTTGCGACCTTCAACCCGTTCTGGCACGTGCCGCCCGATATCGCCCGCACGCTGACCGCGCCGAACGTGGTCAAACATGGCACGCAATATCTCGAAGACCGCGGCTATGAAGTGGTCACCAGCTTTGACGAGAATGCACGCGTGGTCGACCCCTCCACTGTCGACTGGCAGGCCGTGGCCGATGGTCAGGAGACCGTTCTGGTCCGCCAGCGGCCGGGACCCGCCAACTCGATGGGCAAGATGAAATTCAGCCTGCTGAATGCCAACGGCATCTACCTGCACGACACGCCGCGCAAGGCGCTGTTCGAGAAGGAAAACCGTAGCCTTAGCGCCGGTTGTATCCGCCTTGAGGACGCTCCGCGCTTTGCGCAGTGGCTGCTGGGCGAGAATGGCGCGCCTGACGCGTCCGCCCCCGAGCAGCGCGTGTCGCTGAAGCGGATGGTTCCGGTGACCGTCACCTACCTCAGCAGCGGCGCAAGGATGCAGCTCGCCTCGCTGCGCTAGTCGGCTTCGCAATTACCGAACTGCGCGAACGCTTTTCGATCAACTCCAGTCCTCGATCGCCCAGCCGCGACGCTGCGCGAGGCGCTTGAGCTTGTCGTGCGGGTTCACCGCCACCGGCTCGTCCGCCCATTCGAATGTCGGAGCGTCGGACGCATGGTCGGAGTAGAAGCGGACATGGCCGTGCTTGCCGAGCAGCCCAGAGCGTTCGACCCATTCGGAAATCATCCACAGCTTGGCCGGGCCATAGCAATTGTCGCCGTCGATCTTGGCGGCGACGCGGTCGTCGAGACCGATCACCGAGCCGGTGGCGATGACATCGTCGAAGCCGAGCCGCTGCGCGATGGCGTCGGCGTATAAGCGGTAGGACGCGGTCGCGAGCACCAGCCGCCGGCCTTGCCCGCGGTCGCGGTCGATCGCCCGGCGCGCGCCGGGACGGACGTTGCCGGCCACGGTCTGGTCGGCGAAGCTGTCGGCCAGCGGCTTGAGCGTCGCGGCGCTGATATGCCGCCCGACCAGCAGCGCCTGGCACATCTCCTTCAGCCGGCCGCGGTCGTAGAGTTTGAGCAGATAGCCAAGCATCGCCAGCGCCACGAGCGGCAGGAACAGCAGCCGCCATTGCTGCCGGCGAAGCGCGCAATGGATCAGGAACGGCGTGTAGGTCGGCAGTCGGGTGATCGTCCGGTCGAGGTCGTAAACGGCAAGGTCAGCCATCGGTACGCTCCGCCAGCAGGCGTTCGACCAGATAATGATCGGCCAGCTTGTCGACATCGACTGCGGCCAGCGGGTCGGACAGGTCGATCGCCTCGACCTTCGCGCCAAGCCGTTCGCCGACCGCATCCAGCGTCTGGTGGATGGTGCGGAGCCGGAGCGCCGCGCCGAGGAAATTGGTTGGGCCCAGCGCCCATAGCAACGACCAGGCCTTCTTGCGGTCCTGTTCGACCGACCGCCATAATTCCAGCGCCGGAAGCACTTTCTTGCCGCTGAGCATGAACATGTTCGCCCCGCTGTAGGCACCGGACCGGAACGGGATCCATGTCCGCTGCGATTCGGGCAGGCGCGCCATTAGCGTCTCGCGCTCGACCACGCCGACGGCGATGTCGGCGACTTCCGACAGGTCGCAGAATTCGTCGATCATCTCGCGATCGAGCAGGACATGGTCGGCCGTGGTGACGAACAACGGCCAGTCGACCGAACCGTCGAACAGCAATGTTTCGAGCGTCGCCGCAATGCTTGGTCCGGACGCCGCGACGACCAGGTCGGGATGCGCCGGCAGGGCCGCGCCGATCCGTTCGGGTTCCTGCGCCAGCACGCGCACCTGGCCGAAGCGTCCGGAATCCAGCAGCGCGTCGACCGGCCAGCGGACCATCGGCTTGCCGCCGACGGATACCAGCGCCTTGAGGTCGGTGCCGAAGGCGGCGGCAAGCGGATCGCTGCCCGGCCGCGACCCCGCAAGGACGATGGCCGTCGGCTTGCTCACGTCAGCCAGGAAACCGGCGTCTTGCCGCGCCACGCCTGCATTTCCGCCTGCGCCAGCCGCACGCCGTGGAAGATCAGGCTGACGATGGTCCACAGCGCCAGCAGTTCGAGCCCGACGTCGGGCCGGCCGGCGAGCAGCGCGAAGAACAGGATCACCATGTTGGGGTTGCGGCGGGCGGTGATCAGCCGGAACTGGCTGTCGATACGCCGCCACACGTGGATGTGCATGCCGAACCGGGCCATGAACAGGCCTTCGATGACCCGTTGCGCGACATAGCCGACGACGATCGCCGCCAGGAGCATCGTCGCATAAACCGGCTCCAGCGGCGTTCCGTATGCGCCGAGGCCGTGCGCCCATGCCCACCACCAGAACGGCGGGTGCACGAGGTCGATGCCATGGTCGAAGACGTTGCCCCATTTGGACGAGGCGCCGGTACAGCGCGCCAGCTTTCCGTCGACGGTGTCGAGCACCATGAAGATGAAGCCCGCGGCCATCCCGAGCCAGTAATTGCCGAACCAGAAGTAGAAGAACGCCAGTGCGCACAGCGCCGCGCCGACCCCGGTGACCGCGTTCGGCGCAAGGCCCATCTGCGCTGCCCAGCGGGTCATGTAGAAGGCCGGTTTGCGCCACAGGTAGAGCGTCAGCACGTCGGTGACGCCCTTGTAGGACGCGTCATAAGCGGCGCGTTCGACCGCGTCGGCGCTGTCCGGTCCGAGCGGCAGGACGAACGGCCGCTCGCGCTTGCGCAACTCGTGATAATTGACCTCGGCAGTCTCGCTGTCGACCGCCTCAAGGGCGGCGAGGCTGCCGCCGCTGCCCAGCATCGCCTGTTCGACCGGCGCGGGATCGGTCCCTTCCGGTACATGTGCCAGTACGGGCTGACTGCCGCTGACCAGTACGGTGCCGGGCCGGCGGGCGATTTCCTTCAGCCACGCCGGGTCCCAGGCGAAATCCATATTGGCCAGCAGAACGGCGCCGTTGCCCGCATCGCCGAAGCCGGCATTGGCGGCGATACGGCGCGCACGCTCGGTCGAATCCATCCCGAACAGCAAGGTCGGGTTGGCGCCAACGGGTCGGAAGGCAGGGTTTTCGGTCGCGGTCATCTGGCGCGCTTCTTAGGCACCGCCAGCGCCGCGTGAAAGTGGCAGTGTCGACTGACGCTTGTGGGAACCCACGTTTTCGGACAGTCTCCCCCGCGATGAGCCGCCACGGGGATGAAGAGGGAGACGGTGCGACCTACCGCTTGGCGGGGGCGATCACCATTGCGCGCGCCGCCAGCACCGCTCGAGAGATCGATCACGAGCCCGATCCGTTGACCATCGACCTTAGCGGGGTCAAGCGCATGGACACCGTCGGCGCCTGGCTGGTCTATCGCACCGTCCGCGACCGCGGCGCCCGCGTCATCGGCGTCAGCGACGAAATTCGCAGCCTGCTCGACCAGGTCGCGGAATCGGACAAGCCGGTCAAAGTCCGGCCCGAGGAACGCGCCGGCTTCATTCGCGTGCTGCGCGAACTGGGCGAATGGGTCGCCGAAACGGGGGTCACGCTGGTCGGCCTGGTCGGCTTCCTCGGCGCGACGCTCATTGCCTTCGCCAACCTCATTCGCCGGCCCAAGCGCTTTCGCATCAACGCCGTGGTCCAGCGGTTCGACGTCGTCGGAGTCCGCGCGCTCGGCATCATCGGCCTGATGAGCTTCCTTATCGGCATCGTCGTCGCCCAGCAGGGCGCGGTGCAGCTGCAGCAGTTCGGCGCCGAGATTTACACCATCAACCTGATCGGCCGGATCACGGTGCGCGAACTGGGTACGCTGATGACCGCGATCATGGTCGCCGGCCGGTCCGGCTCCGCTTTCGCCGCGCAGATCGGGACGATGAAGATCACCGAGGAAATCGACGCCATGCGGACCATCGGCGTGTCGCCGATCGAAGCGCTCGTCATTCCGCGGATGATCGCGTCGGTGATCATGATGCCGCTGCTCGCCTTCTGGGCGATGTTCACCGCGCTGATCGGCGGCGGCATCTTCGTCTGGCTGGTGCTCGGAATCCCGCCGTTCACCTACATCCGCCGACTGCAGGAAGTGGTCCCGCCGACCGATTTGTGGATCGGGCTGATCAAGGCGCCGGTGTTCGGCTTCATCATCGCGCTCGCCGGCTGCTTCCAGGGCATGATGGTCGAAAGCAATTCCGAAGAGGTCGGCCTGCGCACCACCACGGCGGTGGTCCAGTCGATCTTCCTGGTGATCGTTATCGACGCGATCTTCGCCGTCTTCTTCAGCTCGCTGGGGTGGCGATGACAGCCCACGAATCCAAGGACTGCGAGCCGGTCATCACCATCCGCGGATTGCGCAACAGCTTCGGCGAGGCCGTTATCCACGAAAATCTCGACCTGACCGTATGCAAGGGTGAGATCCTTGGCGTCGTCGGCGGGTCGGGCACCGGCAAGTCGGTGCTGATGCGATCGGTCATCGGCCTGCAGAGCCCCGAATCCGGCGAAATCGAAGTGCTCGGCGAGAGCATGATCGACCGCGACGAGGACGAGGCCAAGAACATTCGCCGCCGCTGGGGCATCCTGTTCCAGGCCGGTGCGCTGTTTTCGACGCTGACCACCGCGGAAAACGTCGAAGTGCCGATCCGTGAATATTTCCCGTTCATCAGCAAGGAGCTGATGGACGAGATTGCGGGATTCAAGATCGCGATGAGCGGGCTTCCGCCCGACGCCGGGCCAAAATTCCCGTCCGAACTGTCGGGCGGCATGATCAAGCGCGCCGGCCTCGCCCGCGCACTCGCGCTCGATCCGGAGCTGCTGTTCCTCGACGAACCGACCGCTGGCCTCGACCCGATCTCGGCGGCAGCGTTCGATGAGCTGATCCGGTCGTTGCAGAAAAAGCTGGGCCTGACCGTGTTCCTGATCACGCATGACCTCGACACGCTCTACGCCATCTGCGACCGTGTCGCCGTGCTTGCCGACAAGAAAGTGATAGCGGTCGGGACGATCCCCGAACTATTGGCCACGGACCATCCGTGGATTCAGGAATATTTCAACGGCCCCCGGGGCCGCTCCGCGGCGGATACCGCTAAGAAAGTCGACGCCTGATGGAAACGCGCTCGAATTACGTGCTGGTCGGTGCAGTGACGCTGGCGATGCTGGCGGGCCTGCTGGTGTTCGCGGTCTGGCTTGCCGGGCTTTCGGACCGCGAGACCAAATGCTTCGACATCTACTTCGCGCAGGCCGTCGGCGGCCTCAACAAGGGGTCGGCCGTCAGCTACTCCGGCGTCCCGGTCGGCCAGGTGCAGCAGATTTCGCTGATGCCGCAGCGGCCGGAATTCGTGCACGTCCGCATCGAGGTTGAGGAAGACACGCCGGTACTGCGCGGCACGACCGCGGAAATCCACGGCGTCGGCTTCACCGGCGTCAGCGAGATCCAGCTGGCCGGCGGCGCCCGCGGCGCCCAGGCGATCACCGAGACCGGCCCGCAGGGCTGCCCGGTCATCCCGTCGAGCACCAGCGGCCTTGGCGCCCTGCTCAACAGCGCGCCGGAGCTGATGGACCGCATCCAGCGGCTGACCGAGCGGCTGACCGAATTGCTCAGCGACAAGAACCAGAATGCGGTCGCCGACATCCTCGAGAATATCGAGCGCACCAGCCAGGTGCTGGCCGACCGCGCGCCGGAACTGGGCGACGCCATCGCCGACGCGCGCATCGCGGTGCGCAACGCCGGCGAGGCTGCGGGCCAGGTCAGCACGCTGGCGGACAGCACCAACCGGCTGGTCATCGAACAGGGCGAACCTGCGGCCAAGGACCTGCGCGTGGCGATCGCTTCCGTGCAGCGCGCGGCGGACAATCTCGACGCGATGATCGCCGACACGCGGCCGGGCGTCCAGAATTTCAGCAAGTCGACATTGCCCGAAATCAATCGGCTGGTGCGCGACATGCGCGGGCTGACGACCTCGCTGGAAGGCGTGACCAACCGCGTCGAGCAGGGCGGGATCAGCGGCGCGCTGGGTCCAGAAAAGCTGCCTGACTACAAACCGGGGAAGACGAAATGACGAGGCTTCTGCGTATCGGAACGGCGCTTGCGCTCGCGGCGTCGGTTTGCGGATGTTCGCTGCTTGGCGGCGGCAAGACCCCGGACACGCTCTATACCCTGACCCCCGAAGCGCCGTTCACCGCGCAGACCCGGTCGGTCGCGGTCGGTCAGACCGTGACCATCCGCACGCCGGTCGTGCCGAAGGAACTGCGAGTGCTGCGCGTGCCGGTGCAGGTGAGCCCGACCAACGTCGAATATGTGACCGACCTGCAATGGGTCGATACGCCGGACAAGCTGTTCCAGAAGCTGGTTGAAGAGACGGTTCGCCGCAAGACCGCGCGCGTGGTGCTCGATCCAGCCCAGGCCTCGCTCGATCCCGGTCTGGTCGTGACCGGCGAACTCAACCGCTTCGGCTATGACGCGCAGACCGGCATGGTCGTCGTCCAGTATGACGCGGCCATGGCGACGCAGGGCGGCACCCATGTCGAAAACCGCCGCTTCGAAAGCACGATCCCGTCCAGCCCCGACGCCGCCAACGTCGGCACCATGCTAAACGCCGCCGCCAACCGCGTGGCGACCGAAGTGGCGGCCTGGATCGGGGGGTGATCGAGCGAGCGTGCTGGCGGCAGCGCGCGCTGTCATTCCTTCGGGACGCAATATTGTCGTAATGCCGCCGGGCCGATGGCCGAGTTGCCGCTCTTCCAGCAGCGCTTGATGCGCCCCACTTGGTAGAGGATCCCGCCAATAAGGACAGCGGCCCCGAGAACGATTAGAATTAGCGTCCCCGGTGTCTTGTTTTGCGGGTCGTTACCCCCCCAAGCTTTTACTCGCCTGCTCGTGGACGTCCTTGGACAGTCCCGGCGTGGCGACGATGCGTTCCAGCTGCTCGCGCATCAGCGCCTGGCGCTGGTCGTCGAAACGCTTCCAGCGTCCGAGCGGCGGGACCATTCTGGCGGCGACTTGCGGATTGACCTTGTCGGCTTCGAGAATGAGGTCGGTGAGGAAGCGATAGCCTTCGCCCGACGCGTGATGCAGCGCCCACTGGTTCATCCCGAACACGCCCGCGACCGAACGCAGCCGGTTGGGATTGGCGAACGTGAACCGCTCGTGACGGATCAGCTCGCGGACCTGGTCCAGGGCATCCGGCCGCTGCGCCATCGCCTGCACCCCGAACCATTTGTCGATCACCAGCGGATCGTCCGCGTGGCGGCGATAGAAGGCTTCCAGCGCCGCGACCCGCTCCGGCATGTCGAGCGACGCCAGCACGCGCAGCGCGCCGGACCGGTCCGTCATGTTGTCGGCAGCATCGAATTGCACCTTGGCCAGCCGGGCGCCGGCCTGGGCGTCGGCCGCGGCGAGGAAATCGAGCGCGATCGAGCGCAGGCGGCGGGTACCCTTCGCCCGCGACGACAGGTCGCTGCCCGGGGCGCCGCCTTCGCGCTGGGCGCTCGACAATTCGTCGGACAGGCGCGCGCCGATCGCCGCGCGCAGCCTCTCACGCGCGCCGTGAATGGCATCGGGATCGACCCGGTCCATGCGGTCGCCGATCACCGCCTCGCTCGGCGGCAGGATCGCTTCTGCCTTCAGCGCGGCGTCGAGCTGGTTGGATCGCAACGTGTCGCCCACGGCGCGGATGACGGGTTCGATATCCGCTACCTCACCCTGCGCGGCGGCGATCAGCCAGCGCATCATCAGTTCCTGGATCGCTTCGTAGCGGGCGAACGGATCGCTATCGCTGGCCGCGAGCTTCTCCAGCTCCCCGGCCCGGCGATCGACCTGCAAGTCCACCGGGGCGGAGAAGCCGCGGTTGATTGACAGCAACGCGGGTTCATCCAGACCGTCGAATTCGACCGTGTCGTCGGCGGCGTCGAGGATCACCAGCCGTTCCGGCGCGATCTCCGCACCGCTGCGCTCGCCGATCAGCGCCACTTTGAGCGGGATCGGCATCGGTTGTTTGACCGGGTGGCCGGGCGTCGGCGGGACCGTCTGGGCCAGCTTCAGCACCGCCGTGCCGCCATCCTGGTCGAGGCTGGCCGTCACCTTCGGCGTGCCGGCCTGCGAATACCATAGCTTGAGGTGGGTCAGATCGACACCGCTGGCATCTTCCAGCGCCTTGACGAAATCGTCGCAGGTCGCGGCTTCGCCGTCATGGCGGTCGAAATAAAGGTCGGTGCCGGCGCGGAATTTGTCGGGACCAAGGATGGTCCGCATCATCCGGATCAGCTCGGCGCCCTTGTTGTAGACGGTGGCGGTGTAGAAGTTCGAAATTTCCACATAGCTGTCGGGCCGTACCGAATGGGCCAGCGGCCCCGAATCTTCCGGAAACTGGATCGCGCGCAGCGTGCGCACGTCGTCGATGCGCTTGACCGCGGGGCTGCCGGTGTCGGCGGAGAATCCTTGGTCGCGGAAGACCGTGAAGCCTTCTTTCAGGCTCAGCTGGAACCAGTCGCGGCAGGTGACCCGGTTGCCAGACCAATTGTGGAAATATTCGTGGGCGACGACCCGCGCGATATTGTCGAAATCGGTGTCGGTCGCGGTGTCGGGGTCGGCCAGCACATACGCCGTGTTGAAGACGTTCAGGCCCTTGTTCTCCATCGCGCCCATGTTGAAATCGCTGACGGCAACGATGTTGAACAGGTCGAGGTCGTATTCGCGGCCGTAGGTTTCCTCGTCCCAGGCCATCGATTGCTTGAGCGCAGCCATCGCATGGCCGGTCCGCGGCAGGTCCGCTTCGCGCACCCAGATGTTGAGATCGACCTTGCGGCCGCTCCTGGTCGTGAAGCTGTCATGGTTCGGCTTGAGATCGCCCGCGACCAGCGCGAACAGATAGGACGGCTTGGGGAACGGGTCTTCCCATTCCGCCCAATGGCGCGCCCCGTCCTCGCCCGTGCGCAGCGGATTGCCGTTGGTCAGCAGGATCGGGAACGCCGCCTTGTCGCCCGTCATGCGCACCGCATATCGGCTCAGCACGTCGGGACGATCGGGGAAGAAGGTGATGCGGCGGAAGCCTTCGGCCTCGCACTGCGTGCACAGCATGCCGTTGGAGGCGTAAAGCCCCATCAGCTTGCTGTTGCTGGCCGGGTAAATGGCGACTTCGGTTTCGACCCTCGCCCGATCGCCGGCGACGGCGACGACCAATGTGTCGCCGTCCATCGACCAGTCCGCATCCTGGCCATCCACACGGACCGCCAGCGGCTGGATCTCGTCCCCGTCGAGCCGCAGCGGGCGGTCGTGCCCGCCGTTGCGTTCAACAGTCAGCGTCGCTTTCACCCGCGTCGTTTCGATCCCCAGGTCGAAGTCCAGCGCGATGGCCGGCACCAGCCAGTCGGGCGGGCGGTAATCCTGGCGGCGGAATTCTGTGTGGGTTGGGTTCTGCGGGGCTTCCGCGTTCATTCTGACGTCCATGGCCAGGGACTTAGGCGGCGTCGGGCGCCGCCACAACCGCGCGGCTCCGGCTTAGCGCTCCGACCATTCCGCCGAGCGCAAGCAGGGCGCCCGCCGCGGCGACCGGGGTCCAGCGATAGCCTTCGAGCCAAGTCGAGAAACCCATCGCAATGATCGGCACCAGCACGCTGGAATAGGCCGCCTTGCCCGGCCCGATCTTGCGCACCACCGGCAGATACAGGCTGAACGCCAGCGCGGAGGCGAACAGCGCGAGGTAGACGAGCCCGAGCCAGTAGCCGAACCGGGTTTCGATGACCGGCGGGCCGGCGACGGCCAGCGCAATGATGCTGTCGAACAGGGCGCCAAACAGCATTGCCCAGGCGAGCAGCGCGAACAGCGGGTAGCGCCGGACGCGATCGATCGCCTGAAAGACATTGGCCGCCGACGCACCGAGCATCCCGCCAAGGGTCAGGGCAATGCCGATCAGGATGCCGGCCGACCGGTCGGGATTTTCGCCCAGTTCGTGCGCGAACAGCAAGGCGATGCCGGCGACCGCGACCAGCGAGCTGATCGCGAACCGCGCGCCCGGCCGCTGGCCCAGCACTGCCCAGGCAAGCAGGCTGTTGGGAATCAGCAACAGCGCGAACACCGTCGCCACCAGCCCCGACGTGATGTGATGTTCGGCGGCGTAGACGGCGTGAAAGTTGATCACGAACTGGAGCACGCCAAGTACGGCCGCCGCGGCGAAGCCGGCGCGGTCGAGCCGCAGCGAATGGCCCTTCCACACCGCCACCGCGGCCATCGCCAGTCCGGCGATGATGAAGCGGTAGGCGATCGACCATTGCGCCGGGACGGTGCCCAGCTGATCGCGGATGACGATCCAGGTCGATCCCCAGATGACGGTGAAAATGATGAATGGAACGACGACCGACAGGTCGACGCGCGGTCGGCTCACAAGGCGGCAATCGCCGCGGCGAGCTTTTCCACCGGCTCGCCCGACTGGTCCCAGCTGGTCACCAACCGGATTTCGCCCGGCGCCCAGTCGTAGAAGTCGAAACCCGCGGCGCGCAGCGACGCGGCTTCGTCCGCCGACACGTTAAGGAAGATCTCGTTGGCTTCGACCGGGTAGACCAGCCGGTCCGGCGCGGCATCGGCCAGCATATGGGCCGCGGCGTTGGCGGCCCGCGCGGTGTCGAGCCACAGCCCGTCGTCGAGCATTGCCAGGATCTGTGCCGCAAGCATCCGGCCCTTGGACAGCAAGTGGCCCGCCCGCTTGCGGCGGACGGCGATTTCGTCGGCCAGGTCCATGTCGAACAGGACCAGCGCTTCGGCGTTGAGCCCGCCGTTCTTGACGAAGCCGAAAGACAAGGCGTCGACGCCGGCCCGCCAGGTCACGTCGGCGGGGTCGGCACCGGTGCTGACGATGGCGTTGGCGAAGCGCGCCCCGTCCATGTGGAAGCCGAGCCCGCGCGCCCGAGCGATATCGCCCAATGCCGCCACCTCGTCGGGTACATAAGCGAGCCCATATTCGGTGGCGTTGGTGATCGACAGCGCGCGCGGCTGGACCTGATGGACGTCGGCACGCACCCGGTCGCAGGCGGCATTGACGGCGTCGGGCGTCACTTTGGCTCCGGGCCCGTCGACCAACATCAGCTTCGCACCGTGCGTGAAGAAGGCCGGGGCCCCGGCCTCGTCATTCTCGATATGCGCATCCTTGTGGCAGACGATGGCGCCGAACGGCGGGCACAGGGCGGCCAGCGCAAGGCAGTTGGCAGCCGTGCCGGTCGTTACCCACAGCGCCCGGGCCGGCGTTCCGAACAGGTCGGAGAAAGCGCCGTCGAGCTGCCGGCTCCAGCCGTCGCCGTCATAAGCGGTGTCGAGCCGATTGGCGCGCTCGATAGCCTGCAGCACCCTGGGGTGCGCCGGCGCGGCATTGTCGGAGAAGAAACGCATCGTCGCGCTCAACCGTAATGATGCCCGCTTGGCAAGCGGGGGTTTTTCACGGTCAAGAGAAAATGGTGCTGCCGGTGAGGATTGAACTCACGACCTCAGCCTTACCAAGGCGCAGGCCCGAAATCCCACTGCGTTTCTCCACGTCTCTTCCTGTCTATAGATTTCAATCAGTTGGATAGCTATAGGGTCTCTCGAAGACCCGTTTGAGCCCGCGACAGCCTAGCTCAAACGGCCCCGGAAGGGCCCCCGAAATGCTTTTGACTGATGTGAAGGTTCGGAATGCTCGACCTCTGCCTGGAAAGCGTGTTGAACTGCCGGACGGCCATGGCCTGACCCTGAGAGTGTCGCCAGATGGACGCAAGAGCTGGAGCGTGACGTATCGGGTGGCCGCCGGAGGTGACTTCGATCCGGTTCTTGGCAGGAACAGAGCCGGCGCTAAACGGCGTATCACTCTGGGCTATTGGCCGGCAATGACCTTGGCCGAAGCCCGAGCTGCTGCGTTGGCAATTCGGGCCAAGGCACTCAGCGGCAGTGAGCCCCGCCCGCCGTCGAGTCGACAGCCGACGACCGTAAAGGAGTTGATCGCCGCCTACTGCGACAACGTGAAGGTGAAGCTGCTGCGTGAAAAGAGGCGCCTTCTGGAGAACTATGTTGAGCCAAAATGGGGTCGACGCGACCTCAGCAGCCTGTCCCGCGGAGAACTCGCTCAGCTGCTACAGCCGCTTGCGCCATCTCGGCAGTTTGAGGTCCGCAAGCAAGTTGTCGCGATGTTCAACTGGGCCGCCGACCACGGCTTTGTGGAGGTCAATCCGTTTGCCGGCATGCGTCTCAGGATCGCTATGAAGCCGCGGGAAAGGGCCCTCACGCTCGGAGAGGCAAAGCAGGTTTACGCTGCCGCTGCTCAGCTGGGTTACCCCTTCGGGCCCATTTACCAGCTCTTGTTGCTGACAGGTTGCCGCTTACGAGAGATCGCAAGCGCCAGGCGCGGCTGGCTGCATGGTGACGAGCTGATCGTACCAGGGAGCGAACGGAAAAACGGCCGACCGCATGTGGTGCCACTTCCCCCAGCGGCTGCAAAAATCATGAGTTCACTGCCGTCACAAGAGGGACCTTACCTATTCTCGACAACAAATGGCGCGCGGCCGGTGTCGGGATTCTCGAAGGCGAAGAAGAAGCTGGACAAGTCGCTCCCGCAAGACTTTGCGACCTTCGTCATCCACGACTTCCGGAGGACGGTCCGTACGCAGCTATCGAGAGCGGGTGTGGACGCGATGACTGCTGAGCTCGTCCTGGGTCACCAGCTGTCAGGCTTGCTCGGGGTGTACGATCGCTATGAGCGGATGAAGGAGCGGCGCTTGGCATTGGCGACCTGGGCGAAGTTGCTAAAGGAGCCTAGTAAAAGCTAGCTTGGCGCCGACTCGGATTGGCACCGCGACTTGCCCGAGGGCGAACGGCTTTCAACGAACGGGCGGCTCGCGCTAGCGGACCTCCACGCAGATTCAGAAATCCAGGCACTCATGTTCAGAACTCTAGAACAATTACCGGTAGATCAGCTCGACTTGGACCCAGAAAATCCAAGGCTTCCTAGCGGCTTGCCCCGCGCACCTGACGAGATGCTTCGATACCTCGCTCTGACATCTTCAATTGATGAGATAGTCTCCGCCATAGGTTCAAATGGTTACTTCGAGTCGGAGCCTCTAATCGGTGTCGCTACAGCCGAGGGCAGAATCACCATCATCGAGGGCAACCGGCGCCTTACTGCTCTTAAACTTCTCTTGGGCGAGCGCTTCGATGATATGCCCGCGCGCATTGCACAGGCCGTTGAACGGGCTGCGCACCGTCCGGCAATCGTCCCCGTTGCTATATACGATGCGCGCGCGGATGTTCTAAATTATCTGGGCAACAAACACATCGCCGGCGTGAAACCATGGGGGGCGCTTGCGAAGGCGCGCTATGCAAGGCAGCTCTTCGAGGTTGCCAATGGAGCCGACTTCAACGAACGTGCCAGAGCTGTCGCTCGAACCATTGGGAGTAGAACCGATTTTATTACGCGCGCCCTTAAGGCGCACGATGCATACGAAGTCGCGGCGCACCATGAGTTCTTCGATCTTCCAGATGTGGACGAGGAGTCTGTTAAGTTCTCACTTTTGTCCACCGCTTTAGATTACGATGGTATTCAGAACTTTGTGTACGATAACCCCGATGACCCGGTCGATCAGCGAGTAATCAATCAGGATCGGCTTCGCGAACTATTCTCTTGGATGTTCGTCAAGCACGAACAAGGAAGAACACGTTTAGGAGAGTCACGAAACCTCGTTCAGTTGTCTAGGGTCGTTTCGAATCCCGACGCACTTGAGAAATTTCGCCGGGGTATGGATCTAGATCAAGCATATAGATTCACAGACGGCATTGACGAGGAATTCGACTCCATAATCGTGTCGGTTCAGAGTTCTCTAAGAACCGCAAACTCGATCGTCGCGGAAGTACATTACTCTGAGCCGCGCGCCGCGACTGTCACATCGATCGAGAGACAGGCGCGGAACCTCAAAACTGCGTTCGACGAGAACAATGCAGATTGACCTCGGTCGAGTCGATAAGACTCAACCTCATCTGTTCGCTGACACGCTAGAAATAGTGTGCGTTGCCACAGGCGGCCCGGTCTCCGCAACGGACGCGATGGGGTTAATAGCAACTTCGGTCGCACCTGCCGAGGAAGGCCTCAGCAGAGACGAACCAGACCTAAATGACGATGGGGTGCCAGACGAAGAGGCAACCTCAATCACGGCCGAACGGCACGCGATCTATGTGGAGGAGTGTTTCCGCCAGCTCGAATACAGGGGCGGAGCCTTCGGCGCAGCATACCCATTCCAGGTTGATGGAAACCTCTTAAAGCTTTCGGAGCGCTACAATCCCCTGCAGTGCCTTTATCTTTTCCTCCTGTACGCATCTCGCACGCGCACCTTTCGCAACACCCGCGGATTAGCGCAGGAATTAGCTGATTATTTCGAATTGATCAGTCGCGATGTGCTCCGAAAACTGATGCCGTCGGCTGCCGACGTGATCATGTTCGGACCAAACTCAGACGACCGCCGTAAACGGTTCCATACGGATTTGCGTACTGCTCTCCCGATGCTCGCCAAGTTCATGGGAATGCAGATGGCTCCGGACTGGAAGTCGGAAGACGAAGCTGCTCAGGGAGATGCGAGCATCGATCTGGTCGGCGTCCAGAAGTTGGACGACGGTCAAGGAGGCTGGAACGTCTTTCTGGGCCAGTGTGCAGCACATGAGAAGCACGACAGCTGGAAGAAGAAGAGGGCCGAAGCGGACCTCGATTATCATCGTTCGCGCTTTCACACCAAGGTCCGAACGCAAAGTGTGCTGTTCGTTCCAGGCTGCTTCCGACAAACAAACGGCGAGTGGGTCAACAAGGCCGCTGCAGACAACGTCATTTTGATGGACCGGCTACGAATCCTCCGAGCCCTGCAGGATCAGGATCCCGCTGTTTTAAGCAGTTGCTGGTTTCTTCGGGAAAAGCAGCTCAACGGCCCCGCTGCGCACGCCTTCCTTGATCTAATCTGATGCTGAGTCGCTTCAGTCCGGTGCCGCTGATCAGGCTCCACATTACTGTTTTCTGTCCAGCTAAACGACAGGCGAATGCAGAACGATCAGGCGGTGCATAAGCGCGCCGCGGCAGTATACGCCGAACTAGCTGACGCAACCCGCCGCGCCGAGTGGTTGAGCGATCAAGACGTCCTGCGGCAGCTTCGGCGAATTTCGATTGGTCGGCAGAAGAGCCTTCCTGTGTCAGTTGTTGAGCGGCTTGCAGACTATGCTGTGTCCATCGGTCGGCTGCCGGGAGATGGGCGCATTTGTGCGGCAGCAGAAGAGCTCATGAAGGATTGGAATCGAAGTAATCCATACGGCGATTGTCACGCTCTTTCGGGGCCACCGATCTCGACAGCAGCATTGGCTCGGGGGTGTCAGGGATCGAGGGGCGCCCATCGGGGGGCGAGAGAAGTCACGAAATATGATGAGCTAAGCACCCGGGCCCTGGACGCAGCAGCGCTCGTGCTCCGGACGGAGTGCCCGCACGCTTGGTCATACGGCGGGCATGACGCTGAATCTACGGCCGCTGAACGTTGGCTCCTACAGTCACTATCAAAGATTGAGCCGCGAGTGACTCCGGCAATCATTCGGGCGGTCATCCACCGAACGCAGGTTTCTAATCAAAGGGAAGAGACCCCGCCGGCCTCCAGATAGCCGAAGACGACCCGCAAAGACTTAGGAGGTCGTCTTGAGCACACCAGAAAACAATTTGCTCGGACTGAAGCGAGTTCGAGAAATGACATCGCTCGGAAAGAGCACAATCTACCGGATGATCGCGGGTAAGCAGTTCCCGCGGCCGCTAAGGTTAAGCGAGCGACGGGTGGCATGGCGCCAGTCTGACATCAATGACTGGCTCGACACGCGAGCGAAATCGTGAGCGACGCTGACAACGTTGCGGCGTCAACTCGAAACGTCGAAGCTGCGATTGACTTCCTGAATCGCTGGTACGGCGACGCACCCCGCCAGTTAGTTTCGATCGTGCCCGATGGCGCCATCGCGTCTAAGTGCCTGTGGCCGCAGAACCCCGCGGAGCTTCACGACTGGCTGCGGAAGGAAGTTGCCGCAAAGAAGAACCTGTATTTTCACGTCAACCAGCCGGGGTGGGCGCTCGACAAGCGGGCGGAGAAGAAGGACATTCGCACCGTCCGAGCGCTCCACGTCGACATCGACCCGCGCAAGAATGAGGCTCCTGAGGCCTGCAAGGCACGCGCGATAGTGGCACTAGCCAAGCACGAACCGCCGCCGAGTGTAGTCCTCGATTCTGGAAATGGGATACAGGCTTTCTGGCTGTTGGACGAGCCGGTGACGCTGGACGGCACTCCGGAGGCTTGGGAGAAGATCGAGGCGTACAACCGCGCCATCCAGGGGCAGTACGCCGCCGACAGCTGCTTCAACGTCGACCGCATCATGCGCTGCCCCGGCACCATCAATGTGCCGAACAAGAAGAAGAAGGCCAAGGGCCGCACGGAGGCCCCGGCCTGCCTCGTAGAGAAGCTGACGAACTGGGCGAAGCACCCGCTCAGCGCCTTCACGCCGGCTCCGCAAATGCAGCAGGCTGGCTCCACCACCGCCCGCCGCGGAAAGGTGGAGATCAGGGGTAACCTGCCCCGCTTCGCCTCCACGGACGACCTGCCGGTCAAGCTGCAGGACTACACGGTCATGCTCATCGTCAACGGTGAGGACCCGGAGAACCCCACCAAGTACCCCAGCCGATCTGAGGTGCTGTGGCGCGTCCTGTGCGACATGGTCCGCGCCCGGGCCGACGACGACACCATGGCGGCGGTCATCCTGGACCCAGACTTCCGTATCAGCGCCTCAGTTCTCGATAAGCCTCGACCTGAAGCATACGCCGCGGAACAGATCGCGGCCGCACGTGAGGAGGCGATCAACCCCGCCTTGCGTGAGCTCAACGCCCGCCACGCAGTTATCGAGAGTGACCGAGGTGGCCGCTGCGTGGTGGCTGAGGAGGATTGGGATGACGTGATGGGCCGGTGGCACATCAAGTACCAAAGCTTCGAGGCTTTTCGTAATCGGTACATGCATCGTCCCGTCGAAATAGGTCGAGACAAGGCGGGCAACGCTATCACCATGCCCCTGGGCAAGTGGTGGCTAATGCACGAGCACAGGCGGCAATACCGCAAGATCGTCTTTTGGCCGAACCGCGACGTCCCGCCGGACCAGTACAACCTGTGGCGCGGCTTCGGCTGTGATGCCCGCCCGGGCGACCGTCATGAGGGATTTCTCCGCCACGTCCGCGAAAATCTCTGCGGCGGCGACCAGCAGCTATTCGACTACGTGATGAACTGGGCAAGTAGGATGGTGCAGCACCCGGACGCCCCGGGGGAGGTTGCATTGGTTATCCGGGGTGAGAAGGGCACCGGGAAGGGCTTCTTCTTCCGCACCCTTGGCTCGCTTTTCGGACAGCATTTCATGCAGGTGAGCAATCCAAAGTTTCTCGTTGGCGACTTCAACGCACACCTACGTGACTGCGTGTTCCTGTTCGCTGACGAGGCGTTCTTCGCTGGGGACAAGAAGCACGAGAGCATCCTGAAGGCGCTCATCACCGAGCCTACCCTGACTATAGAGGCCAAGGGCATAGACGCAGAGCCCGCGCCGAACTTCCTGCACATCGGCGTCGCCTCGAACGATGATTGGGTCGTTCCTGCTTCGGCCGACGAGCGCCGCTACTGTGTCCTCAACGCCCGCCTCAACCGATCGAGTGGGCGGTCGCAGTTCGATGCAATTGCCTCGGAGTTAGCCGACGGCGGGCGTGAGAATTTACTGCATTTCCTGCGAAGCCGTGATCTGTCCGACTTCGACCCTCGCGACGTGCCGTGGACGACCGCACTCGAAGAGCAGAAGATGGCGAGCTTGGATCCTGTGGCTCAGTACCTCTGGTTGCTCCTGGACGCAGGTGAATTGCCGAACAACGTGCGCGGACGCGCAAATTTCGCTTTCACGCACGGCGGCCCCGGCACCTATGGACTGGCAGAGGATGCTCGGCGTCGAGTTCCTAGCATCATCCGAGATGGCGAACGGGCCCTCTGGAGAGGTTTGAAGGCAATCGGCGCTGAACGCGAGAACGGGCCGCCGCGTGGCTGGAAGTTCCCGGCCCTTGCAGAGGCAAGGCGCGCGTTCGAACGCATGTATTGTAAGCTGCCTTGGGACAGTGACGTTACGGAGTGGCAGCCGGTCACGGGAGCGGCGACGCCCTTCTAACGCTCCTCTCGCTAAAACTGCTCACCGGGGGGAGAGTTGAATAGAAGCGACAGCAACGGCGAGGTTAAAAGAGTTAGAGAAGCTAAACTCATAGTTTCACATACGGTTAGCACTAACCCTTCAAAAAGCTCTTCTAACTAACCTAGGCTGTGGTTTGCACCTGCGCCTACTAGCCACCTGGAGTTCAGCCCAGAGCCGTGTTCAAGCTCCTGCTGAGACGTGCCTCAGATCATTCCGACCGGAACCCACGGGCCGCCCTTCAGAAATGCGGCTCGTCCCAATCGTCGAATGTCACAGCGGTGGTTTCGAAGGTGTAGCGGATCGAACTCGCGCGCAACCGTGATACGCCTTCCTCAGCAAGCTTCAGCGCTGGCTGAGGCGGCACACCCGCGCCGCTATCAGCGCTGCTGAACCACTCATCGTCTTCCTCTGAGAAGATGCCTTGCCACCGCTCCCGCTTCTCCGGTTCGGGCGGCGGCGCAAGCGGCTCAAAGAACACGTGCAACTCTAGTGGACGATCCTCGTCGTCCTCGTTCGGGCCGCTCTCATAGCTGAACTTCACCTCTCGTTGCGGTTCGTCAGCAGCTCCCTCGACGACCGATGCATGAGGAAAGAGTACGAGATTAGAACGACCGCCGCTGATCTGCGCCGACCCAAACACAAGGCCGTCAAAGGGCGGGTCCACGCGGGTCCATAGATACTCCGCAACCACCTGTGTCGGCAGATATTCAAGCGTCTCGCGCTCCGGCAACACTGGTTTCTTAATCTCGTCGTGGAAGCCTCTTAGAAAGCTCGCGTAGCTTCGTAACCGTTCGAAATCTTCCTCGAAGTAGCTCAGTCGCCGCTGCGCGGCTTCTAGTCGTGTGAGGTCCAGCACTCGCAGCGGGCGGATTATTTCGAACCGCCCGACGATCGCCGCGCCACCCACAGGCACTCGCAATTCGGCAACGCACGTCTCCGCATCGAAAGCGCCATAGAACACGCTGATTCCAGGAGCGTTCATTCGACCGCCGCCAGCTACGCCGGGCGGCGGCGCAGCTAGACGGTTCAGACGCTGCTCGAAGATGGGTCGGCAAGCTGCATCGTCATTCGCCGGTCGTGCACGATAAACGTATCGCGTGGCGTCATCCTCACCGAGGGTGCGGATTGCGCCGCCATGGGGCCAATTTCCGTCCACGAGCGGCCCGAGGACTTCGTCGAGAACAGCGGCGCCATCATCAATGAAGAAGCGCCTCTCCTGCTTCAAGTCTTCACAGAATCTATTCCAGCGGTGCCTGAGAATGCCAGAATCAGCATCCTGTATCGCATAGCTGTCCTGGCTTTGATCGTAGTAGTCATAGCCCCCATCGTGGACGTCCCAGCCGTGCCGACCGGAAAGCTCACTGACGATATCCTCGCCGATACTTTCGTACTCAGCCTCAATCATCTCGTTCATTAGAACGCTCGGGGGGTCTCCGTCCGGACCGAAGTCCGGGCGACCGCCACGCATGATGAAACCTTCCCGCGCCGGACCCACAACAGCTTGGAAAACTGGATCTACTCGGGTGGCGAGCCACTCGATGGTCACCGTCCGCCGGCGCTGCTGGCCGCAGTAATCGCATTCGGCCGACCGGCCAACGGACCGAATTTCTGCGGCCAGCACATCCTCCGCGATGCACTTGCTGCAAACACGCGCGCTCTCGTCTTCATCCTCTTCGGCCACGCTCCAGCCCTTCCTGCTCAATCTACCTAGCACAAGCTCCGGGTGATCACGCTTTGCTAACGAGCAGTAATCGGCGATGATGCGCCAGAGGCAAGCATGCGCTACTGGTGGGTCAATCACGCGCAGACGGTCCGGCAGGAGATCACCGGCGGCTATTTGTGGTCGCCCGTAGTCGAAGCGAATGGCGCCCGGAGTCAGTTTTACGACAATATGCGGGAGGCGTCCCCGGGTGATCTGGTTCTATCGTACGCGAATGGGAAGATCGGTCGCATTGGCGTGGTCGGCGACTTTGCCATAAGTGCGCCGAAGCCGTCAGAGTTCGGATCCATCGGGTCGTACTGGCAGGATGCCGGATGGCTGCTTCCCGTGCAGTGGCTAGAGCAACAGATTAGTGTCCAACCAAAGGCGATCATCGGTCGGCTCGCCGGCGTCTTGCCTCAAACACATTCGCCGATCAGAGCCGCAACCGGAGCCGGCAATCAAAAGGCATATCTCGCCGAGGTCGACCGAGCAGTTTTCGAAATAGTTTTCGCGGCGGTCGGTCTCGCTGTTGGGGACTTCGAGATTGAGACACCAACAATCACCATCGCGGACTTTGCCGCGCAATTTGATGATGCAGTTGAAGCGCAAATTCGAGCGGATCAGGACCTAGACCAAACGACGCGCGATCAGTTGACGCGCGCACGGCGAGGTCAGGGGCTCTTCCGAAGGCGCGTCTTGTCCAAAGAACCGGCTTGTCGCGTCACTGGGGTCAGAACACCCACCTTGCTGATTGCAAGCCACGTGAAACCGTGGCGCGCTTGTGAGACGGCCGCTGAACGGCTCGATGGCTTCAACGGACTTATGCTAACCCCGCATGCGGATTTTCTATTCGATCGCGGACTCATCGGATTTGCCAACGACGGCACGACCTTGTTTTCTTCCAGGCTAACCGAGGCGGATGGCATCAAGCTGGGGTTGCACCATAGCCAGCGACCGCCGGCCAAGCCGCTGCACGATGCGAGCTTGGGATATTTCGAACACCACCGCAGCAAGGTCTTCATGGCTTAGCGTTGGTTACTTCTTCCTACGCAGCGCGGACATGAGCACGTATCGACCGGATTCGGGAGTAAGAGCGCTCAAAGCTTCTTTGTAAGCAGCATCTTCGTCCCTCACCTTCGGCTGAAACCCGACCACCTTGAACCAAGGTTGGTCTTCGGGCGGGATAAGTTCCAGCTCATGAAGTTCCTCGCGCACGGCCGGCGCCACCTGAACGGTCGACGAAGTGTCGAACAATGGTTCAAAGTCACGCCCTTTGATGTCGAATACGTAGTCGAAGGCGCCAAATAGCTTGTTGACTACTTTTACGCGGACCTGCTGCATGTCGGGCGCCGGCTGTGGCCTGAAGGGTCGAACGGTTCTGCGCACTATCGGGTGCAGGCTATCGGTTATGTGCCAATCGGCACGAAACTCGCGACCGCCTTGATCATCTTCGATCCCGACCGTTTTGCACCAGAACGCTTTCCGCGCGTTCGACAGCTGCTCGAGGGCGGTGGACGGATCGCTTGGAAGTTGGTCGAACACGTACAGGTGCACCTCGGCACGGAGTGACTGCATCTTTCCGAGCACCGCTGGCAGCTCAAAGTAAATTGTATCGCCCCGAGAAGGCAGGCTGCGCTCAGCCTCTGCTACGATAATAATGGTTCTTTGGAACTCGCCTTCACGCGGAAGATCGTCAAACTTTGACGCGAGGCCCTCCATGAATTCAGCGGCCCACCACGCATAAGCTTCACGTTGCGTCGGATCGTATTCGACAGCGCTGCGATCTGCGGTCGAGATATGCTCGCGAATGTCGACGAACACGTCATGGTCCGCCGGGCCTTCGATCAAAGTCGCAGCCTCGCCGTTGAGCCCGTGCAGAGCGAAACCGGTAAGATTGTGCGAGCCAACCACAGCGGCGCACTGACTGTTCGGCAGCTCGAAATAATACACCTTCGAGTGCAACATCGGATGATAGCGGTAAAATCCGAATTTGGCAGACGCTCCCGTGGGCCGGCTGTGGCCCAAGTGAACGCGCAGACGATCTTTTGGGACCCCGACGCCGAGCAAGCTTTCAAAGGCATCAAACGCCCGCCAGGTTCCTGCGCCGACGACCAAG
Organism: Sphingomonas sabuli; assembly: GCF_014352855.1. GTDB lineage: Bacteria > Pseudomonadota > Alphaproteobacteria > Sphingomonadales > Sphingomonadaceae > Sphingomicrobium > Sphingomicrobium sabuli. The sequence goes on along the minus strand of NZ_CP060697.1, from coordinate 2,046,171 downwards.
GATTTGAGCTTCGCTGGTTCGGCAGCGAGAACCTCATGGAGTGCCTTGGCGCCCTCTACAGTCATGAAGCCCGTTATCATCGAAGCAGAGCTACAACGGCGATAAAGGTCGCGGAGCGTAGGTGCGATCTCTCGCTGGGGTGTATCGAACAACATTCGGACCGTTGGGCTCATCGCTTTGCTCCTGGTTCGGTTGACGAGGACAAAAAGGCTTCCAACCGAGCATGGAGCGCCGATGTGTTCCGTGTTTCACAATCCCACACGGTAAGGACTTCCCAACCAAGTCGCTTCAGCTCTTCCTGGGCTTTCGCGTCTCGAGACACGTTCCTGCGCAATTTGTCGTGCCAGTAGTGCGAGTTTGAACTGGGTACTCGCCCGGCTTTGCAGGCAGTGTGCTGATGCCAGAAGCATCCGTGGACGAAGATGACCTTGCGGCTCGGCCCGAACACCAGGTCGGGATTTCCGGGAAGATGCTTGCGATGCAGTCTGTAGCGCCGACCCATCGAATGGACCATTCGGCGCACGATCATCTCGGGCTTCGTGTGCGCGCCCTTTATTCTGCGCATGTTTTCGCTGCGCTGTGGAGCGGAAATGCGGTCTGCCATTTGTTATTCCGGCAGCCTGCTAGTCGCGATCAAGCTGCACATTTCTTCTGGTGACAGGCGGCTCAAGGCTGCACCAACATCAGCGTCGGACAGCAGGTTGCGAGCCATTCCCGCCTTACGCTCAAGCGCCTGGGCTACGGCTTCGTCGATCGTGTCAGCCGCTATCAGCCGGAGATAATTTACCGGCAGAGACTGGCCGATCCGATGATTCCGGTCCTGACTCTGGGCATAGTGGTCGTAGCGCCACGACATGGACTCGTAGATCGTGAAGCTGGCGGCTGTTAGCGTGAAGCCGGTACCAGCGGCGGCCGCGTTGGCGATCAAAACGCGCGTGTCATCATCGGTCTGAAAGCGATCAGCGAGCACTTGCCGGTCAGAGTTTTCGATCGCTCCGTACAGGGCGACGGCGCGGTGGTGCGCATACCGCTGCAGGAGTGTCTCGATGTTCCGGACATAGGCCGACCAGATGATGACCTTACGGTCCGGTACCGACAGAATGTCCTCTAAAAGACCATCAAGCACTTCAAATTTAGCCGGATCGTGCGGCGACTGAGGAAGTAGCAGCGCAGGATTGCTAGCTAGCTGGCTAAGGCGAGTGAGCCTTGCGAGAGCTGTGGACGCAAATGCGCGGTACTGCTCACCGGACATTCCCTGGATTTCGCAGACCATCTGCGTTCGCATGTCATCATACAATTTTCGCTGCCAGGGCGGCAAGTCGACGAGAACATCACTGAATATTTTGTCGGGGAGGTCGAGGCACTGGTCTTTCGTTCGCCGCAGGACCAAGCGATCCAGCACCGGCTTTGCGAATGAAGCGGCCGGGTCGGCGTCCACCTGTGCCAGAAAAGTTTCAAGAGACCCTAGCGACCGCTCTCCCGGCGCGACAATCTCAATCTGAGTAAAAAGATCAGCCGGCGTGTTCGTGACTGGCGTCCCGGAAAGGAGCCAACGGAAGTCGCAGCGTGGAGCGAAGTGACGCATTGCCGTTGAGGTGAGTGACCGCCAATTCTTTGCAGTGTGAGATTCGTCCAGCACCAGCACAACCCGATTCACAGTCGTGAAGGCTAGAACCGAAGTCACCTCCGTTCTGGCCGTTTCATAGCTCGTTACGAGGACGTGAGCCGTGCTTGCGCTGAACGTTTGGCGCCGAGTCTTAGGCGTACCTTCAGCAAGTTCCACAGTTAAGCCAGGCGCGAACTTGCCAATCTCCGCGACCCAATTGCGCTTGAGAGAGTTCGGGCAGATCACAAGCATCCGCTCTGCCTCGCCGGCTTCTCGCAGCCGACGAAATGCATCGATAGCGACTAATGTTTTGCCTAGACCTTGTTCGAAGGCGAGGAGGCCTGCCCGACCATTGGTCAGGAACGTGACCCCCTCTTTTTGGTGATCCATTAGCGCGGTGGTCACGCGGAGACCTTCGCGGCCAATCCGAGGATCACCTCGAAATAGTCTTGCGCGGCCTTGAACTCCTGGAGCTCCGCCGTCGACAGTTCGAGCACGTCGGCCTTGCTGGCGCTCGTCAGCACCTGCGTTATCCGCTTAAGTTCAAGTTTGAACTTCGGCACGTCGGCATGGATCTGATCTTCGATCATCGCCGAGCAGCGACGCAGGATATCGGCATCAGTATCATCGAGCTCGGCCGAGTTACGCTCGATCGCACGCTGAACCTGCTTCTCGAGGCCAGCGATCTTGGCTTTCATGCTGCTGGCGTTTGCCTTCAGCTCAGCCGCCAATTTATCGGCGATGTGCTTCTCACCGCTTTTAAGCTGTGCCCACTTGTCGCCGTCCTCGTAGAACTCGCGCATGAAGCGCGCATTGCGGTATTCCTTGAACACGTCGTTGCGCACCATGTCGAAGACGTCAGCCCGCAGCTCATCGTGTTGCGAGTTGTGATACTCACGGAGCATTGGCCCGACCTTTGGCGCATTGCTGATCTCTTCGAGGATGCTGAAATTGTCCGCGGCCATCTTCTGACCGTCATCTTGGTCAACGTGGTCGACGAATTTGCATGCAAATTCGTACGCTTGCCGCAGCTTCGTGACCCATCCAACGGACTTACCCATTTGTGCGGCAAGCTTGGTTGCCGTCATCAAGGCCGGCTCAGTTCCGACGCCCTCGGTCGTCTCGTAGACGAACTGCGCCTGCTCGAAGCGACCCCAGCCGCGGACGTTGGGCCCACGCACGTGAATCTTCGCCAGCAATAGGGCGCGCTCGGCTTTGCTGAAGTTCGGCGGAAGAATCTTGGCGCGCACCCGACGAAACTCGCCGGTGCCCTTCGTGTCTTTGCGATTGAGATCTCGCAAAATCGTCACGCGTGTAGCGCCTTCCCACACGTGGTATTTGGAGCTGTTGTTTGGTCGCCACGCGTAGATGGCTTCCATCTGCCCGAGCCCTTTGATCGATTTGGCTAAGCCGGCGTACCCCGACGACTTCTGCAGCAGACTTTCAAGCTCAATCTCATCCGGAAGGTGACCAGTGGGGATCACCGCCCGTAGCCGCGGGTTGCCTACCCACAAGGTCACATCGTCATTTACGTCGAGCGTCGTCTCCTCGAGCAGCCACTCTACGTCTCCGATCTTCTCGCGGAACACCTGCGGAGCCATCTCCACGTCTTGAACTGCGGTCGCCATGAAAGTCTCCTGTTTTGATTGCTCAACACGTATCAAATCCATTCACGTGTTGCAAGCCACCTCGACATGCTCTCGACGGCCGCCGTTGTTCGGCTATACTTCCGCGCCTAATCGTTCTATGTTTGTTCTGATGTGAGCTCTGGGGGGACGGTGTGAAATCTGCTTGCGGCCCGCTCGGCGGGAGTATGGTTGTATACCCGGCCCAGTCCCGACATGATGCGCGAGGGCCTCTGTGTCTTGACCTGTTCGCGGGCGCAGGTGGGTTGGCCGTCGGCTTCAAACAGGCTGGCTGGACAGTAGTCGGCGGGAACGACGTGGACAGCAATGCTTCGGCGACTTTCAGGTTGAACTTCCCTGAGGCCGTGTTCTTCGAGGGCTCGGTTACCGAGCTAACTCCGAGGCTCGTTCTCGAGAAGTGTGCGCTGGCGGAAGGCGAGCTGGATTGTCTAATCGGCGGGCCGCCCTGCCAATCGTTCAGCTACAACAACCATCAGCGCTCAGACAGCGATGATCGTGCACGTCTTTTCGAGCACTATTTGCGCATTGTGAGAGGCCTCAAACCCAAAACTCTGGTCATGGAAAACGTACCCGGGATTCTCACGATTGGCGGCGGCAGCGTAGTCGCAGCGATTCGCGCAGAACTCGGAAGTATGGGGTACCAGACCACGCTCGATGTGCTGTCAGCTGAGGAGTTCGGCACGCCGCAAGTTCGCAGGCGCGTCTTCATCGTCGCAACACGAGCGGGTGAGCCAGCATCGATGCTGCCGCGGCCCACTCATAGACCGGCGAACCCTCGCAAGCGGAAGACGCACGACCTCAAAGGGCTCAAGAAGACCGTCACCGTGCTGGACGCGATTGGCGATTTGCCGCCGCTGCAGAGCGGAGGCGGTTCGCAAGTGGCGGATCGCGCCGGAATTTCTGCATTCACAGGATTCCAGCGGCAAGCCCGGAGGGGATGCCGAAAGCTCTACAACCACGTTTGTCACGGACTAACCTCGGTGAACCTAAACCGGGTTATCCACGTCCCCGAGGGCGGAAACTGGCGGGACATTCCACGCGACCTGCTTCCGGCAGGGATGCAGCGGGCAAAGCTGACCGACCATACAAAACGCTACGGCCGGTTAGCGAGACGAGGTTTCGCTTCAACTCTTCTGACCAAGTGTGATCCCCACTGGGGTGCCTACCTTCATCCGACTCAGAACCGCACGATCTCTGTTCGCGAAGCGGCTCGCCTCCAAGGCTTCCCGGATAAGTTTAGGTTCGCCGGCGAGAGCCTCGGTGCGCAGTATGAGCAAGTGGGCAACGCGGTGCCCGTGCCACTGGCAGCATCAGTAGGCCGCGCTGTGATCGAGCATTTGGCCGCTTGTCCTCAGAGCAGCGAGGTTGGACAGGACGCTGGTAAGGATTGCTGCCGAGGGGAGCCTTCAGCAAACGAGCGAAGAAGAGCCGCATAAGTGATCCAGCGGCCCCGGAGCGGCCCCTCTCGATTGGGGGCAGCGCAGCTCGGGTGTTCATTTACGCAAAATTTCTCGCAATATCAACGCGAAGAAATGGTGCTGCCGGTGAGGATTGAACTCACGACCTCAGCCTTACCAAGGATGCGCTCTACCACTGAGCTACGGCAGCATATGTCCGGAAGACGCGGCGCTATGGCCAAGCGGCCCGGCATCGTCAACCCGCCCTTGCCCCCGCCGGGCGCCCGATCCAGAATGCGGGGATGAGCGGCAAGGACAGGTCCAAGGAAGAAAAACTGGCCGAGGCGCTGCGCGAGAATTTGCGGCGGCGCAAGGCGCAGGCGCGCGACCTGCGTTCAGCGGGGCCGATGCCGGGTGCCGACCCCGGCGGTGATGAACAGGGCGAGGACTGAACCGTCGCAATCCGCCGTGTGCCAGGCGCCGGGCGGATTGATCGCATAATCGCCGGGCCCCAGCGTCACGCTCTGCTCATCCCCGTCGGCCAGCTGCTGGTGGAGCGTCAGCGTTCCTTCGAGACAGCACACCACCTCGTCGCCCGACGGGTGCATTTCCCACATGTCCCAGCTCTTTTCGAACCGGTGGAGGGAGACCAGCCGACCCTCTACGCCATCTTCCGTGCTGCGCTGTTCATAGTCCGCATACCATTCCATCCCGTCGAATTCGGGCTGCGCGAGGGCGCGCGCGCCAAGGCCAAGATGGATGGGGTGCGTTAAAAGCGATGGCATCAAAGCGGCGCGCAGGCGTCCTTGAGCCAGGCGAGGTCGTCGCCCTGCAGCTGCGGGGCGATCTTTTCCACCACCTGGGCGTGATAGTCGTTCAGCCACCGGCGCTCGCCATCGCTTAGCATCGACGCGTCGATCAGGCTCTTGTCGATCGGCACGAAGGTCAGCGTTTCGAAGCCCAGCGTATCCTTGTCGCCGCCCTCGACCGGGTGCTCGACCACCAGCACCAGATTCTCGATGCGGATGCCGTATTCGCCCGATTTGTAATAGCCGGGCTCGTTGGACAGGATCATGCCCGCCTGCAGCGGCTCGTCGCCACCCGACTGGCTCGATCCCGGCGGCGAAATCCGCTGGGGCCCTTCGTGGACGGCAAGGAAGCTGCCGACGCCGTGGCCGGTGCCGTGGGCATAGTCGCAACCCGCTTCCCACAGCGGGCGGCGCGCGAAGGCGTCGAGTTGCGAGCCGCGCACGCCCTTGGGAAAGACGGCGGTAGCGATGGCGATATGGCCCTGCAGAACGCGCGTGAAGCGGTCGATCATCTCTGCCGTCGGCGTGCCGATCGGCACGGTGCGGGTGATATCGGTGGTGCCGTCTTCATACTGGCCGCCCGAATCGACGAGATACAGCGTGCCGGGCGCGAACTTGTGATTGGTCGCTTCGGTGCCCTTGTAGTGCGGCAGCGCGCCGTTGGGCCCGTAGGCCGAGATGGTATCGAAGCTGAGGTCGCGAAGGTCGCCATGCTCCTTGCGAAAGGCCTCGAGCCGGTCGGCGGCGACGATCTCGTCGAGTTCGCCTGCCGGGGCTTCGTCCGCCACCCACTTGAGGAAGCGCGAGACCGCCGCGCCGTCGCGCGCCTGCGCCGCTTTCTGCCCGGCAATCTCCGCTTCGTTCTTGATCGCCTTTGCCAGCACCGCGGGATCGCGCAGGCGCAGGATCCGCGCCCCGCCCTCTTCCAGCGCCTGGAAGATCGCCGCGACCGACCGTTCCGGATCGACCGCCACTGATTTGCCGTTGAAGCTGGCGCGCAAATCGCCTTCGAACGCGGTGCGGTCGTGGACGCGCACGTCCGCGCCAAGCACGTTGCGCAAGTCGTCGTCGATCTTGCGCGGGTCGACGTAGAGGTCGGCGGTCGCGTCCTTGTTGACGATGAGGAACGCCAGCGCGACCGGCGTATGAGTCACGTCCTTGCCGCGGATGTTCAGCGCCCAGGCAATGGAATCGAGGGCAGCGATGACTACCGCGTCGCCATGGACCGTGCCCAGCCAGTCGGCGATGTCCTGCCGCTTGTCGGCGCTGCTCTTCCCGGCAAGGTTCTGCGAATGCGCTTCAAGCCGGGCCGGCGACGGTTGCGGCTGGTCCGACCAGATCTTGTCGATCGGGTTCTGTCCGACGGCGACTAGATCCGCGCCCTTTTCCGCCAGCGCCTTGGTCGCGCTCTTCACCCAGTCGGGGGTGTGGAGCCACGGGTCGTAGCCGATCTTCGCGCCGTCCGGTGCCTTCTCCCTGAGCCATTTGGCGATGCTCGTTTCCGGCACCGACTGATAGCTCCATTCCTTCTCCGACACCTGCTGTCGGACCTGGATGGTGTAGCGGCCGTCGGTGAAGATGGCGGCGTCCTGCGGCAGCACGGCGGCGCTACCGGCCGAACCCTGGAAGCCGGTCAGCCACTGCAATCGCTGGGCGTAGCTTCCGACATATTCGCTCATATGCTCGTCGGTGAGCGGGACGACGAAACCGTCGAGACGGTCGGCTTTCAATTGCTCGCGAAGCGCCGCGAGCCGGTCTGCATGGCTGGACATGCCCGCAACCTAGGCTCGCCGGTGAGGCGCAACAAGACCGGCGTGGCGGCCGCTTGGCGCCGAAGTGGTCGCCCCTGCGTTGAAGAGGCATGCGACAAAAACCACCGATCGAGACGAACGACCAGCATGACGCGCGCCTGAAGCGCGAAACGGCGGAGCGGGAGCGCGAGACCCGCAAGGCCGACGATGCCATCGACGCCATGATTTCGCGCAACATCAGCATGTACGGACCATAAGCAGGGTGATCGGCGGCAGACGTCATGCGTGACGCCAGCTTCGCCCTCGCCATCCTTGCCAGCCTGTTCCTCGCGGCCGGAATCGTCGCCGGCATCAGGATGCTTCGCAAGCCCGATTCGAGCCCGCCGACGAAGCGCAACCTCGAACGGTCGAGCAAGGCGGCAATGGTCATCGTCATCGCCTTCGGGCTGAGCGCGGTGGCGGCGGTCATGGCGCTTGGCGGGCGGTTCGGGAGCTGAAGAGAGCGCGGCGGTTTGCCCGTTGTGCGGCTTGCGGCTAGGAGCGCGCGCTTGAAGGAGTGGCTCGCGTGTGGAGTTTCGGTCGGAAGCGCAAGGCCGGGGACAAGATCGATATCCCCCAGCCGCTCACCATCAATCACGGCGGGACCCCGGAGGAAGCGCGCAAGATCGGCGCCAAGTGGGCCGAGACCTTCGAACTGCTCGGTGGGCTTGGGCCGGACCAGGCGATTCTCGACATCGGCTGCGGTCCGGGACGAATGGCGATCGCCATCGGCGACCGCTTCGACTGGCGCAATGATTATACCGGGTTCGAGATCGTGCGCGACGACGTTGCCTTTGCCCGGCGGACGATTTCGAAAGCCCACCCGACCTTCGAGTTCGTCCACATCGACGCCTACAACGTCCAGTATAATCCGCTGGGCAAGGTCGAGCCGACCGCGGTGCGCTTTCCCGCCGACGACCGCAGCATCGATTTCTGCTTCGCGACCAGCATTTTCACGCATTTGTTCGCCGCCGACAGCGCGCATTACGTCCGCGAGGCCGCACGGGTGACGCGCGGCACCTTCCTGTCGACCTGGTTCGTCATCGACGAGGGGTTTCCGAAGGCGATTGAGGCCGGCACGTCGCGCTTCGGCTTCCCTCACCGCGATGCGGACGGCGTTGCCTACGAACATGCGGATGCCATTGCCGCGGCGGTCGGGCACGACTGGAGCGCGATCCAGCGTTATTTCGGCGATGCCGGCCTTTCGTGCGACCTTCACCGCGGCGCCTGGCGCGGCGACGGCAAGGGCGCCCGGCATAGCCAGGACATTATCGTCGCGCGTCCGCGTTGATCCCGAACCCCAACAGCAGAGACCCGAGCCCATGAACATCGACCTGATCCCGGTTGGCGCCGACCCGCCCGCCAACATCAACGTCATCATCGAAGTGCCGACCGGCGGCGAACCGGTGAAATATGAATTCGACAAGGCGTCGGGTGCGCTGTTCGTCGACCGCATCCTGCATACGCCGATGCGCTATCCGGCCAATTACGGCTTCATCCCCCACACGCTGTCGCCCGACGGCGATCCGCTCGACGCGCTGGTCATCGCCCGCTCCCCCTTCGTCCCCGGCTGCGTCGTCCGCGCCCGGCCGATCGGCGTGCTCAACCTGGAAGACGAGCATGGCGGCGACGAAAAGCTGATCTGCGTGCCGGTCGATACGACCTTTCCCTATTACGCCGACGTCGGGGAGCGGCAGGACCTGCCGTCGATCGTGCTGCAGCAGATCGAGCATTTCTTCACGCACTATAAGGATCTGGAGCCCGAAAAATGGGTCCGCGTCGGGCAGTGGGGCAATGCCGACGATGCGCGCAAGATCGTGATGGAAGCGATCGACAGGGTGAAGGCCTAGGCCTTTTCGTCGCGCCCGGGTGCGCTAAGTAAGCGGGCATGAACCAACAAACGCTTTCCCCGCCGCCCCGCGCCGAGCAGCGCCCCCACAGCTTCGAATTTCACGGCCACCGGGTCGAGGACCCCTACGCCTGGCTGCGCGACGCCGGCTATCCCGCCGTCACCGACGAGAATGTGCTCGGCTATCTGAAGGCGGAGAACGCCTATTTCGAAGCGGCGATGGAGCCACACAAAAAGCTAATCGACACCCTGTTCGAAGAGATGAAGGGGCGGATCAAGGAAGACGAAAGCTCGGTCCCGATCCGCGACGGGGACTGGCTATACTGGTGGGCGTTCAAGCCCGGCGCGCAATATCGCCACTGGTACCGCAGGAAAGTCGATGGCGGACCCGACGAACTGATCTTCGACGAGCCAGCGGAAGCCGAGGGCGTCGAATATTTCCGCCTCGGTGCGCTGGAGGTCAGCCCGGACGGCAAGTTGCTGGCGACGATGATCGACGCCAACGGGTCGGAGCGGTTCACGCTCAAGGTCCGCGACCTGGCGACGGGCGAGACGCTGGAAACGGTCACCGACGTCGGCATTGGATCGCCCGTATGGACCAGCGACAGCGCGGGCCTGGTCTTCACCGAGGTCAACGACAATTGGCGCAGCTATCGCGCGCGCTATCACCGGCTCGGCACGCCGGTCGGCGACGAACGGACCCTGTACGAGGAGACCGAGGACCTGGGCTTTTCGGTCGGCGTCGACGATTCGCAGGACCGCAGCCTGATCTTCATCGCCACCGGCGACAATACGACCAGCGAAGTCCGCTTCGTGCCCGCCGACGACCCGCTGGCCGAGCCGGTGCTGATCGCGCCGCGCCAGGCCGGCCGCGAATATTCGCCCGACGCCGCGCATGGAAAATTGTGGATCGTCACCAACGACGATCATGTGAACTTCCGCCTTGCCGAGGCCGATGTCGCCAACCCCGGTAAATGGACGACTGTCATCCCGGGGTCGGACAGCGTCTATCTGATGGGCGCGGCCAGTTATCGCGATCATATCGCCATGCACCGGCGGGAAGACGGGTTGGACCAGCTGATCCTGCGCACCTACGACGGCAAGGAGACGCGCATCCCGTTCGGCGAGGCGAGCTATTCCGCCGGGTTCGCGGGCAATCCGGAGTTCGCGCCGGACGCCTATCGCATCGGCTATTCGTCGATGGTCTCGCCGCTCAGCGTGTTCGATTACCACCCGGAAAGCGGTGAGCTGGAAACGCTCAAGGTGCAGGAGATCCCGTCGGGCTACGATGCCGGTCAGTATGCGACCGAGCGGCTGATGATCCCGGCCCGCGACGGCAAGCAGGTGCCGGTGTCCGTGGTCTACAAGAAGGGCTTCGAAAAGGACGGCGAGGGCAAGCTGTTCCTCTACGCCTACGGCGCTTACGGCCATGCCATCCCGCCCGGCTTTTCGAGCGCACGGATTAGCCTGCTCGACCGGGGCTGGGCGTTTGCCATCGCCCACATCCGCGGTGGCGACGACCTTGGCTACAATTGGTATCTCGAAGGCAAGCTGGACAAGCGGACCAATGCCTTCACCGATTTCGTCGACGCGGCGAAGGGGCTGATCGACGCGAAATTCAGCCGCGCCGGCCGCATCGCCATCAACGGCGGTTCGGCGGGCGGCGAACTGATGGGCGTGGTCGCCAACACCGACCCCGAATTGTGGGGCGCGGTGGTCGCCGACGTCCCCTTTGTCGACGTGCTCAACACGATGCTCGACGACAGCCTCCCGCTGACCCCGGGCGAATGGCCCGAATGGGGCAATCCGTTGACTGACAAGGCAGCGTTCGAGCTGATCCGCAGCTACAGCCCCTACGACAATGTGCAGCGGCAGGATTATCCGCCGATGCTGATCACCGGCGGTCTCAACGACCCGCGCGTAACCTATTGGGAGCCGGCCAAGTGGGCGGCCAAGCTGCGCGACTACAAGACCGACGACAACCTATTGCTGCTCAAGACCAACATGGGTGCGGGACACGGCGGCAAGTCCGGCCGCTGGGAGCATTTGCGCGAAGTGGCGGAAACCTACGCCTTCATGCTGACGCAGGTGCGGTGATGCGTCTGGCGCTGGCCCTGGCTGCGCTGGCGATAGCGTCGCCTGCCGTCGCCCAGCGCGACCCGGTGGCAAGCGCCACGGTCCAGCGCAGCGGCGATAGCTGGACCGCGGACTATGTGCTTGGCGAGGACGCGCCGGTGTGGCTGTTCGCCAAGTCGGTGCTGCCGCGAGGATCGAAGACGTCGTGGCGGCTGGGCACGGTCAGGGTGCTGACCCCCGGCGTTCGGCTGGAGCGGATCGGCGACTATGACGCGCTGGTCGCACAGTCGGGCAGCGTGCCGCGCAAGGTCCGGCTGTCGTTCACTCCGTTTTTCGAGGATATCGAGGCCGGGTATGACGCCGCGATGGCGTTCGGCGACGGGTCGGTCGCGCTCTACACCTCGCAATTCAAGCTGTTGCCCGTCGCATCGCGCGCCGTCGCCGCGGCCGCACCAACCGATCCCGACCAGATCGAAGGCGCCGGCCGCCCGACCCACATCGAAATACGCGACGCGGCGGGCGACGTCTTCTTCATGGGCGAGCGCACCGACGCGGCGATCGTCGACGATTACGACGCCTACGTGCTGTTCGGCGACGCCCGGCCGCAGGTGGGCGAAGCGATGGCGACGATCATCGATCCCAAGCTACCGCAATGGCTGCACGACTTCATCCTTTCCGAATTGCCGCCAGTGCTGGAGCGGTACCGGCAGCAACTGGGCCCCGCGCCGGTCGGCAGGCCGATGCTGATGGTGTCGTGGGGCGGCGCGACGAAGGAAGGGAGCAGCTTCGGCGGCAGCGTCCTTCCCGCGACGGTGGTGATGACGATCGGCGGCCAGCAGACGCTGACCGCCGACAAAGGGGTGAGCAATTACGCGCGTTGGCTGGTGTCGCACGAGGCTGCGCATTTCTGGTTGGGTCAGGCGGTGCGTTATTCGTCGCCGGCGGTAAGCTGGATCACCGAAGGGGGTGCCGAACTGCTCGCCTTCCGCGCCGCCGCCGCCGTCGATCGCACCTACGACGTCAAGGCACGGCTGACCCGGGCGCGCAGGGAGTGCGAGCCTTTCCTGGCGAACGGAGGCGTGGAAGGCGCCTACCGGCGGCCGGACGATTTTCGCGCTTATTATGCGTGCGGCGTGGTGATCGCGCTTGCGGCGGAGCAGGCCAGCGGCGGCGACTTCAGCACGTTCGTGAAGACGCTGATCGACCGCAACCGCGATGACGGCGTCGTCACACGCGCCGAGTGGCTCGCCCTGTTGGAGCAAAAGGCGCCGCGACGCGGGCTGCCCGCCGCCGTGGCCGAATTGCTCGACAAGCCCCATGCCGACGGCGCGGCGGCGCTCGACCGTTTCATCGCCGCCGCCGGCATCGCCGACCGGTTCGCGCCGCAATGACCGGCCGGCCGGCCTTCGCCATGGATTTCACTGCGGCGGCGGCGGACATCGACGAGCTTGGCCACGTCAATAACGCGGTCTGGGTGCAATGGATCGAACGGATCGCCGTGGCCCATTGGCGCTCGGTCGCCGACCCGGCCCATGACAGCGCCTATTTCTGGGTCATCGTCCGCCACGAGGTCGATTACCTGCGCTCGGCAGTTGAGGGCGAAACGGTCCGGGCACGGACCTGGGTAGGGGAAGCGCCCCAGGGCGCGCGCTTCGACCGCTTCGTCGAGTTCACCGGTGCCGACGGCAAGGCGCGGGTGCGCGCCCGCACCGTCTGGGCGATTATCGACAAGGCGGCCGGGCGGCCGGTCCGGGTCCCCTCCGAAGTGATAGCGCCCTTCCTCTCTGGCGAGTAAGCAGGGGGCAATGACCCGCCCCATCCTTTACGATTATTTCCGCTCCTCAGCCGCTTACCGGGTGCGAATCGCGCTCAACCTGAAACAGGTCGACTACGAGAGCCGGGAAGTCGACCTGCGCACCGGAGAGCAACGGTCCGACGACTATCGCGCACTCAACCCGATGGGCTTCGTGCCGATGCTGGAGATCGACGGGCAAAAGCTCGTCCAGAGCCTGGCGATCGTCAATTATCTGGACCTGCGCTATCCCAACCAGCCGCTGATCCCGGCGATGAAGAGCGATCGTGCGCATGTCGTTGCCCTGTGCCTGACGGTGGCCTGCGACATTCATCCGCTCAACAATCTGCGCGTGCTCAATTACCTGAAAACCGAACTGGGCCATTCGCAGGAAGAGGTCGACCGCTGGTATGCGCACTGGATCGGCGAAGGCTTCCCCGCGCTCGAAGCGATGGCCGCGCCGCAGGCCGGCAAGTTCCTCTATGGCGATGCACCCACCGTGGCCGACGTCTGCTTGATCCCGCAAATGTACAACGCGCGCCGGTTCGACGTGCCGCTGAACGATTATCCGACGCTGTTGCGCGCGGAAGAGAATGCGAACAAGCTGGAGGGGTTCGCAAGAGCGCACCCTGACCGGGTGGAGGAGAGCCAATGAACCGGGTCGAGACCATGAACCGCGGGATTTCCGGCACTGCGCCGCTGCAGTCCGTCGACATCCCCTCGCTGGAAAGCAAGGTCAGCGACGAGGAATGGGCGATCCGCGTCGACCTGGCCTGCGCGTACCGGATGGTCGCGCACTACGGCTGGGACGACCTCATCTTCACCCATCTATCGGCGCGGGTACCGGGGCCGGAGCATCATTTCCTGCTCAATCCCTACCAACTCATGTTCGAGGAAGTGACGGCCAGTTCGCTGGTCAAGGTCGACATCCACGGCAATCCCGTCGACCCGACCCCGTTCATCACCAATCCGGCCGGGTTCACCATCCACAGCGCAATCCACATGGCGCGCGAGGATGCGCAGGCGGTGATGCACCTGCACACGCCCGCCGGGCAGGCAGTCAGCGCGCATGAAGACGGGCTGATGCCGCTGACCCAGACCGCGATGCTGGTGCGCAGCGACCTTGCCTTCCACGATTACGAAGGCGTCGCGACCGACCTCGACGAGCGCGAGCGGCTGGTCGCGGACCTTGGCGACAAGGGCGGCATGATCCTGCGCAACCACGGCACGCTGGCGGTCGGCGGCAACGTCGGCGAGTGCTTCATCAAGCTCTATTTCATCGAGCGGGCGTGCCAGGCGCAGATCATGGCGCTGTCGGGCGCGTGCAGCAATCCGCCGCAAGGCACGCCGGAACTGGCCGCCGAACAGGGCATGACGGGCCTCAAGGTCGCCGCCAATCTGCTCGCCTGGCCGGCGCTCAAGCGCAAGGCCTACCGCCTCGACCCGAGCTTCGCGACCTGAGCTGACGTTGCGGCGAGCGGCCAGCGTTTCGGATTATCGCGCGCTCGCCAAGGCGCGGCTGCCGCATTTCCTGTTCGAATATCTCGACGGCGGGTCGTACGACGAAGTCACGCTGGAACGGAACGTCGAGGATCTGCGCGCGCTCGCCCTGCGCCAGCGCGTGCTGCGCGACGTGTCGGACGTGCAGATTTCCACCCAATTGTTCGGCCGGACGTTCGCGATGCCGGTCGGGCTTGGCCCGGTCGGTCTGTCGGGTCTCTATGCCCGGCGGGGCGAAGTGCAGGCGCGCAAGGCGGCGGCGGCCGCCAACGTGCCCTTTACCCTGTCGACGCTGAGCGGTTGTCCGATCGGGGAGATCGCGCGCGACGGCGGCGCCGGCTTCTGGTTCCAGCTGTACATCGTCAAGGACCGCGCGTTCGTGTCCGACATGATCGCCCGCGCCAAGGAGGCTGGGTGCAGCGCCCTGCTGCTGACGGTCGACCTGGCCGTGCCCGGCACGCGTTACCGCGACTATCGGGCGGGCCTGTCCACGCCGCCGGGCGAAAAAGGCGGATCGAAGCGCGTGTCGCAACTGGTCGGCCGGCCCGGCTGGTTGTGGGACGTCGCGCTGCACGGCCGGCCGCTGACGCTGGGCAACCTTGAACCCCTGCTCGGCGCCAACGCCGCGCTCGGCGACCTGATGGGCTGGGTAGGCAGGAACTTCGATGCCAGCGTGACCTGGGACGACGTCGACTGGGTCCGCCGGCAATGGGACGGACCCCTGGTTATCAAGGGCATTCTCGACCCCGACGACGCGCGCGCGGCCGTCAGTGCGGGCATGGACGGCATCGTCGTGTCCAACCATGGCGGGCGCCAGCTTGACGGGACCATGTCCACCGCGCGCGCCCTGCCGCGCATTGCCGAAGCGGTCGGCGGGCGAATGCCGGTACTGGCCGACGGCGGCGTGCGATCCGGTCTCGACGTGGTACGGATGCTGGCGCTGGGCGCAAACTTCGTCCTTCTGGGCCGGGCCTGGGCCTACGCGCTGGCCGGCGGTGGTCAACGCGGCGTGGCGCACGTGCTGGAGCTAATCGAAGCCGAGATCCGCGTGGCCATGGCGCTCACCGGCAGCACGCGCATCGCCGACATCGGCCCGGACACACTCGAACAGCCTTAAGCCGAAGGTTGTCATCGCCAGACTGAAGGGCGGTCGCTTGCTTGCGTTGCCCCGCCGGTTGGGCGAATGTCGCATCGCCGGGCGCCGCCGACGCCGCGGTCATGTGGGAGTGTCGGGCTGGCCAGGATTTTCCTCAGTTATGCGCGTGAAGACCGCGCCTCGATCGAGGGGCTGGCGGCGGCCTTGTTCGGCGCCGGTCACGACGTCTGGTGGGACCGCCAGATCGGCGGCGGCACGCGTTTCAGCGAGGAAATCGACGCCGCCCTGCGCGATTGCGACGCGGTCGTCGTCCTGTGGTCGCCCGCAGCCGCCGCCTCGACCTGGGTACTGGACGAGGCTGCGGAAGGCCGCGACGCCGGGAAGCTGGTCCCCATCACGCTCGGAGAATTCCGCCCGCCGCTTGGCTTTCGCCAATATCAGTCGATCGACATTGGTCATTGGACGGCGGGCACGGAATTGCCGGCCGAGCTGGACGATGCGCTGGGCCGGCTGACCAAAAGCGGCGCACCGGCACCGGCCGCACCGGTCAAGACCGCGGCCGCCAACCGTATCGCGGTCTGCGTCCTGCCCTTCCTCAACATGAGCGGGGATGTGGAACAGGATTATTTCAGCGACGGGATCAGCGAGGACATCATCACCGATCTGTCCAAGGTGTCGTCCCTGTCGGTGATCGCCCGCAACACCGCCTTCGCGTTCAAGGGGCAATCGGTCGACATCAAGGACGTCGCGCGCCAGCTCGGCGTCTCTCACGTCCTCGAAGGCAGCGTGCGCAAGGCCGGCAGCCGGGTGCGGATCACCGCCCAGCTGATCGACGGCAAGGCGGGCGACCATCTGTGGGCCGAACGCTACGACCGCGACCTCGACGACATTTTCGCCATCCAGGACGAGATCAGCCGGGCGATCGTCGCCGCACTGAAACTGAAGCTGCTGCCGAAGGAAAAGTCGGCGATCGCGCAGCGCGGCACGACCAGCGCCGAAGCGTACAATCTGTACCTGATGGCGCATCAATATTGGATCCAGGGGAATTGGGGCGACATCCGCCAGCTCGAACTGGTGGTGAAGCTGTGCCAGCGCGCGATCGACATCGATCCGTCCTACGCCCGAGCGCTGGGACTGATGGCGATCGTCCTGAACACGCTGCACAACGCCTTCAATCAATCGGACGAGGACGGCACCGCGGCCGCCGAACGGGCCCTGGCCATCGACCCGTCGCTGGCCGAGCCGCATTGCGTGATCGCCCGGCGGAAGTTCGAGGATGGCGACATCGCCGGTGCGGAAGCGTCGGTTGCACGGGCGCTGGAACTCGATCCCGACAGCTGGGCCGTGCAGAAAGAAGCGGCGCGCCTGGCCTATCATCGCGGCGAGATCGAGCAGTCCGCGGTTCATTTCGCCCGCGCGGTCGAGATCGATCCCAAGGACTTCTACACCTGGGGCATGCTGGTTGGCATCTACCCGGTCGTGGGAATGCCCGAACGTCGCCAGCACGCGGCCGAGATGGCGATCGCCGAATCCGAACGCGCGCTGATGCAGGATCCGACCAACGGCGCGGCCATCATCAGCGGGGTCGCGGGCCTTGCCGCACTCGGCCAGAACGACCGTGCCCGCGAATGGATCGCCCGGGCGCAGCTGATGTGTCCGGACAACGATATCCTGCGCTACAACCTTGCCTGCTGCCTGTCGGATCTTGGCGAAGTGGAAGCGGCGCTCGACATGCTCGAGACCGTGCGGAAACCGTCCTCCTCGGTCATTTTCGCGATCAATAGCGACCCCGACCTTGCTCCCCTTCGCGGCAACCCGCGCTACCAGCCGATTGTCGACAGGTTGGAAGCCACCGCCCGCGCTGGGTGACGCAGCATCGCGCCGCGCCGGCTAGCGGGACTTCAGCACCACCCGTGTTCCGCGATCCGATGAGTCGACCTTGAGCCGGGCATCGGCCTGGGCGGAAAAGGCATCGAGCAGGCGCGAGCCCAGACCTTCGAGCTTCTCCTTGGCCATCCCCACGCCATTGTCCGCGACTTCAAAGACCCAGCTCCGCTCATCGCCGGTCAGGCTGATTGAAACTTCGCCGGCCTGCCTCCCGACAAAGGCGTATTTGGCGGCATTGGTCAGCGCCTCGTTGCACACTAGGCCCACCGCGACGGCCTTTTCCCGTCCGAATTCGATCGGTTCGATGGCGAGATCGACCGCAACCTTGCCGGCGAACAGCGCCGGTGCGACCGTGTCGAGCAGCCGTTGGATGTAGCGGTCCATGGCCACACGCGTGCCGAACTCGGCGTCGTCCGACAGCATTTCATAGGCGTGGGCAAAGGACTGCACGCGGCCGATGGCGGTGTCGAAAGCAAGCTGAAGCGTGCGGTCGGTTTCCCGGCGGCGCTGCGTGTGCAGCAGGCTCGCGACCAATGCGAAGTTGTTCTTCGTGCGGTGGCCAAGCT
This sequence comes from Sphingomonas sabuli, assembly GCF_014352855.1. Lineage (GTDB taxonomy): Bacteria > Pseudomonadota > Alphaproteobacteria > Sphingomonadales > Sphingomonadaceae > Sphingomicrobium > Sphingomicrobium sabuli. Next base: position 2,028,157 of record NZ_CP060697.1, on the reverse strand, counting down.
CGGCCATCAGCTGGATGCGGCGTTCGATCTCCAGGTCGCGCTCTTCACTCGCGCGTTGCACCGCGACGCGAAAAATCTCGGCGAACAGGATCGTGATCAGTCCGCACGCCGCGTTTACGGCGACGCGCGATGCGTCAGCCTGCGTCTCGAAGGTAAAAGACCGGGTTTCCGGCAAAATCCACCACCAGGCCCACAGGAAGCAGACAGCAAAAGTAACCATCGCCGATTCCCATCGGCCGTAGAGCGCCGACAGCATGACCGCGGGATAGACCAGGGCGAATGGCCCGGCCCCCGGCAACCAGATATCGACGATTGAGCGGGTGCCGATCATCAGCAGCGCACATCCCAGGCCGAAGGCGAAGATGACGACCGCCCGCCCCGCGGTCCGCGGAGCGGAGAAGCGCGCTGGAATGTCGTAATTCGCTAATCGGTACATGGACGGCCCCCGGAGACTGGCACCGAAGGTGCGGGGTAGGTCGGCAGCGTAACGGTTTTGGCCGTCGCTGTCTTGCCTATCGTCCGTAAGTGCCCGCGCCTCGCGCAACGCGGGCGAAGAAAATGGTCGGGGAGAGAGGATTCGAACCTCCGGCCCCTGCCTCCCGAAGACAGTGCTCTACCAGGCTGAGCTACTCCCCGACCGGAACCCGCTTGACGCGACACGAGGGTCGCAGGCGGGAGCCAAGGCCGCGGCTAGATAGATGGGGGTTGGCGGGAGCGCAACCGCAATTAACGGCCGAGCGTCCCCAGCCAGTCGTCGTGGCGGACGAACTTCTCGCGCGGGGCGCCGAGGCGAGCGTTGGCGGTCTCCATTTCGTCGATCCGGCGCCAGTCGTCATAATCGGTGGCCATCACGCCGCGGGCCTCGAGCAGCGCCTTGAGGCCGTCCGCGCCGGCGCGATCGTCCCCGCCTTCCGCAAGCATCGCCGCGGCGATCAGGTCGGCGACTTCATAGCCGTCGGGGCGATTGGTGCCGATCGTGCCGGACGGCCCCCGCCGCGCCCAGCCGACGCAGTAAAGTCGGTCGGCGATCTTGCCGCCGTCGTTGAGGAACTTGCCCCCGCGTTCGTCATACGGGACCCCGTCCATCGGCGGGGTGGCATAGCCGATCGAACTGATCACCAGCGACGCCGGCACCGCGTAGGTCTCGCCGGTGCCGATGGCGCGATTGTCGCCGTCCAGCCGCGTGCGTTCGACGATGATCCGTTCGGCCTTGCCCTCGCCCTCGATGCGCAGCGGCTTGGCATAGAAGTCGAAGATGATCCGCCGTGATTTGCCCGGGTCTGCACCGCTGGCTGCGAATTCCCGAAGCAGGGTGACCGATTTGCGCTGGCCCGGATCCAGTTCGTCGTCGGCGCTCGCCTGTGGAAAGTCGTCCGGCTCGACCACGGGCGTCGCGCCCTCCAGCCGCCCGAGTTCGCCCAGTTCCTTGGGCGTCATGCTGATCTGCAGAGGACCGCGGCGGCCGAGGATGGAGACGGACTCGATGTGCGACGCTTCGAGCGCGCCGAGGGCGTGATTGACGATGTCGCCGCTTTCCAGCTCGGCGCGGGTCTTGGACAGAATGCGGGCGCAGTCGAGCGCGACATTGCCGTTGCCGATCACTGCCGCGGTCGCGCCGGACAGATCCGGGTCGAGGTCGGCAAATTCGGGATGGCCGTTGTACCAGCCGACGAACGCTGCCGAGCCGATGACGCCCGGCAGGTCCTCCCCCTCGATGCCAAGGTTGCGGTCGTTGGGGGCGCCGGTCGCCAGCACCACAGCATCGTAAAGTACGAGCAGCTCGGCGACGGTCACGTCCTTGCCCACGCACACGTTGCCGATGAAATCGACGCCCGCGCTGTCGGCGGTGGAATCGTAACGCTTCGACACGGCCTTGAGCGACTGATGATCGGGCGCGACGCCGAACCGGACCAGCCCGTAGGGCACCGGGTAGCGGTCGATGACGTCGACCCGCGCCTTGTCGCCGTACGTCTTGTTGAGCGCCTCCGCGGTGTAGAAGCCCGATGGCCCCGACCCGACGACGGCGAAGTGGCGCATCAGCTGCGCTTGTCCTCAAGCAGCAGGTCGCCGCCCTTCGCCTTGAGCATCGCCGCGATCGGCCCGGCAAACATACCGAGCAGGCCGGGCAGCTCGAAATGGCAGTGCACGTTCGATTCCTGGACGGTGATGTCGGCATTTATGGTGTCACCCATCGCCGCCACCGCCAGCTTTATCGTGTCGCCTTCCCAGCGCGACTGGACGTTAGCGCCGCCCGGGATCTGGTCGTGCAGCTTGTGGATGTTCCCGCCGATGCGGCGCTTGGCTTCTTCTTTGCCCAGCTTGTGGGGCAGGTCGACGTCGATCGGTTGGGCCATGCGGATAGGTGTGGCTGGCACGGGGGCGCTTTTCAAGTAGGGTGAGCGGCGATGCGTTGTTTCCTGCTGCTTGCCGCCGCCTTGTCGTCCGGCGTTTCCGCCCAGACCTACAACCCGACCGAGCGTTATGTGACTGCCGGACAGGACGAGCCGGGATATCGCGGCTGGTACATGGCCTCGCCGCGCAACCCGATCGAGGTCGCGGCGCTCAACCGCTATCTGGAAGATGCGGGCGTCGCCGACGTTCTGCCGACATGGCAGGTCATCCGCACGGCCAGCGACTGGCAGCGCTGCGGGCAGCCGGCCTTCCAGGTCCCTCCGACCAGCGAATGGCCGCACGTCGTGCAGACCTTGCGCTATATCCGCGAGGTGGTGGTGCCGGCGGTCGGCGGGGTCGAGGCCGTCTCCGCTTATCGCAATCCGTTGCTCAACACCTGCGCCGGAGGAGCGCGGGCGAGCGCCCACCTTGGCTTTTACGCGATCGACATGGTGCCGGTGCACGAACTGCCGCGGGCGGTGTTGATGGAACGGCTGTGCACGATCCATAACCGGCGCGGAAAGGCCTATGACGTGGGCTTGGGCTTTTATCCGTTCATCCGTTTCCACGTCGATTCGATGGGCTACCGGCGCTGGGGTATCGACCCGGCGCTGTCCGCCGCCTGCCCGCCGATCGTCCGCGACAAGGATGCCGGCAACGTCGGCCAGCCTTTGTCGCAGGTTCCGCTGGCACAGCCGCCGGTCCAGCCGCAGCCGCAGCCGCAGCCGCAGCCGCAGCCGCAGCCGCAGTTGCAACCGCAATCGCCGCAGCCGGTGCAACCGGCACCCGTCCAATGAGCCGCACTTGTGTTATAGCGGTAACACACCACATGGCCGGTAAGTGAGGGACTGGCATGGACTTTGAAAAACTGACCGAACGCACTCGGGGCTTCCTGCAGGCCGCGCAGACGATCGCCGTTCGCGAACATCACCAGCGGATCGCGCCGGCGCACCTGCTCAAGGCCTTGCTTGACGACGATCAGGGCATGGCCGCGGGATTGATCCAGGCGGCGGGCGGCGACGCGCAGGCCGCGCGTCGCGACGTCGATGCGCTGGTGGCAAAAGTGCCCGCCGTGACCGGGTCGGGCGCGACGTCCGCCCCCGCGCTCGACGGCGATACCATCCGCGTGCTCGACCAGGCCGAGCAGGTCGCGAAGAAGGCGGGCGATCAATATGTGACGGTGGAACGGCTGCTGCTGGCGATGACGCTGGCCAAGGGCACCGATGTCGCCGCCGCGTTGGAGCGGGCGGGCGTGAAGCCGCAGGCCCTCAACGCCGCGATCGAGAAGCTGCGCGGCGGCCGCACCGCGGACACGCAAAGTTCGGAGGACCGCTACGACGCGCTCAAGCGCTACACCCGCGACCTCACCGCCGCGGCCCGCGACGGCAAGCTGGACCCGGTCATCGGCCGCGACGAGGAAATCCGCCGCACCATCCAGGTGCTGGCACGCCGGACCAAGAACAATCCCGTGCTGATCGGCGAACCCGGCGTAGGCAAGACCGCCATCGCCGAAGGTCTCGCCGTGCGCATCGCCAACGGCGACGTTCCCGACGGGCTCAAGGATCGCAAGCTGCTCAGCCTCGACATGGGCTCGCTCATCGCCGGTGCGAAATATCGCGGCGAGTTCGAAGAGCGGCTCAAGGGCGTGATCGACGAGGTCAAGCAGTCGGACGGGCAGATCATCCTGTTCATCGACGAGATGCACACGCTGGTCGGCGCCGGGAAGGCCGAAGGCGCAATGGACGCCGGCAATCTGCTCAAGCCGGCGCTGTCGCGCGGCGAGTTGCACGTCATCGGCGCGACCACGCTCGACGAATATCGCAAGCACGTCGAAAAGGACGCGGCGCTGGAGCGGCGCTTCCAACCGGTGTTTGTCGGCGAACCGACCGTGCCCGACACCATTTCTATCCTCCGCGGGCTGAAGGAAAAATACGAGCTTCACCACGGCGTGCGCATCACCGACGCGGCGATCGTTGCCGCGGCCACGCTCAGCAACCGCTACATCACCGACCGCTTTCTGCCCGACAAGGCGATCGACCTGATGGACGAGGCCGCCAGCCGAATCCGGATGGAGGTCGAATCCAAGCCTGAGGAGATCGAGAATCTCGACCGGCGGATCATCCAGCTGAAGATCGAGCGCGAGGCGCTGAAGAAGGAAAGCGACGCCGCGTCGCAGGAACGGCTCGAGAAGATCGAAAAGGACCTCGCCAACCTTGAGGAGCAGTCCGCCGGACTGACTCAGCGCTGGCAGGCCGAGAAGGAAAAGATCGCCGGCGAAGCCAAGATCAAGGAACAGCTCGACGCTGCCCGGATCGAGCTTGAGCAGGCGCAGCGCGGCGGCGACCTCGCCAAGGCCGGCGAGCTCCAATACGGCGAGATCCCCAAGCTGGAAAAACAGCTGTCGGATGCGCAGGCCGCCTCCGAAGGCGCCATGCTGCGCGAGGAGGTCACCGACCAGGACATCGCCGCCGTCGTCAGCCGCTGGACCGGGATTCCGGTCGAACGGATGATGGAGGGCGAACGCGACAAGCTGATGCAGATGGAATCCGCCATCGGCGCGCGGGTCATCGGTCAGGCGGATGCGGTGAAGGCGGTTTCGGCTGCCGTGCGCCGCGCGCGCGCCGGCCTGCAGGACCCCAACCGGCCGCTCGGATCCTTCCTGTTCCTTGGCCCCACCGGCGTCGGCAAGACCGAGCTGACCAAGGCGCTGGCGGAATTCCTGTTCGACGATTCGACCGCGATGGTCCGCATCGACATGTCGGAGTTCATGGAAAAGCATGCGGTCGCGCGGCTGATCGGCGCGCCGCCAGGCTACGTCGGCTATGACGAAGGCGGTGTGCTGACCGAGGCGATCCGGCGGCGGCCCTATCAGGTGGTGCTGTTCGACGAGGTCGAGAAAGCCCACGCCGACGTCTTCAACGTGCTGCTACAGGTGCTCGACGACGGCCGCCTGACGGACGGCCAGGGCCGCACGGTCGATTTCACCAATACGATCATCATCCTGACCTCGAACCTGGGTTCGCAATATCTGGCCGGGCTGGGCGAGGACGAAGCGGCGGACAAGGTCGAGCCGCAGGTGATGGAAGTGGTGCGCGCGCACTTCCGGCCGGAATTCCTCAACCGGCTGGACGAGATCATCCTCTTCCACCGCCTTGGCGCGGCGCACATGGGACCGATCGTCGATATCCAGGTCGGCCGGCTGCAAAAGCTGTTGGAGGACCGCAAGATCCGCATCGACCTGAGCGCTGCGGCCCGCGACTGGCTGGGCCGCGTCGGCTACGACCCGGTCTATGGCGCGCGACCGCTGAAGCGCGCGGTGCAGAAATACTTGCAGGACCCGCTGGCCGACGCGATCCTGTCGGGCACGGTCAAGGACGGCGACACGGTGCGTGTCGACGAAGGCGACGGTCAATTGAAGCTGGAGCCGGTAGGCAAGCTGAGCGAAGCCGCCGAATAAGGCGCCGGGCTAGCGCAGGGCGGCTCGCGCCGCTGCCTGGCTAGAGTCCGGCACTACCGCTGCGATTACTGGCCGCGGACGTAAACCTGCGTCTGGTTCTTTTCGACCGCCTGGCGATCGGCGAGCTGGCGTTCGGCCCACTGCTTGCGGGTCATGCAGACCTTCTTGGTCGCCAACCGGCTGCCGATGACTTCCTGTTTTTCGCAAATGACCTGATCGCCGGGATCGCGCGCGGCCTGCGGCTGTGCGGCCGTCGTCTGGGCGAACGCGGATGCGGGGATCGCTGCCATCACGGAAGCCACTGCAATCATAGCGAGACGGTTCATAAAATCACTCCAATTCATGCACTTGAATGGGATTCGACGGCGAACATCATACATGTCAAGCGGGCTTTCGACAAGCGGCGGAATCAGGTCGGCGGGCGAACATCGAACGCCACCGTGAGCCGCTCCCCGTCCTCGAACGGAACGGTGCCGTGCCACATCCACGACGGGAACAGCGCCAGGCGCCCCGCAACCGGCTCGATTGCGCGAGTCGGCGGCAATTGCACGCCCACTTCGTCCGGCGGCGCGCCAAGGGTCAGCCATCCCGCCTTGCCCTCCCCGCCAAGGCCCGGCGGAAGGGCAACGTAGAAAGCGGAGCTGATCCAACCCTGCGGGTGGACATGGCTGACGTGCCGTCCGGACGCGCGCAGCCGGACCGACCAGCTGCCCGAAAAACGTATTGGCCGTTCGCGGCGCCGACCGAGGAGCGGATGCGCAGGATCAGGGGCCGGCAAGGCCGCGACATAGGTCTCGACAGCCGCGACGACCTTGGCGCGCAGGGTGCGGATTTCCGGATCGATCCGGCTGAACAGCGGCCCGTCAGTCTGGGTCCCGCCCCGCACCGACTGATCGAGATATTCGGCCTTGGCGACATGCAGCGAGCGGAGCCGCGCCGCGAGCGCGGCAAGCTCTCCCAGCGCGAATGGGAGGTCGGCGGTGCGGACCAAGCGGGCGTCGCCTTCGAGCCAGTCCGCACGCGGATCGTTCGTCAGCCGCCACGCTATGCTCGCGTAAGGCCAGAAACCGGACGCCGCGGGGCTCGCCAGCCCGGCGTCGATCGCCGCCAGCGCCTGGTCCGCACGCCCGGTCCGCAACAGGTGCCGCACGCGCCACAGGCCCAGCGGATCGGACGGTCCCATCGGAATGCGGGCGAACAGCGCGTCGGCCTGCGCAGTCTCGCCGCCCTCGCTCGCGGCGATGGCTGCGTATGGCAAGGTTAGGGCTTCCGGCACGCCGGCCGCGCCTGCCCGCTTCACCGCAACATCGAGCCGGGCGAAATCGTCGGACTTGATCGCAAGGTCGAACAGCGTGACCCACAAGGGCTGAGCGGCAGGCTGCGCGGCCAGCGCAGCGTCAAGCGAGGCCGCATAGTCCGCTTTCCGGCCGAGCATCGCGCGCAGCTGTGCCAGTTGCTGGTGCCCCGCCAGCCATAAGGGTTGCGCGGCCAGCATCCGTTCAAGGTCGCGCACCGCAGCTTCGCCATCGCCATCCGCCAGGCGCGCCGCGGCAAAGCCCAGCAGGATGTCGGGCGCGCCGGGCGACAGACGCAACGCCTGCAGGAACAGGTCCGTCGCCGGAACGCCCGCCTCCAGCGCGACCCGGGCACGGCCGTGCGCAATGCCGGCGTCGTTCGGGTCTAGCGCCGCCGCCTGCTCGAACGAGCGTAGCGCCGCGCCGTGATCGTCGATCGCCCGCTGCAGCAGGCCCGTCCACTGCCACAGCCGTGAACTGCCGGAGGCTTGCGCTGCTGGTGCAAGCGCCTCCAGCGCCTGTTCCTCCGTGCCGCTGGCCAGCGCCGCACGAGCCATATCTTCCAGGGCGTCCGGGTCGCGTTGCTGGTGCCCGGCAGCGCCGCTCATAGGCCGGATTGGCCGCCGCTGCTGATCGCCAGCATCGCCGCCACGGCATCGCGCTCCACCGGCGAAAGGTCGGGATGCCAGACGTCGAAGATCAGGACCACGCGAAGCTCGTCGCTGGGGTTGCTGGCTTCATGCTCGATGGTGTCGTCGAACACCATCGCCTCGCCTTCCTTCCAGAAGCGCTTGTCGGCGCCGACCCGGAACCAGCAGCCCTCCGGCACGATCAGCGGCAAATGGCATACCAGCCGGGCATTGTTCACCCCGACATGCGCGGGGATGGTGGTGCGCGGCGCAAGCAGGGAAAACATCGCATTGGGAGAGCGACCGGGGATCTGGGCCTGACCGCACCTGGCGAGAGTCGCGATGGTGACCGGACACGCCTCCGCATGGGCTTCGATCGCACCGCCGTTCTGCAGCAGGTGGATCGCCGACCAGTCGGTATTGTGATTGAGATCCCGCCACTGATTGAGCGGCGCGTGCGCATCGTATTGAACATACGGCACCAAATCAGCCCGCTCCGCCGCCAGCAGGGCTTTCAACTCGGCGGCGATGTCGCCAGTCGCTGCCTCAAGCTCGGACAGCCAGGGGAAGGCCGAGCGAGGGTGAAATTCGAATTCGCGCAGGCCCGGGAAGTGAAAGTGCGTCGGTTCGCTGTGATAGGGCCGGGTCTGCCGCAGCGCATTGGTACGGAAACGGTCGATCCGCGCCTTCTCGTCGGGGGTTGCGCGCATTTCCGCGTCGGCGGCTGCGGCGCGCAGGCGCTCGTCCTGCTGCGCCTGACGGTCGCGGACTCGCGCCTCGCCTTGCCTGAGCACGGCTTCCAATTGCGGCGGCAGGTCGCCGGGCGGCCTTTGGGCCAGCGCCTGCTCCCACGCTTCATCCGCAGTGGCCGGATCTGCGCGGTCGAGCAGGGTGGCCCGAAGCATCAGCGCCGTGAAGTCGAGTGGCGCGATTGCCAACGCGCGGTGCGTTGCGTCCAGGGCAGCGGGGAAATCGCGTAGCGCCCGGCAAATGGCGGCCAGGCGAAGCCACAAGCCAGCGTCGTCGCCTTGTGCGCCCGCCGCTTGAGCGAGCAAAGAGCGGGCTTCGGCAAGATTGCCGCCCGCAGCGGCGCGGTCCGCGGCTGCGGCAATATCCCGGGGAGACTGGGCCTCGCCGGTCATCGCCGCCGCAACGATACTGTCGCGCCTGCAGGCATCAGGCGTATCCGAACTTGTCGATCCAGGGCTGCAGAACGGGCAGCACCGGCGCCATCTGCTCGCGGAAATTTTCCCAGCGGCCGGTGGAGCGGGAATAGATCGGCTCGACCACTTGCGCGTAGCTGGCGGTCTTGATGCGTCCGCGCTCGCGCGCCGTCTTCTGGTGATCGACCAAACCATCGTGCCAATCCAGCCCGACGAACTCGACCAGCGCGCGAAGCTCGGCTTCCGGATCGGCCACCAGCGCTTCGTACTTGATCATGTGCATCGGCATGGGCAGCAATTCGCGCACCTTTTCCAGATGCGCGAAAGTCAGGTCGTACAGCTCCGCGGTCGTGTCGAGACGGACGAAATTGGCCATGCCGTCATTGAGCTTGAAGTTGGTCGCAAAGCAGCTGAGCACGACATCGCACGGATGGCGCAGCGCAACGATGATCCGCGCATCGGGAAACAGCCGCCGGATCAGCGGCAGCGTGTTGGTCGCCAGCGGGTTCTTGTCGACCACCAGCTTACCCGGCGAGGCCCCGCCATCGCGAGAATCGACGAACTCGTAATAGCTGTCGCGGGCGCGTTGCACGTCGTCGACGCCAGCCTCTACGATGTCGTCGAAATTGGGAAAGATCCGGCCAGCGCCGACCAGCGACGGCTCTTCCTCCAGCACCGTGACGTCCGGATGCCCCATCAGGAAGGTGTCGATGAGCGTCGTTCCCGAACGCGGGAAGCCGACCAGGAAAGCGGGTGCGCGGCGGCCGTCAGCGGGCGCGACATCGGTCCACCGGGCCGCGGCGTCCGGGGTGAGTGCCTCGGTTCGAGCGCGGACCAGATCCCGGTAGCTCTCCCCGCGTAGTTCCGGCTGTGACGGCAGCTCGCGCTGGATCTCGTTCATGCGTTCGAACGCGGCCCACGCCTTTTCATACTCGCCGGCGCCTTCGCACAGCTGACCGTAGAGATGCGCGCGACGGGCGCCTTCGAGCTCGTCGGGTACCTGTTCGAGCGCCTCGACACCTTCACGATAGCGCTTGGCCCGGCGATGATCGTACGCGCGGATGAAGTTGAGCACCGAATCGTCGACGGAGCGCGCCGTCGCTTCGTCGATCAGCGCCGGAAATTCAGAATCGCGGTTGGAAACATCGAGCACGACGGCGAGGCCGACGTTGGCGGGGGCATTGGCCGGATCGCGCTTGATGACTTCGCGGTAAGCCGCCTGCGCGCCCTCGACGTCGAGGACCATGAGCCGCTGGCTGGCGAGCGGCAACAGCAATTGGATGTCATCGGGCGAGCGGCGCACTGCCTCCTCGATCGCCTCCAGCGCGGCTTCCTCCTGCCCCAGCATTCGATAGATCAGGTGCAGTTCGCGGTGCGGCCGCCAGTCGTCGGCGAAGTCGTCGGCCATGGACTTGAAGGCGGCTTCCGCTTCCTTGTGCTGGCCTGCGCTGAGCAGCGCGCCGGCGAGGTTGAAGCGGATCGGCGGCGCGTTGGGGTCAAGCTCGGCTGCCCGACGCAGCATGTCGAGCGCACCGTCGAAATCGCCACTGCTGCGCCGGCTGTTGCCGAGGTTGTTCAGCGCCTCGACGTCGCCCGGATTGATTTCGACCAATCTCTCGTAGGCCGCAATCGACGCGGGGTAATCGCCGACCTGCTGCGCCAGAAAGGCGCGCAGCCGGAGCAAGCGCAGGCTGGCATCGGCGTTGGCAAGGCTTTCGGGAACGACCGCCAATGCGTCTTCGGCCTCGCCCTGGTTGAGGAGCGCCGTGGCCAGGTTGAGCGCGATCACCGGGTCGTCGGGTCGGGCAGCGTTGGCAATCCGCAGGCGCCGGGCGCCTTCGGCCAGGTTGCCGGACTGACACTGGAGCGTGCCGACCAGCGCATTGAGGGCAACGGTGTCGCCGCCATTGGCAAGGGCGGCGTCGGCAGTCCGCACGGCATCGTCAAGACGGCCCGAGGAAGCGGCGCTCATCATCTCACGGATGGCGGAAGCGGTGATCGTGTCGAGAGGGTTGGTAGCCATTGGCATGAGGTCTTAGGGGAGCCGGCCGCGCGGTGCAGCAAATATCCGTTCGTATGCGCGCCCCAACCGTGGCCTGTGGCCAAAAGAAAAGGGCGGCAGGTCCTTCGACCTGCCGCCCAATTCTCAACCGTAGCTTGGCTTAAGCCTTAGCCACGTTCCGGCGCCGGCGGCGGCGGCGGCGGCGGCGGCGGCGGAGCCGGGCACACTTCCGTCGCCAGGATCACCGTGCCGTCCGGGCAGGTCTGCGTAGCAGGCGCTGCGGGCGGCGGCGGCGGCGGCGCCACATAGACCGGCGGGGCCGGCGGCGGCGGCGTGAACGCCAGCGTGAAGCCAGCGTAGACGTAGCGGCCGAGAGCGTCCCACAGGCCCGGGTAGGTGTTGCCGTTACACGGACCGGCCGGGCACGAACCCGACGAGCCAGTGATACGCGGCGGCACGTTGTCGAACACGTTGTTCACACCGGCCCGAAGGTTCAGGCGGTCGTTGAACAGCGAGTAGGTCGCGGCGAGATCGATGTAGTTCTCGGCATGGATCTTCTGGCTGAGAACCGGCGGAGCACCTGCAGAGATGTCCTCACCGAGCCGCTCGTGCTCGACGCTGCCGATGTGACGCCACTGGACCGACACGCCCAGACCCATCGGGGTCTGCAGGGTGGCGCGGGCCTTGTGCCGCCATTCAGGCAACGGCGAAGTCGACGAAACCGCACCGCCAGAGCAGACGCCGCCGTAGTAGCCGGCGCAGTCATACGGCGTGGTCAGGCCGTTGTCGGTGATGTACTCGTCGAGATACGTTCCCGAGAAGGTCGCCGACAGGTTGCCGAGGCTGAACAGCCGGGTCGAGTAGGCTGCCGTAACGTCGATGCCGCTCGTTTCGATACCGCCGACGTTGTAATTGAGGTCGGTAACGAAACCACCCGGGGTGAGCCAGATCGAGCCCGCGGGGTCGCGGTTGATCAGGGCGCACGATGCCGGAGTGAACGACGCCGTCGCGTTGCCGACGCAATCCTGGACGATCGAGTCAGCACCGAAGCCCTGGATCGCGTCCTTCAGGTCGATGTTGAAATAGTCGACCGTCAGGGCAAACCGCGGAATGAACCGGGGTTGGAGCACGACACCGACCGTCTTGGTCGTCGCCTTCTCCGGGTTCAGGTTCGGATTGCCGCCGAGCAGGCCGTTATACTGTTCGGCCGGGTTGGCCGGCGTGCTCTGCCCGACCGCCAAACCTTGGGCGATACAACCATAGTCCGTCGCTTCGATCGGGGCACCCGCGCAGGGATCGTCGGAACCGTCGAGGCCGACGAACTGCGGAGCGAACAGCTCCTGGATGTTCGGGGCACGGGCGGCGCGGTTGTAGGCAGCGCGGAAACGGACGTCGCGGATCGGCGCGAACTCCAGCGACAGCTTGTAGGTGTCGGTGTCGTACTTGCGGTCGCCGCTCGTCTCGTACCAGGACTTACGATAGCCAGCACCGAACGTCAGCTCTTCGAAGATGGTCTGCTGAACGATCGGAATCTGGATTTCGCCGAACACTTCCTTGACGTTGAAGCTGCCGTTGACCGGGAGCGTCGGAGCACCCTGGCCGGCAAGATCGCCGGTCTGGAACGACTGATCCGGGTTGAGGGTCAGTTTCTCCTTGCGATACTCGAAGCCGACGTTGATGCCGACGCCATCGCTCGCCCACGGCGAGATCCAGCCCATCTCACCCATCGCGCCGGTGACGTTCGCGTTGAACACCTGTTCCGACGTCCGGCCGTCGATGACGCCGAAGATGTTGAGATAGTTGATCGACGCGGCCGACGGGGTGCCGCCGAACACGTCATAGGGGACGCACAGCGGGTCGGTGCCGTCGAGCGCAGAGCGGCAAGCCGGTGCGCCGTCAGGACCTTCAACGACATCGAGAGCGCGCGTGAGGCGCGCAATCGAGAATTCGTTGCGGTAGACCTGCGTGTAGTTGGTCGCGCCGTACTGATAATAAGCATCGTACGAGAACACCGGCGAAAGATCGCCGCGCGTACCGAACACACCGCGATAGCTGGTGTGCTTCAGATCGCTGATGCGCGGCCCGCCTTCGACGTTACGGCGACCGAGCTGGAAGTACGCCCGGTTGTAGGTGCCGCCGTTCACCGAATCGATGAATTCGATCGGCGCCGCGTCCGGGGTCGGGTTGTAGCTCGCACCGCCTGCGGTGGGGAAGCTGCCGATGAACCCGTTGATCAGGTTGTACTGCGGATCGCAGATCACGCTGCGCTGCTGGGCCGACAGAAGCGGGTTGTCGCAGTTGATGGTCAGCGTGCTGAAGAAGTCGCCCGACGGCGCGATCTGCGCCAGCGTGCGGTCGTCCATGAACATGAATTCAAGGTACGGCTTGATGGCCGGGCTGATTTCATAGTCTGCGAAGGCACCTGCGACATAACGCTCGTCCGGACGCTGGAAGTAGTTCAGCGGCGCGTAGTTGTAGAGGTTCGGCGGTCCGAGGGTCGCCGTGCCGGGCCCGAGAGCCGCGTAGGTCGAGGTGTAGGTGACGTTGCCCGCAGCGTCCGTGGTCGGAACGAAGACGAGCGCGTTGCCTTCACCAGCGGTGCCCGAGCCGCCGCAGGTGACGGTCGCACCGGCACCGGTCAGGGCGCAAGCGCTGTAGTCGCGGTTGGCCTGGAGCACCGGCTTGACCTTGCGGTAGCCGAAGTAACCCATGGCGTGGCCGCGGCCATCGTCGAAGCCCGAACCGATCGACACGGTGAAGTCGACCGCACGGCCGTCCGTCACGCTGCTGGTCGGATAAGCGTATTGCGGATCGCCGGCGAAAGCATTGAGGGCGTCGCAGACGGTGCGGTCGCCTTCGATCGCCGGGCAATCGTTGTTGTGCTGATAGAAGCTGTACTGGCCGTCGAGCTTGATACCGTCGAAATCGGTGTCGATGATGAAGTTGACGACGCCGGCGACCGCGTCAGCACCGTACACCGACGATGCACCGCCGGTCAGCACCTCGACCCGCTTCAGGATCGAAGCCGGGATCAGGTTGACGTCGGCGGCCTGGCTGGCGCTGTTCGGATCGCCCGGGGTCATGCGGCGACCGTTGACCAGCGACAGGGTGCGCTTGGAGCCAAGGAAGCGAAGATCGATTTCGGCGGTACCCGTGGCGCCGTTCGACAGGCCCGAAGACTGCGAGGCAGTCGCGCCCGGCAGCTGCGCGATAACGTCTTCGATGCGGGTCGTACCCGTCAGTTTCACTTCCTGCTCGGAAACGACCGCGACCGGCGACGCCGAATCGAGGTTCGGCTGCGGAATACGCGAACCGGTAACGACGATGTCGCGCGGTGCATCGACCGCTTCACCGGTAGCGGAACGCTCCGGGATCGGCTGCGCTTCGATCGGACCCGACGGCGGAGCCGCAGCCGGATCTTCAGAGGCGTCCTGCGCAAAAGCCGGCGTCGCAACCATGCTGGCGCCGACCAGAAGCGTCGTAGCGAGAAGACGCTGGCGGAATTCGAGCTTCATATATTTCGTCCCCATTTTTGGCCGCACCCCTTGGTCACGACCGATGACGCGGCAGCTTCAACCCTGCCGATCCACCGATGCTGATACGGGATGCCCAGTCGGAGAAGCAACGTCGGCAGAGCGGGACGAATGAAGATGCCGACGCGCTGTATCAAAATTGCAACATAGGGTTTCGGCGCGAATCTACTGACTTTGGTTAAGTCGGATCGCGACCGACCGTGCGGGTTGTGGCCCCCGCACCACTGCTAAGCAGCGGACGATGCTAAGGAATTCAGATCGCGCCGGCGCGCTGCTCACCCGCCAGGCTGGCCGTGGCGTCGACATAGGCTTCCTGCCTGGCGACGCTCCAATATTTCAACTCCTGAAGCGGAATCCGAACGCCGGTGACGGCGCACAGGACATGGTCGCCGCTGCTCAACACGCGAAAAGTCCCGGCCATGTAGTGCACCCTTGCGGGGGTGCCGCCGCCAGCCATCAGCATCGTCAATCCTCCACGTCGTCGAACAATCCGCCTTGGCCCGGGACATAGGAAGGGCGGCGCTTGCGCTCAACCCGGGCACGCGGCGACGGCGGTGCGGATGGACCGGCCGATGCCTCCACTTCCCCGTCGGCGAAGCGCAGCGTCAGCAGACCCGCGGCGCGCGCGTCGGCGCTGCGCGCCAGAGTCTTGCCCGACCGGTCGGTCACCCTGGCAAAGCCGCGCGACAGCGGCCGTTCGGGATGAACCAGCTCGGCCATCTTCCACACCGCCGCGAGCCGCTCCACCGACCGTTCGATCCGATCGGCCAGCATTTCCGGGCGAAGCCGCGGGGCAACGCCGTTCAGGTCCGCGCGCGCATCGCCCGCGCGCGATGCCAGCGCCCGGGGTAGCCGGTCGCCAAGCTCGTCCAGCCGCTGCGCCATCGGCGCGAACAGCGCCTGCGGCTGCGGCCAGCGGCACACGGTCAGGTCGAATCGCTCCCGTCCTCGCTCCGCCATGCGCGACAGGCAATCGCGCGACCGGCGCGACAATTCGCCGACATAGGCCAGCAGTTCCGATCGCACCGGAACCGCCATCTCGGCGGCCGCGGTCGGGGTCGGCGCACGACGGTCGGACGCGTGGTCGATAAGCGTCGTGTCGGTCTCGTGACCCACGGCGGAAATCAGCGGAATCGGACTCTCGGCGGCGGCACGGACCACCTCTTCCTCGTTGAAAGCCCACAGATCCTCGATCGAACCGCCGCCGCGCGCGACGATCAGCAGGTCGGGCCGTGGCAGCCCGCCGCCAAGACTGCCGAAGCCGCGAATCGCCGCGGCGATCTTCGCCGCCGATCCTTCGCCCTGAACCGGCACCGGCCAGACGATGACGTGCGTCGGGCAACGGTCCGCCAGCCGGTGGAGGATGTCGCGGATGACCGCGCCGGTCGGCGAGGTGACGACGCCGATGACGCGCGGCAGGAACGGCAGCGCGCGCTTGCGAGCCGAATCGAACAGGCCTTCGGCCGCCAGCGCCTTCCGCCGTCGTTCGAGCAGCGCCATCAGTGCGCCCTCCCCGGCCAGTTCCAGCCGGTCGATCACCAATTGGTATTTCGAACGTCCGGCATAGGTCGTCATCTTGCCGGTGGCGATGACTTCGGCGCCGTCTTCCGGGCGAAAGGCCAGGCCGTTGGCATTGCCGCGCCAGATCACCGCGTCGATGCAGGCGTCCTCGTCCTTGAGCGAAAAATAGCAGTGGCCGGAGCTGTGCCGCTTGAATCCGCTGATCTCGCCGCGCACGCGCACCTTGCCGAACGCATCCTCGACGACCCGCTTTACCGATCCGGCAAGTTCGCCGACGGTCATCGCCGGCGAATTGTCGCCGGGCGGCACGTTGGCTAACAGGCCGGAGCGAGCGTCGTCGGGGAGGTCCATTGAATATTCTTTTGCTTGGTTCGGGTGGTCGTGAAGATGCGCTCGCATGGCGGCTGAGGCAATCGCCGGCCTGCGAAACATTGATCGCCGCTCCGGGCAATCCGGGCATCGCCCGCTGGGCCGAATGCGCGCGGATCGACCCGGCCGACCCAAAAGCGGTGGCCGATCTTGCCGCCGATCGCGCCGTCGACCTGGTCGTGATCGGCCCGGAAGCACCACTCGTGGCCGGGGTCGGCGACGCGCTGCGCGCTGCCGGTATCGCCGTATTCGGCCCTAACGCCGCTGCCGCGCAGCTGGAAGGGTCGAAGGGGTTCACCAAGGATCTGTGCGAAGCCAACGGCATTCCCACCGCCGGCTATGTCCGCACCGAGCGTGTGACGGATGCACTCGAGGCACTCGACCGGTTCGACATCCCGGTCGTGATCAAGGCCGACGGATTGGCCGCGGGCAAGGGCGTCACCGTCGCCATGACCCGCGCCGAGGCCGAAGACGCGGTCCGCGCCGCGGGCGACGGTCCGCTGGTGATCGAGGAGTTTCTGGAGGGTGAAGAAGCCAGCCTGTTCGCGCTCGTCGACGGCACGACCGCCGTGTCCTTCGCCACCGCGCAGGACCACAAACGCGTCGGCGAGGGCGATACCGGCCCCAACACCGGCGGCATGGGCGCATACAGCCCGGCCCCCGTCCTGACCGCCGCGCTGGAACAGCGGGCGATGGACGAAATCATCCTGCCCACGGCCCGGGCTCTGGCGGACCGGGGAACGCCTTTCTCCGGCGTGCTTTACGCAGGCTTGATGCTGACTGCCGAGGGACCCAAGCTGATCGAGTATAACGTGCGCTTCGGCGACCCCGAATGCGAAGCGATCATGCCCCGCGTCGAAGGCGATTTCGCCGAGTTGCTGATGGCGGTCGCGTCGGGGCGGCTGGCCGACGGACGGCCGGTCTTGTCCGACCGGTCGACGGTCACGGTCATCCTCGCCGCGCGCGGTTATCCCGGAACCCCGGCCGGCGGCGGCGCCATCCGTGCGACGCAAGTCGCCGAGCAGGTCGAGGGCGTCACCGTCTTCCACGCCGGCACCGCCGAACGCGACGGGTCGCTGGTCGCCAGCGGCGGCCGCGTGCTCGCGGTCACGGCCATCGCCGACAATTTCGCGGATGCCCGCGCGCGCGCCTATCGCGCCGTCGACCAGATCGACTTCGCCGACGGCTTTCACCGCCGCGACATCGGCTGGCGCGAACTGGAAAGGCAATCGGCATGAGCCCGCTCCTGACCTATTTCTGGCCGATCTTCGCGGTCGCGCTGGTGCTTGGTGCAATCGGCGGTTCGCTGTGGCTGCGGCGGAGCAAGCGAACCTTCCTGATCGCGTCGGGCGTGATCGCGCTGGCCTTTACCGGCCTGTGGCACGGCCCGCTGGGCGGCGCCGGCCGCTTTATCGCGCAGGTCGAACCCGCGGCACGCTTCATCCTGGTCGACTGGGAAATGCCGCAGGTGCAGGCGCCGTTGCACCGCGGCCCGCTGACCCGCCGGCTGATGCTGTCCGGCCAAGCCGACGAATTCCAGCGCGAAGAGCTTGTCCGGATCATGAGCATGACCCCGGGCGTCAGCCGGGCGACGTGGGACACGTCCGGCGGCGTGCCGATGATTCTCGAAGGCCTCGCGGTCGCCATCGCGGGGTTCCTAATCGGCCTGTTGCTCGCTTATGTGGTCGAGCTTCGGCGCCGCTACAATTCGCAATGGAGTTGGTGAACGCATGGAAATGATCCGGGAATATTGGCCGCTGATCCTGGTCGCGGCAGCGATCTTGGTTCTTGTCCTGGTGCTGGTCATGCGACCGCGCCAGCGCGTCGAACTGTCGCGCGACACCGCGCCGGTGCGGCCGCACATGGCCGCCCGGGCCGATGACGGCGCTCATGAAGGCCGCGGCCTCGCGTCGGAGGCCGCCGCGGCGGTCAGCGACATCAGCGGCCAGTTTATCGACGCCCCGGTCCACGCCAACCTGCCGGGCGCGTCCGGCCCGCCCGACGACCTCACCCGCCTGAAGGGTGTCGGTCCCAAGTTCGCGTCGATGCTCAACCAGATGGGCATCGTCCGGTTCGACCAGCTGGCCAGCCTGTCGGAAGGCGACACCGACCGGATCGACCAGCAGCTGGGTGCCTTCCGCGGCCGGTTGCAGCGCGACCAGGTGCCGCTGCAGGCGGATTATCTGGCGCGCGGGGACACCGACGGCTTCGAACAGCGGTTCGGCAAGCTCTAGGCGCCAAGCGCCAGCTTGATCAGCGCGCCGACCGCGCCGACGGCCAGCACGCCTCCCGCCCACAAAGCGACGAACCACGCCACGCGCTTGCCGGTCCCGGCCACGATTAGTGGTAGCCTTCCTCGCCGACCTTGCCGCGGAACACCCAGTAGGACCAGGCGGTGTAGGCGAGGATGATCGGTACCAGGACCAGAGCGCCAACCAGCATGAACGCCTGGCTGGTTTCCGGCGCGGCGGCGTCCCAGATCGTCACCCGGCCGGGGATCACATAGGGCCAGATCGAAATGCCCAGCCCGACCAAGGTCAGGGCAAACATCGCCAGCGCAAGCACGAAGGGCAGCCAGTCGGCGCAGCGCTTAAGCTTGGTCCACAACAATACAGCGATGCCGGTGACCACGATCGGCATCGGCACCGCGACCAACAGGCCGGGCCATTCGAACCAGCGGTGAAAATATTGTTCTTCCAGGAACGGCGTCGCCAGGCTGACCGCGCCGATGGCGCCAAGCATTGCCGGCGTCGCGATCCGCGCCAAGCGCCGCGCATCCTCGTGCAGCCGCCCTTCCGTCTTCCACACCAGCCAGGTCGCGCCGAGCAATGAATAAGCGGCGACCACGCTGACACCCGTGAGCAGGCTGAACGGCGACAGCCAGTCCCACCAGCCGCCGGCGTAGGCGCGGCCGTCGACCTCGATCCCCTGCAGCAGGGCGCCGAGCGTGATCCCCTGCATCAGCGCCGCGACCAGCGAGCCGATGAAAAAGCCCGCGTCCCAACGCGCGCGGTGGGCCGGGTCGCGCCAGCGAAATTCGAAGGCGACTCCGCGGAACACCAGGCCCAGCAGCATCGCGATCAGCGGTGCGTAAAGCGCCGGCAGGATGATCGCATAGGCCAGCGGAAAGGCCGCCAGCAGGCCGCCGCCGCCCAGCACCAGCCAGGTTTCATTGCCGTCCCAGACCGGGGCGATGGCGTTCATCGCCTGGTCGCGTTCCTTGCCGACCCGGAAGAAGGGAAAGAGGATGCCGATGCCAAGGTCGAAGCCGTCCATCACCACGTAAGCCGCGATGCCGAAGGCGATGAAGAAGGCCCAGATGATCGTCAGTTCCATCAGCTCTTGTCCTCGCCCGCGGTCTCGCTGCGCGGCTGGCCATCTTCCGTCCCGACCGCCGCGGCTGCGGTAAGTCCGGCGCTTCGGATCGGCGCGTCCAGCGGATCTTCCTCGCCCTCGCTTGGCGGGTCGCTCATCAGCTTCAGCAGGTACCACACGCCCGTGCCGAAGACCGCGAAATAGACGATGATGAAGGCGAGCAGCGAAATGGCGACCGCCGGTGCGCCGACCGGCGCGACCGCGTCGGCGGTACGCAGCAGGCCGTAGATGACGAAAGGCTGGCGGCCGACTTCGGTGGTGATCCACCCGGCAATGACCGCGACGAAGCCCGCCGGCCCCATCGCCAGCGCGATACGATGCAGCCAACCCGACGTGTAAAGCGTCCCGCGCCACCGCGCCCACAGGCTGAGCAGCCCGAGGCCGAACATCAGGAAGCCCAGCCCGACCATGATCCTGAACGACCAGAAGACGATCGCCACCGGCGGCTGGTCCGCGCGCGGCACGGTGTCGAGCCCGGCCAGCGGCGCGTCGAGGCTGTGCTTGAGAATGAGCGACGACAGCTTCGGGATCTCGATCGCATAGTCGAGCCGCTGTTCGTCCTGGTTCGGAATTCCGAACAGAGCCAGCGGAGCGCCGTCGGGATGGCTTTGGAAATGCCCTTCCATGGCCATCACCTTGGCCGGCTGATGCTCCAGCGTGTTGAGCCCGTGCTGGTCGCCGAGGAAGATCTGCACCGGCGCGACGAGGGCCGCCATCCACATCGCCATGGAGAACATCGTTCGGACTTCCGGCGTGCCGCGTCCGCGTAGCAGGTGCCAGGCAGCAACCCCGCCGACCGCTAGGGCGGTCGTCAAATAGGCGGCGGTGACCGTGTGGGCGAGACGATAGGGGAAGCTGGGGTTGAAGATGATTTCCAGCCAGCCGCGCGCCGGCACGAACTGGCCAACGTCGTTGAACGCATAGCCGGTGGGCGTGTGCATCCAGCTGTTCACCGACAGGATCCAGAAGGCCGACATGACGGTGCCGAAGGCAACCATGCAGGTGGCGAAGAAGTGCAGCTTCTTGCCGACGCGGTCGAGCCCGAACAGCATGACGCCGAGGAAGCCCGCTTCGAGGAAGAAGGCGGTCAGCACTTCATAGGCCATCAACGGCCCGATCACCGGCCCCGCCTTGTCCGAGAAGACCGACCAGTTGGTCCCGAATTGATAGGACATGACGATGCCCGACACGACGCCCATTGCGAAGACGATGGCGAAGATCTTCAGCCAATAGCGAAACAGGTTGAAGAACCGCGCCTGGCCCGTTTTCAGCCACAGCCCTTCGAGCACCGCGAGATAGCTGGCGATGCCGATGGTGAAGGACGGAAACAGGAAATGGAAGGAAACGGTAAAGGCGAACTGCAGTCGGGCAAGCAACAGCGCGGTATCGTCCACTCCGATCGCTCCTCTTGGCCCTGCGGCCCCTTCTTACCCGGCGTCCGTCGGCGGCGCCCGCTTCCGCCGTGGCGGAGTCGCGATCAGTTTGTCAATCTTGCGCCCGTCCAAGTCCACGATTTCGAAGCTCCAGCCATCGCGGGTGAAGGTCTCGCCAACCTCCGGAAGGCGCTTCAGGACGTGCAAAGCAAAGCCGGCAACGGTCGAAAAGTCGCGATCCTCTGCCAGCCTGACGCCAAGCCGGTCGGCCAGCACGTCCGCATTGGCCGCGCCCGACAGCAGGAACGATCCGTCCTCGCGCTCGAAAAAGTCGGGCTCGTCGCCTTCCTCGATATCGTGGTGAAAGGCGCCGGCGAGGGCGGCAAGGATGCTTCCCGGCGTGACGATGCCGTCGAAATGCCCATATTCGTCGTGGACGAACGCCAGCGGGACGTTGGCCGAGCGCAGCACGGCAAGCGCATCCATCGCGTCCATCAGGTCTGGAATGACCGGCGCCGCGCTGGATAGTTCGCGCAGGTTCAGCGGCCGCGCGTCCATCATCGCTTCCAGCACGTCGCGCAGCTGAACCACGCCTACGATATTGTCGACCGACCCTTCGGCCACCGGCAACCGGCTGTGCGGCGTCTGCTTGATCGCGGCGCGCAACTGCTCGCCGGTGGAATCGATATCGACCCAGTCGACGTCGGTGCGGGGGGTCATCACCTCGCGCACCGGCCGGTCCGCCAGCCGGACGATGCCGGAGATGATCGCCCGCTCGCTTTCTTCCAGCACGCCCGCGGTCTTCGCTTCCGCAACGACCATGTGGAGCTCCTCCGCGGTCACCGCATTTTCCGATTCGCGGTTGAGACCAAGGGTCTTGAAGATGAGCGCGCTGGTGCGGTCGAGAAGCCAAGCGATCGGCGCCGCGATCCGCGACAGCCACTGCATCGGCCGCGACACGATTACCGCCAGGGCTTCGGGCGAGCGCAACGCGAACTGCTTGGGTACGATCTCGCCGATGACCAGCGAGAGATAGGTGACAGCGACGATCACCAGCCCGAAGCCGACATTTTCCGCCGTGTCCGGCTCAAGGCCCAGCAGAACCAGCCGTTGCGCCACCGGGGTGCCGAGGCTGGCGCCCGAGTAGGCACCGGCGAGGATGCCGATGAGGGTGATGCCGATCTGCACGGTCGACAGGAAGCGGCCGGGGTCCGAGGCAAGCTTGAGCGCGCCCTTGGCGCCACTGCTGCCGGCCTTGGCCAGCCCCTTCAGCCGCGCCTCGCGCGACGACACGATGGCCAGTTCGCTCATCGCGAACGCGCCGTTGAGCGCAATCAGCGCGAGGATGATGACGACGTCTAGCCAGGGAAACGGGAGCAGGTCCATGCTCATGCCAGACGGCATCTGCCGCTAAATTCGCGCCGCTTCAAGCGCGGCCGTGCAGCGAGCGACCGGAAAGGGGGGCGAGGCGCAGCCGTCACCGTCAGGCCCGCCGCTGTTCGAAAAAGTGTTTGAGCAGGTCCGCCGATTCGCTTTCCCCGATCCCGCCAAGCACGTCGGGCCTGTGATGACAGGTCGGCTGGCTGAAGATGCGCGGTCCGTGCGCTACCCCGCCGCCCTTGGGATCGTCGGCGCCGTAATGCACCGCGGCGACCCGGGCGAGCGAGGCCGCGGCGGCGCACATCGCGCACGGTTCCAGCGTCACCCACAGGATGCAGCCGTCCAGCCGCGGCTGGCCCAGCGCTTCGGCGGCGGCGCGGATCGCCACCATCTCGGCATGCGCCGTGGGGTCAAGGTTGCCGCGCATGGCATTGCGCGATTCGGCGACGATCTTCCCGTCTTTGCTGATCACCGCGCCAACCGGCACTTCGCCCGCCGCCGCAGCGGCGGCTGCCAGGTCGAGCGCGCGGCGCATCGGCGGTGGCAAGGGAAATGGCATGGCCGGTGCGGTACCGCACGCACGCCAAGCTGTCATTGCCCGTTAGAACGCCTCGTTCGAAACGCTGTTGTCGGCCTGGGTCGCCGCGGGCTGGTCGGGCGGGTTCACGCGCAGGTTGGGCACCGCGACGTTGGTTTCGCGGGTCCCGACCGAAACCGAACCGGTTTCTACGTCGAACGCCGGGGTCTGGCCGCCCTTCGCGGTCACCGACGCGCCGTTGACGCTAAGGTCCGGCGCCTGCGCGGAACGGGTCTGGCTGATGTCTAGAAAGCCTGTCGCGACCGCGATGATCAGCGCGACGACGGCAATAATCAAAATGAATAGAATCGCTCGCATGCCGGATCTTTCGTTTGTGCAGTGTCGACTAGACGACGGACTGGTAGAACGCGAATGGAGCGCCGAGGTTGCGCCGCGCATTGACGCGCACTGCCTCAGACGCTAACGGGGCGGCGCAAATTCGAGGGCCTACAGGTCCCGCCAATTTTCAGGATAAGACCATGTCGCGCGTATGCGAGCTGACCGGCAAGGGCCGGCAGGTGGGTAACAATGTTTCCCACGCCAATAACAAGACCAAGCGGGTGTTCCTGCCCAACCTGCAGGACGTCACGCTGATTTCCGACGCCCTCGAGCGGCGCGTGAAGCTTAAGGTTTCGACCCACGGCTTGCGTTCGGTCGAACATGTCGGCGGGCTCGACAACTGGCTGTTGAAGACCAGCGACGACAAGCTGTCGCTCAAAGCCCAGAAGCTGAAGCGCGAAATCGTCAAGAAGGCCGCCGCGCAAGCCGCCGCCTAAGCGGATCGGGCCGCGCCCTGCGGTCCGACCTTCCCCGAAGCCCAGGCCAGGAACGTACCGGCTGCGACCGACCCCAGCAGGTCGGCCAGCAGGTCGACGACCGTGTCCTGGACCCCGGTCTGGATACCGAGCGCCAGTTCGATCCCCTCCCATACGATGCCAAGGCTCGTGCCGATGGCGATGGCCGCCGCAACCAGGAAGGCGCGGTCGGGACGCCGGACGATCCGGTCCGCACCGAATAAAATCCATGTCAGGCCGCAGGCCAGCGCCCAGCTCGTCATGAAATGGACGCTCTCGTCGAACGGCGTCGCCTCGCGCCAGAAACGCCACGTATAAAAACCGGCGCTGGCCAGCGCGGCGCCCAGGAACAGCAGCTTGAACGTCGCGGGGATTCGCGCCGGGACCAATGCTAGCAACAAGCCGAAACCCGCGACCCCTCCCAACACGATCGCTTTATTCCAGCTGTCACCGGAGAGCGCATAAGCGGCCAAGCCGATTGCCGCCGCGACCAGGGCCAGGAACGTGATTTCGGCACCGCGCGAATCGAATGCATCTCGCGCCGGCACGGCCGCTCCCGAAGGTTCCGCGGTCACCGCGTCCATGAGCCGCTCCGGGACCGCCGAATCGTGAACGAAAGCTGCATTGCCGGTTCAGCATTCAGTCGCCCCGAATCACTTATAAGCCGTTGGTGTGGCAGGGTTTCCCCCTTTCTCCCTGTTACAGACGGCGGGGCAAAATCGCTCCCAGATAAACCCTCGCGTCGCGTAACGAGGGCGGCCCGGCACGAGCAATCGTGTCGGGCCAAATTTTATGCCCCCTCGAACAGGCTGGCGAGCTGGTCGGTCATCGCTCCGCCCAATTGTTCGGCATCCATGATCGTCACTGCCCGCTTGTAATAGCGGGTCACGTCATGGCCGATCCCGATCGCCGCCAGTTCGACCGGCGATTTCTGCTCGATCCATCCGATCACCTGCCGCAAATGCCGTTCCAGATAGGTGCCGCCATTGGCGGACGCCGTCGAATCGTCGACCGGCGCGCCATCGGAAATGACCATCAGGATGCGCCGCTCCTCGGGCCGCGCGATCAGGCGGTTGTGCGCCCACAGCAGCGCTTCCCCGTCGATATTCTCCTTCAGCAATCCTTCGCGCATCATCAGGCCAAGGTTGCGCCGTGCGTGACGGTACGGCTCGTCGGCCTTCTTGTAGACGATGTGGCGCAGGTCGTTGAGCCGCCCGGGATGGGCCGGACGGCCCGCCGCCAGCCACGCCTCGCGGCTTTGGCCGCCCTTCCACGCCCGAGTGGTGAAGCCGAGAATCTCGCTGGCCACCCCGCAGCGCTCCAGGGTCCGCGCGAGAATGTCGGCACAGATCGCCGCGATGGCGATCGGACGGCCGCGCATCGATCCGCTATTGTCGATCAGCAGCGACACCACCGTGTCGCGGAATTCGGTATCGCGCTCGACCTTGTAGCTGAGCGAGTGCGCCGGGCTGACCACCACCCGCGCCAGCCGCGCGGCATCGAGCAGCCCTTCTTCCTGGTCGAAGTCCCAGCTGCGCGCCTGCTGCGCCATCAACCGCCGCTGCAAGCGATTGGCAAGCCGGGTGACCACCGCGTGCAATCCGCCGATCTGCTCGTCGAGCGAGGCGCGTAGCCGGGTCAGCTCCATCTCGTCGCACAGCACGTCAGCCTCGATGATCTCGTCGAACTGCCGCGTGAATTCCGTGTAATCGGTTGCCGGCGCGGGGTCCCAGTTGCGCCGCGCCTGGCCGGGCACGCCGCTGTCGCCATCCTCCTCGCCGTCGGACATGTCGTCGTCGTCGGATTCGAAGTCCTCGCTCGACTGTTCGTCGTCGGACTGGTCGTCGCCCTGCTCGGCCCGCATTTCCGCGTCACCGGACTCTGGCGCGCTGTCGCCCTCGTCCTCGCCGTCTTCGCCGCTGTCGTCCTCGCCCTCGTCGTCGCCATCCTCTTCCGGCGCATCCTCCGCCTCCTCGGCGGCGCTTGCCAGGTCGAGGTCCTCGAGCAACTGCCGCGACAGCCGGGCGAAGGCCGCCTGGTCGTCAAGCGTCAAGGCCAGGCCGTCGAGGTCGGCCGCGGCCCGGTCCTCGATCCACGGCTCGACCAGTTCCAGGCCCGGCCGTGCCGAGGCAGGCGCGGCGTCGCCGGTCAGCCGCTGGCGGGCAAACAGCCCGACGGCGGTCGCCAGCGGCACTTCCTCGGCACTGCGGGCGCGAACGATCGCATCGCCGCGCACGCGCGCCTCGGTCAGCTGGGCAAGGTTGGCCCGGACGCCGCTCATCGCCCGCGCGCCCAGCGCCTCGATACGCACCGTTTCCAGCGCATCGAATA
This sequence comes from Sphingomonas sabuli, assembly GCF_014352855.1. Lineage (GTDB taxonomy): Bacteria > Pseudomonadota > Alphaproteobacteria > Sphingomonadales > Sphingomonadaceae > Sphingomicrobium > Sphingomicrobium sabuli. The sequence goes on along the minus strand of NZ_CP060697.1, from coordinate 2,001,967 downwards.
CCGCCCGCGCCTCCGGCTCCGCGGGGGCCAGCGAATGGTGCAGCCGGGGATCGTGATGGCGCAGGCGAAGGGCCGCCGAATCCGCCGCGCCGCGCGCTTCGGCGACCAGCTTGGGCTCAAGTCCAGCGCCCGGCGAGGGCACCCGCGCGGCGCGCCCGGCCGGTGAGGCCGTGTCGGACGCAAATACGACTTCAAGCTCGGCATCGCGCGCGATCGCCCGCGCCGCGCCGGCCAAGGCGTTACGGAAGCGATCGAGGCGCGTCTGCTCGGGCATCGATCAACCGGTTACCGCCATTTGACGGTCGAAGCGAGTTCGCGCCGGCCAGAATTTTTTTCCTGCGGCAAATGGCTTGCCGCCCCATAGCGGCAGCCGATTTATGTCGGCAGGACAACACTTTAGCTCGCGGCAAAGCCATTGACATGGTTAAGAAATTATTGCTTCTGGCGCATTGCGAATCGCATTTCTGGGGTGGGGAATTCGAATGTTCCGAGTGGGACTGTCCGCGAGCGCGGTCATCATGGGATCAACAGCAGCTATGGGCAGCACACCGGCGCCGACTATGATCGGCGTGGAGCGCGTGGTGATCGCGTGTGACTTCGATTCAACGATTTCAGCATCATTGCGCGACAGCGTGTGCGGACAGCTTGTCAAGAAAGCCCAGCGGCTGACTAGCCTGCCGGTTTCCGCCGCGACTGCCGCAGATACCAAGTCGCCCGATCTTGCCCGCCTGTCGCAGCAGCTTTTGCTGCGCGTGAAGGTCAGCAGCGTCGCGGTCGATGACCGGCGGCAGACCATGAACCTTCAGGTGACGCCGGTCCGTCTGGCAATGCCGCAGGGTGAGATGGAACCGCTGCAGGCCACCGCCTCGCTAGTCAAAGTTCAGAGCGACTGGGTGCTGCAAGGCCCGGTCGAAGCTTTCAACACGCTTCTCGGTGGCGCGCCGAGCAAGCTTCATCGGCCAATCGTGTCGGACATCCAATAGCGCCTTTTCGGGAGGGATAATTCGCAATGCCTGATTACTTGTACGAGATGGACGACGATTTTTTGCCGACGCAGAATAATTTCGACCAGTATGTCGGCGTGTCAGACGCCTCGGCCGATCCCTATGCAGGGACCACGGCCAATAACGGGCTCCCGATCTGGACGCCCGAACAGGCTGCCGACAACCTTACCCGACCGGGCGTGGACTGGACCTTCGGTAATAATGGCGCGCTCGACGACGGCGTCCTGACGTTCGGCTTCTGGGACTCTCGTGTCCAAGCGCTCAACAGCTACTATGGTGAGATCAGCGAGGACGGCTACGTTCTGACGAACGATCAGGTCTATCTCTACCAGGGCTATTTCGCGAGTTTCACCCCGGCGCAGCGGGCGATGGCAACGCAGACCATCCAGCTGTGGGACGATCTCATCGACATCGAAATCCGCGCGGCGGATTCGGCGCCCAATGCCGACATCACGTTCGGCTTCACGCGGATGAGCGCGTCGGCCGGTGCGCACGCTTACTATCCGCAGGAAGAAACGCTCGCTTCCTACGGATTTGAAGAAGCCGGCCGTCAGGCTGGCGACGTGTGGGCCAACATCCAATACCAGGGCAGCTTCTCGGGCGCGAATGCCCAGATGGGCGCCTATGGCTGGTTCGCGATCACTCATGAACTCGGTCACAGCCTCGGCCTGGCCCATGCCGGCGATTACAATGCCAGCACCACGCCCCCGCCGATCACCTACAACAACCACGCCTATTTCTTCCAGGATTCGCAGCAGTACACGATCATGAGCTACTTCAGTGGCACCGTGACCGGCCAGGCCGCGATCAACTGGAACACCGGCTCGTTCGTGTACGCGCAGACCCCGGCGCTCCACGACATCCTTGCGGTGCAGAACCTGTATGGCGCGGATTACGAAACCCGGTCGGGCGATACGGTCTACGGCTTCAACAGCAATGCCGACCGTTCGGTGTTCGACTTCACCCAGAACACCAACCCGATCGTGACGATCTGGGACGGCGGCGGGAACGATACACTCGACCTGTCGGGCTTCACCGGCGACAACCTGATCGACATCAACGAAGGCGCGTTCAGCAGCGCCGGCAATGCGATGACTGACGCTCAGCGGGCTTATTGGGGCGAGTATTTCGGCCTTGAAACCGACGCCGAATTCGACGCCTTCTTCGCCAATAACGGCGTCGGCCCCGATGGCCGGCCGGTCGACAACATCGCCATCGCTTATGGCGTGACGATGGAGAATGCGATCGGCGGTTCGGGCGATGACCGGATCATCGGCAACGGTGCGAACAACCGTCTGGTCGGCAATGCCGGTAACGACATCATCAGCGGCGGCGACGGCATCGACGTCATCACGCTGGGTGCCGGTAACGACGTTTTCGTCGGCGAGCAGGGCACCAAGGTCGCAACCAAGAAGGGTTCCTTCTCCTGGGACGTGATCACCGACTTCGACGCCAACGGCAACGACGTGATCGACCTGTCCGGTCTGGGCGCGTTCACCTTCAAGGGTACGGCCAACAACAAGAGCGCCGGCGATCTGACCTACAAGGTGTTCGACAGCATCAACGGCGCTGAAAACGCGCTGGGGATCGACATCGACGGTCAGCCCGGCGCAGGCGCCGCCGGCCCGGTAACGGTGGTGTACGGCAATACCGACGGCGGCTCGGCCGACTTCGTCATGGTCCTGCTCAACACCAACGGTGTCGATGCCGACGATTTCGTGTTCGGGTCCAACGCGACCGCGGCGCGGAATCTGGCCGCGACCAGCAGCGCACCGGCAGTCGCCGCCGCCAGCTTTGCTGCTGCCGACCTTGCGATCGCGAACGACTTCCACGTCGGTCACGATTACATCTTCTAAGTAAAGCGATCGAAAATGGGGCGCTCCGGCATCGGCCGGGGCGCCCTTTTTCATGCCCGCCCAAGATGCGAGCCGCCACCGGCTTGCCAAGGCTGCTGCCCGCCCGCAGGATGGCGTCAAAGGGGGCCGCGCCGTGCGTAATCTGTTCCGCAATGCATTCGTCCCGACCGAAAGCGAATATCGCGCCAATCACGCCGGGATGAACACCTTCTTCGGCGCGGTGCTGGGCTTCGTGATGGCGGGTACAGAGCGCCTCGACACCGTTGAGTTCGCGGCCCTGCTGCTGCTCGTCAGCGGCATCGTCATCGCGATCCTCTACGTTTCGGCGAGCCGTTCCAAATACATCTACGCCGGTCTGGCGGTGGCGATGACGTTGTCGCTGCCGCGCGTGTTCCGGCCGGTGCTGGATGATGGCGAGTCCATACCGCAGCATCTCATGGCGACACTGATCGTGTGGACGATGATGTCGCTGTTTGTCGAAGCGGTGCCACGGCGCCCCGACGAGGAGCCGGTGCCGCCGCCCGCCCCCTAAACCTTGGCGACGATGCTTTCGGGCAGGTCGCTGCCGAACACCCGCTGGTAATATTCCGCGACGATCGCGCGTTCCGATTCGTCGCACTTGTTGAGGAACGACACGCGGAAGGCGAAGCCGACATCGCCGAAGATCAGCGCGTTCTGCGCCCAGCTGATCACCGTGCGCGGGCTCATGACGGTCGAAATGTCGCCATTGACGAAGCCCTGGCGGCTGAGCTCGGCGACCTTGATCATCTTGTCGACTGTGCCCTTGCCGTCCGGGCTGTCATATTCGCCCGACTTGGCGAGCACGATCCGCGCCTCGATCTCGGCCGGCAGGTAATTGAGCGTGGTGACGATGTTCCAGCGGTCCATCTGGCCCTGATTGATCGCCTGCGTGCCGTGATAGAGGCCGGTGGTGTCGCCCAGCCCGACGGTGTTGGTTGTCGCGAACAACCGAAACCACGGATTGGGCCGGATCACCCGGTTCTGGTCGAGCAGCGTCAGCTTGCCTTCGGTTTCCAGCACGCGCTGGATGACGAACATCACGTCCGGCCGTCCCGCGTCATATTCGTCGAACACCAGCGCCACCGGGTGCTGCAGCGCCCACGGCAGCAGGCCTTCGCGGAATTCGGTCACCTGCTGGCCGTCGCGCAGCACGATCGCATCGCGCCCGACCAGGTCGATGCGGCTGATGTGCGCGTCGAGGTTGATCCGGATCAGCGGCCAGTTGAGGCGCGCAGCGACCTGTTCGATGTGGGTCGACTTGCCGGTGCCGTGATAGCCCTGGACCATCACCCGGCGGTTGTTGGCGAAGCCCGCGCACACCGCCAGCGTGGTATTGGCGTCGAACACATAGGCCGGGTCGAGGTCGGGAACGCGCTCGTCCGCCTCGCTGAACGCCGGCACTTCCATGTCCGAATCGACCCCGAAAACCTCGCGCACCTTCACCATCCGGTCGGGCGCGGTCATCACCGTTTCGGAGCGGCTTTCGGGATTCACATTGGCAATGTCGTTCATCGTTCGGCCCTTAGAGGAGGCTGCGCCCGCGCTCAATGTGCCGGATCAGTAGGCCTTCGCCGGCAGTGGGAAGAGCGTGAAGAAACGCTTGGCGAGCGCGACGTCTCCCTCCACCGAAATAAGGTCGATCGGCGCCCCGTTATAGATCACGCCGGCCAGCGCGTGGGGTGTCGCGGCGATGCGCACGTCGCTGCCCGGCGACGGCGCGCGCGTGACGGCGAATCGCCCGTCGCCCAGAACGCCGGTGTAAACGATGTCGCCGAAGCTGAATTCGAACGTCCCGGACAGGTCGCCCGCGCGCCCCGCATCGATCATCGTTTCGAGCGACATCATGATTGCTGCATGGCTGAGCGGCAGGGTTGGGTCGTGCTGCGGACTGCGCGCCGCCCAGCGGCCGAGCTGTCCGATCACGGTCGCAGCTTCCAGGGCCCAGGGCGTCGCTTCGTACACCTGCACCGAGGCCGGCGGCGGCAGCTTGCGCCGCACCACCAGTCCGCGCCGTTCGAGTTCGGCCAGCCGCTGGGTGAGCACGTTTGCGCTGATCCCCGGCAGGTCGGCCTTGATTTCGGAAAAGCGGCGCGACCCGTAAGCGAGTTCGCGCAGGATCAGCATCGACCACCGTTCGCCGATCAGGTCCAGCGCGTGGGCCAGTCCGCAGGCGTCGTCGTACCGCCGTTTGGTCTCGCCTTGTCCCATCTTGGTTATAACTTCTAACTCCTCAGTTGCTTTTTATAACTGAGTCGCGCAAAAACGCAAGCGAATCGAGTCGCCATGGAGGGAAGAGTGGACGCCGATACGATGATTTTCGTGAACCTGCCGGTCGCCGACCTCGACCGATCGATCGCCTTCTATGAAGCGATCGGCGGTACGAAGGAGCCCAAATTCTCTAACGATAAGGCGGCGATGATCCGGCTCAGCGGGACCATCCACGTCATGTTGCTGGCGCACGATTTCTATCAGGGTTTCACGCCCAAGCCGATTGCCGACGCCCACGCCACCAGCGCTGTGCTGCTTGCGATCTCGGCCGGCAGTCGGTCTGCCGTGGACGCCGCGATCGACCGGGCCGCTGCCGCGGGCGGCAAGCCCGACATCGGGCCCAAGCAGGAAATGGGCGAGATGATGTACGGCCGCAGCTTCGAAGACCCGGATGGCCACCATTGGGAAGTGATGTGGATGGATGAGGCCGCCGCCGAGCAGGGCGCCGACAGCTTCGAAAGCGTGGGTGCTTAAGATGCCGCTGAACGACGATGCAGCGATCGAGATCACCGGCTTTGCCTGGGTCCCGCCCTTTGCGCAGGGCGTGGTGCGCGACCTGCGCGCGCGGTGGGCGCTTGAGGAAGCGGGGCTGGACTATCGCGCCCGGCTGTTCGGCCAGCAGCGGCCGCCCGAATATCTGGGCGAGCAGCCGTTCGACCAGGTGCCGGTGCTGCGCGACGGCGATGTCCAGATTTTCGAAACCGGGGCGATCGTACAATATATCGCCGAGAAAGCTGGGGTATTGCTCCCCGCCGACACGGCCGGCCGCTATCGCGCTATCCAGTGGAGCTATGCCGCGCTCAACAGCGTCGAGCCGTCCCTGCTCAACCTCGTCCTTATCGACCTTTTCTACGCCGGGGAGGAATGGGCCAGGCTTCGCCGTCCCGGCGCTGCGGACTTCGCCCGCCTCAAGCTCAAGCGCGTGTCTGACTGGCTGGGCGACAAGGATTATCTCGACGGCGCCGAATTCAGCATCGGCGACCTGATCATGACCACCGTGCTGCGCGGCGTGCGCCACACGGACATGGTCGCGCAATTCGACAATCTTGCCGCTTATGTCGCCCGCTGCGAGGCACGCCCCGCTTTTCAGCGCGCGCTGGCCGACCAGATGCAAACCTATCGCGAAAACGAACCGGAAGGAGCAGCCGCATGACCTATTTCGAGGGCTTCGTGACGCCAGTCCCGACCGCCAACAAAGATGCGTATCTGGCCCATGCGCGCGAAGCGTACGACCTGATCCGCGAATTTGGCGTGACGCGGATGGTCGAGACGTGGGGCGACGACATCCCCGAGGGCAAGCACACCGATTTCCGCCGCGCGGTCGAGGCCAAGGACGGCGAATCGGTGCTGTTCAGCTGGTTCGAATATCCCGACAAGGCCGCGCGCGATGCGGTCAATGCCCGGATGATGGAAGATCCGCGCATGGAGCAGATGTCCAAGTCGATGCCGTTCGACGGCAAGCGCATGGTCTATGGCGGGTTCGCCAGCATCCTCGACGAGGGCGAGGGCGGCGGCGGGACCTACACGGACGGCTTCGTCCTCGCAGTGCCCGATGCGAAAAAGGACGAGTATCGCGCGCTTGCGGAAAAAATGGCCAAGGTCTTTCGCGAACAGGGCGCGCTGCGCGTGGTCGAAGCGGCGTCGGACGACGTCAAGCACGGCAAGCAGACCGATTATTATCGCGCGGTGAAGGCCGAGGACGGGGAGCATATCGTCTTCTCTTTCATCGAGTGGCCCGACAAGACGACTCGCGATGCGGCGTGGAAGACGAACATGGAAAGCGATTCCGCACCCGACGAACCGATGCCGTTCGACGGCAAGCGCATGTTCTGGGGCGGCTTCGAACCCGTGTTCGACAGCAAGGAGGACAAGGCGTGAGCGGGGGGTTTATCTGGTACGAGCTGATCACGCCCGACCCGGCAGGTTCGAAGGCCTTCTACGACTCGGTCGTCGGCTGGGACATCGATGCGCAGTCGTCGGTCCCCGGCGACACCGAATATCGCATGATCAAACGGTCGGACGGCGGCAATGCCGGCGGCGTGCTGACGCTGACAGATGCGATGCGCGACCATGGCGCTCGGCCCGTGTGGCTCGGCTATCTCCACTGTGACGACGTCGATGCGACCGTCGCCGCGACCGAGGCCGCCGGCGGCAAGGCGTTGATGCCCGCGACGGACATGCCGGGCGTCGGGCGCATCGCGATGGTCGCCGATGCGCAGGGCGCGCCCATTTACCTGATGACGCCGACCCCGCCTCCGGGCACGCCGGCCGATGCGAAGAGCGATGTCTTTTCCGTCGACCAGCCGCAACACGTCCGCTGGAACGAGCTTTCGACCAGCGACCAGGACGCGGCGATCGACTTCTATACGCGCACCTTCGGCTGGACCCAGGAGGGCGGGATGCCGATGGGCGAGATGGGCGATTACAAGTTCATCCAGAAGGACGGCGTCGCCATCGGTGCGGTAATGCGCAAGCTCGACGCGATGCCGGTGTCCTTGTGGACCTATTACATCGGCGTCGACGACATCGACCGCGCGGCGACCGCGGTTGCCGACGGCGGGGGCAAGGTGACGATGGGCCCGGACGAAATCCCCGGCGGCGAATATTCGCTGATTGGCACGGATCCTCAGGGCGCAACGTTCGCCCTCGTCGGCCCGCGCAAGAGCTGAAGAAGGAGCGACATGGACAAGCTGACGACGGTGCTGTGGTTCGACCATGGCGAGGCGCGCAAGGCCGCCGAATTCTATGCCGCGACCTTTCCCGACAGTTCGGTCGGCGATGCGATGGCCGCGCCCGGCGATTATCCCGACGGCCACGCGGGCGACGAGCTGACGGTCAACTTCACCGTCCTCGGCCGCGCCTTTTCGGGCCTCAACGGCGGCCCCAACTTCACCCCCAACGAATCGGTCAGCTTCATGGTCGTGACCGAGGACCAGGCCGAGACCGACAAGTATTGGAATGCGATCGTCGGCAACGGCGGGCAGGAAAGCGATTGCGGCTGGTGCAAGGACAAGTGGGGCTTTTCCTGGCAGATCACCCCGCGCGTCCTGCTGGAGGGCAATAGCGACCCCAACCCCGCCGTCGCTAAGCGCGTGTTCACGGCGATGATGAACATGAAGAAGATTGATGTCGCCAGGATCGAGGCGGCGATCGCGGGCGAGACCGAAGATGCGTAAGATCAAAGCAGCGGCGTTCGTTTCGCTTGATGGGGTCATGCAGGCCCCGGGCGGTCCGACCGAGGACCCGACCGGCGGCTTCGACCAGGGTGGCTGGCTCTTCAAGATCTGGGACCCGGGCATCGAACCCACGCTGGGCGAGCTGTTCTCGGGCGATTATGACCTTCTGCTCGGCCGCCGCACCTACGATATTTTCGCCGCTTACTGGCCATACGCCAAAGGCGACAACAAGCCGATGAGCGAGGCATTCGACCGCGCCAACAAATACGTGCTGACCCGCGGCGACCAGGCGCTGGAATGGCAGAACAGCCACCGGCTTTCGAGCATCGATGAGGTCGCCAGGGTCAAACAGGGAGATGGCCCGGACATCATCATCCAGGGGTCGAGCACGATTTACCCCGAACTGCTTGCAAAGGGCCTGATCGACACGCTCACGTTGATGACCTTCCCGGTCACGCTGGGGTCGGGCAAACGCCTGTTTAGTGACGGCACGCCGACGGAAAAACTGAAGGTGACCGATCACAAGGTTACCGACCAGGGCGCCGTCATCACGACCCTCGTACCCGCCGGCGACTTGCCGCCCTACCCGCCCGAAGGCCCGATTCCGTCCACCAGCCAGCGCGAGGCGGACCGGCAGCAGCGCATCGCGGACGGCACCTGGTGAGCCTCACGCTTTACGCGCACCCGTTCAGCTCGTTCTGCTGGAAAGTGCAGATCGCGCTCGACGCCGACGGCACGGCTTACGAGTATCGCAACGTCGACCCCGCGCATCCCGGCGTGATGGACGAGTTGAAGGCGCTGTGGCCGCTCGGGAAATTCCCGCTGCTGGTCGATGACGGCGAGGTCGTCGCGGAAACCAGCTGCATCATCGAGCATTTGCAAGTCCGTCATCCCGGACCCAACGTGTGGATTCCCGAAGGCGATCTGGGCCGGCGCGTGCGCTTTCTCGACCGCGTCTTCGATCTTCACGTCCAGGGCAACATGCAGCCGAGCGTCAATCACGCGATCTGGCCCGACGGCGAGGGCCTGCCCGCCGAGCGCGGGATCGCCGCGCTGCGGCTGACCTACGATTGGCTGGAAGCGAACCTGCCGGACGCCCAATGGGCCGCGGGCGACGCGTTCACCATGGCCGACTGCGCCGCCGCGCCCGCCTTGTTCTATGCAGACTGGGTCGACCCGATCGGCGACACGCGCCCCCGCCTGTCCGCTTACCGGGCGCGGCTGCTCGCCCATCCGGCGGTGTCGAAATCGGTCGAGGGCGCGCGGCCCTATCGCCCCTATTTCCCGCTTGGCGCGCCCGACCGCGATTGAGCATCGGTGAAGGCCCGCGCGGTCTTCAACGTCTGCCACGCCTCGATCACCCGGCCGAGCTCGCGTTCCAGGCTCCTGTCGCCGCCGTTGCGGTCGGGATGGAAGCGGCGGACCAGCTTAGAATATTTGGCGCGCACGTCCTTCAACTCCGCGTCGTCGCCAAGGCCAAGGACACTCAGCGCCTTGCGCTCGCCGGGCGTGAAGCGCTGCGGCGGGCCACGGTCGGCGGTGCGGAAACGCGCGGCAATCGCATCGAGCGGGTCGGCGAAGTCGGCCCACGCCGGGGCTGGGTCGGCACCCGCATGGCGAAACCGCCGGCTGGGTCGGTCCCAGTCGGCCAGCGGCCGCTGCGCCTCGGTGATCTCCTCCGGGCTCATGCCGGTGAAGTAATTATACTTGGCGTTATGTTCGCGGACATGGTCGAGGCACAGCAGCCGGTAGACGCCCGGCCCGTCGAAGCTGGCGGGCAGGATCGGCGCCTTATATTCTCCGGGCGCGCGGCATCCCGGGTAGGCGCATTCCGCTTCCGCCCCGTCGACCTTGCCGTGCATCCGTGCGTGTTTCGACGCCACAACTTCCTCGCTTGCTGAACCGGACTATATAGGAGCGATGGACGCACCTGCCACCGGCCCCGTCGCACGCGAAATGATCGACCGTTTGCAAGCGCTGGACCCGACGCGGCTGGAGCTGGTCGACGACAGCGAAAAGCATCGCGGCCACGGCGGATACAACCCGTCGGGCGAGAGCCATTTCACGCTGACCATCGAAAGCGCGCACTTCGCCGGCAAGTCGCGAGTCGAGCGCCAGCGGCTGGTCCACCGGGCACTGGGCGAGATGGTCGGCGAGCGCGTCCACGCCTTGTCGATCAAGGCACGGGCGCCGGGAGAATAAGGGGGGAGAGCGATGAAGACGTGGCACAAGACCGTGGCGTTGGGACTGCTTGCCGCGGGCTGCTCGCAGGGGCCCGATCGATCCACTGCCGACGACACCGTGCTGGAGCGCGAACCGCCGGCCATTTCCCCGACCGCGGCGCCGGGTGTCGCCTTTCGCTACGATTATGTCTTCCAGCTTGCCGATGAGCAGATTTCAGGCGTGCAGGAGCGGCATGCGAGCCGGTGCGAAGCGCTGGGCGCCGCCCGCTGCCGGATTACCGGGATGCGCTTTGCGGTCGATGACGACGACGCCGTTTCGGCCAGTCTCGAGGTCAAGCTGGCCCCGGACATCGCCCGCGCGTTCGGCAAGCAGGCGACCGCCGATGTCACCGTTGCCGACGGCAAGCTAAGCCGCACCGAATTCAGCGGTACCGATACCGAACCCGTCACCAGCGAGGCTGGCCGCCGCGAAGCCGACGTTCGCCAGCGCATTGCCGACCTGGAGAAGCAGCTCGCCACCGCTTCCGCGGGTGCGGAGCGGGCGCAGTTGCAGGCGCAGCTGAACGGCCTGCGGTCCGAGCTTTCCGGCGCCCGGGCAACGGTCGCCGACGCACAGGCGCAACTGGCCCGCACACCGATGGAATTCACCTATTTTGGCCGCGGCGGGATCAGCGGGTTCCGCGCCAATCCGCTGCGCGAGGCCGCGCGGATGTTCGTAGCCAGCCTGGTGACGATGATCGACGTTGTCCTGCGCGTGCTCGCCGTCCTGCTGCCATGGCTGGCGCTTGTCGCCCTGGTGCTGGTGGTGGCGCGGACGCGTGCCGGACGCCGGGTGCGCCGCCTGTTCAAACCTGATCGCGACGACGCCGAACCGACCGAATAGGCAGCCGCCGGGAGCGCATCGCCCCCGGCGCGCCGATCAGAAGGGCAGCTGGATCGAGAAGCGCCCGCCGAGCGCGGAATCGCCCTGCTGCTGCTCGGTGTTCAACTCCGCGGCCGCAGTCATCGCCGAGCTGCCGCCGATCGCGCGCAGGCCGGCAAGCCAGCCGCTGGTGCGCTTCTCGGCGACCAGCGTGAACGGCGTCCCGTCGGCGAAACGCACCGTCGTCGGCCCAAGCTCGCCGGAGATGATCTCGCGCCGGCCCGCTTCCAGCTCGATCCGCATCCAGGTTTCGCGATGGTCGAGCGACAGCAGTTCGTAGCCCAGCGACAAGGTCGCGGTCGCGCTGGTCTCGTGGCTGCTGCGGCCATCGACGATCAGGTCGAACGCCTCGCCGCCGCCGCTTTCCGCGAAGCCTTTTTCGGTCAGCTTGTAATGGTCGAGCGCCAGCAGGGGACGAGCCGACATGCGGCCGAACCGCGCATCGTAAGTGACGCCCGCGCCGGCCGAATAGACGGTGCCCTTCCAGTCACCATCGGCTTCGCGCGTGATGACGTCCCCGTCGACGGTGGCGACGAACCTGCGCGTCTGGTCGAACGACACCCGGCCGACGCCGCCGCGGACATAGCCGCGCAATGGGCCCGTGCCGCCGCGCCAATAGGCGCCGGCCTCAAACTCGTTGCTGCCCAGGTCGTTTTCGCCGCGGTTGTCGCGACCGGCGTGATAAGCCAGCGACAGGCCGGCGCTGCCGAGCTTGCCGACGGCCAGTTCCGCGCCGCCCGAAACGCCCCAACCGCTTAGCTTGTAGCCGGAGGTCGAGCCGATCGACTTGGTGCGGGCCCAGCCGACCTGCTGCAGCCACACGCTGAAGCGGCCCATGTCCGCCAGCTGCAGGTTGGGATCGGCCAGGAAACGCGTCGCCAGGCGGATGCCGCGGGTCGCCGTTTCGAACGTCCCGCCGGCGTGTTCCGGCAGCAGCTGCTGCAGGTTGGCCTTGAGCTTCTCGCTGTCTTCCACGCCCAGGAACACCGACGCGATCGGCTGGTCGTTGTCCGCGGCCGCCAGGATAGCATCGATCGCCGTCGCTTCCGACGCATTGAGGCCAAGCTCGGCCGCCGACTTGCGGTCGATGTCGAGCGTCACCGTCCCGTTTGCTTCCGAACTGGTCAGCGAGGAATTGAACAGGAACGGCAAGTCGATCGACGTGCCGAGGTTCGATCCGCCGACCAGCGTTCCGGCATCGACAATGGTGTAGCTGCCGGCCGCGCTGCCGACCTTTTGCAGGTTGACGACGACGCTGCTTCCGGCGCCGAACGACGCGGTGCCGGCAACGTTGTACAAGGTGTTGCTGTTGTCGCCGATAACCACGCCGATGGCGCCGCCGTTCGACGTCAGCGAGTTGAGGTTGACGGTGCCCGTGTTGGTCACGCCGAGCACGCTGCCTGCCCCAAGCGTCACCGCGGTCCCGCCCGAGTTGAGCAGGTGCCCGCTGTAGTTGCCGCCGAGATTGAACCGGTCACTGCCGCCGCCGAAATCGATCGTGCCGTTGATCTTGCCGGTACGGATGTCGAGGAAGTCGTTGCCGCTGCCCAGCAAGATGGAGCCGGTGATCGACGGTGCCGGCTTGCCGGTCGCGCCCGCCGACTGGCGGATCGTTACGCCGGTCGTATTGGCGCTGACGTCGATCGCGGTGCCGGCGCTGATCGAGCCCTTGTTGACGATCTGCCTGACGCTGCCGGACCGGTCGACGATCGCCGCGAAGGTGCCGCCATCGCCGGCCACCGCTTCGATGATGCCCTTGTTGCGGATCGACGTGACATCGGCGCCGGCCCCGATCAGGATGGCCTGCGCGGTCGCGGTGTCGGACCCGCTGGTGCTGGCGCGGACAAGGCCGTCGACTTCGACCGTCGGAACGGTCGCACCGGACCGCACGTGCACTGCGGTCGCGTCCGCCTTTACGGCATTGGCCGCCACTGCCCCGCTGATCGACGCACCGCCCGCGATATCCACCGCGTGGCCCGGCGATCCGATCGAGATCGCCGTGGCGCTGACGCCGTCGTAGACGCCGATGCCGCTGACGTTGCCCTTGAGGACCAGGCCGTAGCCGGTCGATCCAACCTCGCCGATGGCGATATCCCGTGTCGCGGAGCCAATCGCCAGCGCCGGCGCGGCGCCATAGCTGGTCAGCGACCCGTTGCCTTCCTGCGCGTCCGCGATGCCGTCATTATCTTCGTCGGTGTCGTCTTCATCGGTGTTGGCCGGACGGACGTCGAGCAGGATGCCGCCCGCGACATTGCCGCCGACAACCACTGCCGAGCCGCCCTGAAGCAAATCGTCGGCATCCAGCTTCGAAGGATCCGTCGGCGCCTGCGGGTAACGATAGCCGGTCGAGGTGATCGCGCCCTGCAGCGTCAGCGCGCCGCCGACGTCGCCGCCGACCATCAGGCCGACCGCGTTGGCGCCCTGAACGGAGATCGAGCCGCTGGTGATCGCGATGTTACCGCTGACCGATCCGGTGCGGATGCCGACGCTGTCATTGCCCAGGACCTCGACCTTGCCGGAGCTGTTGAGCGACCCGGTCAGCGGTCCGTCGAGCGCGATGCCGGCCGATTGATTGCCTTCGACCAGGATATCGCCGCTGTTGATCACATTGCCGGTGTGCGGGCCGGAAACGCGGATGCCGAAGCGGTTGTTGCCGAGCGCGAACAGGCCATCCAGGTCGCCGTCGTTGTCGTCGTCTTTTTGCGTATAGTCTTCGTCGATGACGATCGAGCCGCTGTTGGTGATGGTCCCATTGGTATTGGGATTGGCAAGGATGCCGATGGCATCGCTGGCGCCGCGAATGGCGATGTCGCCGTCGTTTTCGACGCTGTTGTTGCTGTTCATCGTGACGGCCGTGCCGCTGGTCGGCTTGACCGAGCCGGTTGACGAAATCTTCAGGTCCTGGCCGCTGGTCGCCACCGGGTTCGTCACCGCGGTGCTGATGACTGTCTGGGCCTGGGCCGAAACGGCGGCGAACAGTGCGGCCCCGGACAGGGCCGTCGTCGTGAACAGTACGCGCATTCGAAACCCCCTAGCGCCCGGCATCCACCCGCCAGACGACATTTAAGTCGGACCGGCAAGGACAATCCCGCACCGATTCGCGTGATACATTATGTTTCTTGAAGCGCCGTGACGACAAGACATGTCGTCGCGTTTGCCTCCGGAATCGAGGCGCTAATGGCCTCGCAACCTGAAGCCCAGATGAACGATATTTAAGCCATTGCAACGGTGAGGAAATGCGTGCGGCCGCCGGGTTGCTCGGGACGGCGGTTCAGCGCTGCGCCGCGCCGCGCATGAAGAACATCAGGTAGATCAGCCGACCGTTTTCTAGAGAATCTCCGAAGCCCGGCCCGGCGGTGTGCCAGTAATGGGGCGACAGCAGCACCAACCGGTTAAAGCGCATCGGCACGGTCATCGTGCGTTCCCACTTCGACCGGTCGAGCGCATCCTTGTCGAGGATCTCCCGTTGCAGTTCGCCGTAACTGGCGAAACCGGCCGCTTTTAGCCCCGCTTCGTCCATCGGCACGCGGTCGGTAGCGGTCGGCAGGTGGCGGAAGAATTCGGTGCCGCCCTGGCAGTCTTCCGGCTTGCTCAGGTAAAGAATGCCCGACCAGTGGCTCTGGTCGATGTGAATCCGCCCCGGCTGGTCGTCGGCGGCAAAGGCGACCCGACAGCTGCCGTGCGACCCGCCCTCCGTTTCCAGCGCGCGCACCGGTTCGCGGACCAGCGCGGACACCACCTGGTCGAGGCCTTCGATGCGGATCTTCTGCACCGAGTTGAGGCCGGGAAAGCGGCCTTCCACCTCATAGTCGAGACTCAGCGCCTCGGCGCGGACCTGTTCCGCGTTCCTCAGGAAATCGTCGATGACAATCAGGTGCGGGACCATGTGCGTGGGAGCTTCCGTCCGTCTTGCGAGCGCAGTAGAGCGGCTTGCTAGCAGCGCGGCGCGCGCCGTGCCACCGATGGAGGATGCGGATGACCGATTCGGCGATATTGCAGACGCTGGCGCCGGTCACGCACGACCTTGGCGGGTTCAAGGTCCACCGCAGCCTGCCGCACAAGCAGCGGACCATGGTCGGCCCGTTCATCTTTTTCGACCAGATGGGGCCGGGGCATATCGACGCCGGCCAGGGCCTCGACGTGCGGCCGCATCCGCACATCAACCTGGCGACGGTGACCTATCTTTTTGCCGGGGCGATGGATCACCGCGACAGCCTTGGCACCTATCAGCGCATCGAACCGGGCGCGGTGAACCTGATGACCGCCGGCAAGGGCATCGCCCACAGCGAACGGACGCCCGGCCCGGAACGCGTCACCGGCGTCGACATGTCGGGCCTGCAGACGTGGCTCGCGCTGCCCCGCGACAAGGAAGAGCTGGACCCGGCGTTCGAACATGTGGCGGCGTCGCGCATTCCCGACATCGATATCGACCGGTGCCGGGTGCGGCTGGTGATGGGCGAAGGCTGGGGCGCGTCCTCGCCGGTAACCTGTCATTCGCCGACCATTTACGCCGCGATCGACGTTCCGGCCAATGGCGAGATGCGGATCGACCATGACGCCGACGAGCGCGCGATCTACCTGCTTGCCGGCGACCTGACCCTGGACGGCACCGCGCTTGAGCCGCAGCACCTGATCCTGCTCGCGCCGGGCAGCGCGCCGGTTCTGCGCAGTGCCGGCGGCGCATCGCTGATGATCTGCGGCGGCGCTCCGATGGACGGCGAGCGGCACGTGTGGTGGAATTTCGTCTCGTCCAGCCGCGATCGCATCAACGAGGCCAAGCGCGCCTGGCGCGGTGGCGAGTTCGCGCTTCCGCCCGACGACAATGGGGAGTTCATCCCGCTGCCCGAAGTGCCGTTAACGGTCAGCTATCCGTGACCACGGCCCGCCGGGTCCCGCTGTCGACCGGAGTGACGCTCAACGTCGCCATCGACGGTCCCGGCGATGCGCCCGCCGTCATCCTTCTCCACGGTTTTCCTGAATCACACCGCACGTGGCGGGCCGTCGCCCCGCTCCTTGCCGACCGCAATCGACTGGTAATGCCCGACCAGCGCGGCTTCGGCGGATCCGACCGGCCGGATGGCGTCGAGGCCTATCGGCCGGACGCGCTGGTCGCCGATATGTACGCGCTGGCCGAGACGCTGGGAATCGATGACTTTGCCCTCGTCGGTCACGACTGGGGCGGCGCGGTGGCCTGGGCCGCGGCCCTGCGCGGCGATCCGCGCCTGACCCGGCTGGCGATCGTCAATTCGCCCCACCCCGCCGTCTTCCAGCGCAGCCTGATCGATAACCCGGCCCAGCGCGCGGCCTCGCAATATATCACCGCCTTCCGGGCCGAGCGGATCGAGGATTACATCCGCCACCAGGGTTTCGGATGGTTCTTCGACAAGAGCTTTGCCGATCATGTCGACCTCTCCATCGTCCCGGCCGCGGAGCGCCAGCGCTATATCGACGACTGGTCGCGGCCCGGCGCCTTGACCGCGATGCTCAACTGGTACCGCGCCTCGCCGATGATTGTCCCGCTGCCCGGCGAAGCGGCGGCGACGCCCGAATGGGCGGCCGCGTTCACGCGAACGGTCGATGTCCCGACCCTGGTCATCTGGGGCATGCGCGATCCGGCGCTGCTTCCGGCCCAACTCGTCGGGCTGGAAGAGCTGGTGCAGGACCTGCAGATCGAACGAATCGAGGACGCCGGCCATTTCGTGCCGTGGGAGGCGCCGGAGGCGGTGGCCGAGGCCCTGGGCACCTTTCTCGCCGGCGCATGAGCGGGCGCGTCCGCCTGGTCCGCGATCCGGACGCGAAGCACGTCTCGGTCGATTTCGTCGAGCTCTATTTCGACCTCGTCTACGTCTTTGCGGTCACGCAGGTGTCGCACTTCCTGCTCACCCACCTCGGCGCCGTCGGGCTGGTGCAGGCGGGCATCCTGTTCCTTGCCGTCTGGTGGGCGTGGACCTTTACCGCCTGGGCAACCAACTGGCTCAACCCCAGCTGCGTCCCGGTGCGCGCGATGGTGTTCTGCGTCATGCTGGCCAGCCTCGGCATGTCGGCCAGCATTCCCGATGCGTTCGGGGAACGCGGGCTGTGGTTCGCGCTAAGCTATGTCGCGATCCAGCTTGGGCGGACGCTCTACCTCGTTTGGATCATGTGGCAGGTGCGGCCGCGGCTGGCGATGAGCCTGCTGCGCGTCGCCGGCTGGTTCGTGCTCAGCGCCCCCTTCTGGATCGGCGGCGCGCTGGTCGAAGCGGACCTGCGCCTGATCCTGTGGTTCGCGGCGATCGCCATCGAATTCCTCGGCCCGCTGGTGCAGTTCGCGCTTCCCGTGCTGGGCCGGTCGACGACCCGCGATTATGCCGTGTCCGGCGCGCACATGGCCGAGCGATCGGCGCTGTTCATCATCGTCGCGCTGGGCGAAGGCGTGCTGATCACCGGCGCGCTATTCTCCGAAATCGAATGGAATACGGGGAACGTCCTTGCAGCGCTGGTCGCCTTTGCCGGCACGGTGGCGATGTGGTGGGTGTATTTCGACGTCGGCATGCGGCGAGGCGTCGACCACATCGAACATGACGCGGACAGCGGGCGGGTCGCTCGCAACGCCTACACCTACAGCCATATCCCGATCGTCGCCGGGATCATCGTCGCCGCGGTCGCGGACGAAATGATGCTGGAGCATCCGCTTGGCCACGCCAGCCTTGCCTTCATCGGCTGCTCGCTTGGCGGCGGGGCCCTGTTCCTCGCAGGCACGATGCTGTTCAAGCGGGTCACCAGCACCGGACTGCTGTGGCCGTTGTCGCATCTTGTCGGACTGGTGCTGTTCGGCCTTGCCGCCGTCTGGGCGGTGCTGGCCCACCCCACCCCGCTCGCGGTCGGCAGCGTCGCCGCGGCCCTGCTGGCGATCGTCGCCGTGTGGGAATGGGGCTCGTTCCACGGCGGCTGGGTCGAACGCGGCCTGCCGGTGCCGGGCTTCGTGCAACGCTATGCCGACTGGCGGCTGGGCAAGGCCGCGGCGCGGAACAAGGCGGTTTCGCCCCCCGACGATCGCGGTTAAGGCGCCGCCCATGACCGCCACCCGATCCACGACCCGATCCGCCGCCCGCCTTGCCGCGGTCCAGGCGCTGTACCAGCAGGACATGGAAGGCACGCCGCTCTCGCGCCTGCTCAAGGAATTCCACGACCACCGGCTCGGCGCGACGATCGAGGACGAGCAATATCACGAGGCGGAAGGCGACTTTTTCGACGACATCGTTACCGGCGTCGACGCCCGCCGCGACGACATCGACACCGCCATTTCCGCCAAGCTGGCGTCAGGCTGGTCGCTCGACCGGCTCGACCGCCCGATGCGCGCCTTGTTGCGTGCCGGCACCTACGAGCTGATGGCCCGTCCCGACGTCCCCGTCGCCTCGGTCATCTCCGAATATGTCGATGTCGCCCACGCCTTTTTCGACAAGAAGGAAGCGGGTTTCGTCAACGGCCTGCTCGACGGCATCGCCAGGCAGGTCCGCGCCGCCTAGGGATCCTGCCGGTCGAGAAAGGCGAGCGGGATATCGACCCGCTGCGCCCACGCCGTCTCATTATGCTCCGCGCCGGCAAAGGTGCGGAACGTGAAGGCCGGGCCGGTCCAGCCCGCCTTGCCCAGGACCGCGACCAGCCTGTCCGAATACGGCCCGTAGGTCCCGTCCAACGTGCCGGTCCCGTGATCGATGTACAGCCGGTTGGCGCCGGGCCGCATCCGGCTGGTCGACAGATATTGGCGAAAGGCTTCGGCAGCGTCGACCGCGGCGCGATTGTGATCGGTCCCCTTGTCCGTCGGGCTGCCCAGCGCGACGTGCATCGACACGCAGGCAGCCTGGCCGAAAACCTGCGGATATTCGGCCATCGCGTAGAAGCTCATCAGTCCGCCCATCGACGATCCCATCACCGCCGTGTCCGCGGGACCGGCGAGTGTCCGGTAGATGCGGTCGACGCGCGGCTTAACGACACCGACCAGGAACGACAGATAGGCGTCGCCCGCCAGCTCGCCTTTCGGATCGCCGCTGTCGAGGTTGCGCACCCGCTGCTGGAAATCCGGTGGCAGGTACCGGAACAGCTTTTGCGGGAAGAGCGTGTCGTACCGCGACTTCGGGCTCTGGATGCCGACCACGATCCAGTCGCGCAGGTCGCCCTGCGCCACCATGCGCGGAATGGCTTCGTCCATCCCCCATTCCTGGTCGAACTTGGTCAGCTTGCGATCGAACAGGTTCTGGCCGTCGTGCATGTAGAGCACGGGGTAGCGCCTGCCGTTGTCCGCCGCGTAGCCGGGCGGCGTCCATACCCACACCGTCATCCGGCCCGCGGCACCGCCGTCGAGATTGGGCCAGGCGGTGACGGCCCCGGCGCTGATCGCGGGCGTCATCGACGAGGGATCGTCGGCGGCCCGGGCCGGCATGGCCAGCGCCAGGGCAACGGCAAGGATCGGCATTCTCATCGGCATGCTCCGCGGGTCCGGCCAGGCATGGCGCAGGATGCGTGGTTCGCCGCATGGGCGCAACCGCGCTCCCGCGGCCCGACTTTGCGCTTCGGCCAATCGGGCCTTAACTGACGGTAATGCAGGAAAAAGACGTGATCGAACGGCTGCGGCGTCTTGCCACCGATCCGGCGGCCCGCGGCCTCAGGGACGATACCGCGCTGCTCGAAGGCCTGGTCCTGACCCACGACAGCATGGCCGAGGGCGTGCACTTTCTCAGCACCGACCCGCCGGCCAGCGTTGGCTGGAAGCTGGTCGCGGTGAACCTGTCCGACCTTGCCGGCAAAGGCGCGCGGCCGGCCGGCGCCTTGTTGTCGATGGTCCTGTCCGATCCGGACTGGGACGCGGGCATCATCGACGGCATCGAGGCGGCGTGCGAAAGCTACGGCCTGCCCCTTCTGGGCGGCGACACCATCGCGCTGCCGGTCGGGGCGCCGCGGGTTTACGGGCTGACCGCCATCGGCCGGGCGGGGACGCACACGCCCAGCCGCGCCGGCGGCCGGCCGGGCGACCGGCTGTGGCTGGCCGGCACGCTGGGCGATTCGGCCGCCGGGCTGGCGCTGCTCGAAGGCAAGCCCGCGGTGCCCGGCCCCTTGTCCGAAGTGTACCAGCGGCCGATCCCGCTGCTGGAGATGGGGCAGGCGCTGGCGCCGTCGGCCAAGGCGATGATGGATGTGTCCGACGGGCTGCTGATCGACCTGCAGCGTCTGTGCGATGCCAGCGGCTGCGGCGCGGCGATCGACCTCGAACGTCTGCCGCTGTCCAACGCGTTCATCGCCGAGCGCGGCAACGGGCGCGAAGCGCGGCTGTTCGCCGCCACCGGCGGGGACGATTACGCGCTGCTCGCGGCCCTGCCCGATTCGGTCGACCCGGTAAGCCTTTCTTTACCAATTGCGCCGACCCTGACGTGCATCGGGCAGCTGGTCGACGGCTCCGGCCTCGTCATCGAGGACCGCGACGGCGACGTGCCCGTGCCGGAGAGATTGGGTTATGAGCATCACGCTTAAAGTACGGCAGATGGCGGTCGCGTTCAGCGGCCTTGCCTGCGGCGCCGTCGCCGCTCTCTTCATCCACTGACGTTCCAGCGCACGGTTGCCAGCCGCCATTCGCGGCCATAAAGAACCGCAGCTTGATCCGGGTGCATCCTGCACACCGGCCGCAATCTATTATGCCGCCTAACGGGGAATAAAATGGATCTCACTCTGATCGCGATCGCCTGCGGCGTTATCGCAGTGATCTACGGTATCTTCACCAGCAGCCAGGTGCTCAAGGCACCGGCCGGCAACCAGCGCATGATCGACATCGCCGGCGCCATCCAGGAAGGCGCGTCCGCCTACCTTGGCCGCCAGTATACGACCATCGCCATCGTCGGCGTCGTGGTTGCCGTCCTCGTCGGCGTGTTCCTGGGCCTTGTCCCGGCCGTCGCCTTCGTCATCGGCGCGGTCCTCTCGGGCGCCGCCGGCTACATCGGCATGAACATCTCGGTCCGCGCCAACGTGCGTACCGCCGAAGCTGCCCGCACCTCGCTGCAGGGCGGCCTGACCACCGCATTCCGGTCGGGGGCAATCACCGGCATGCTGGTGGCCGGCCTCGCGCTGCTCGCCATCGCCGGCCTGTTCTACGTGCTGGTCGGCGTTCAGGGCGCGGAGCCGGAAAGCCGCGAAGTCGTCAATGCGCTGGTCGCGCTGGCCTTCGGCGCCTCGCTGATTTCCATTTTCGCCCGTCTTGGCGGCGGCATCTTCACCAAGGCCGCGGACGTCGGCGCCGACCTGGTCGGCAAGGTTGAGGCCGGAATTCCCGAAGACGATCCCCGCAACCCGGCGGTGATCGCCGACAACGTCGGCGACAATGTCGGCGACTGCGCCGGCATGGCTGCCGACCTGTTCGAAACCTATGTCGTCACCGTCGGTGCGACGATGGTCCTGACCGCGCTGCTGATCGGCACGCAGGCCGCGGACATCACCGCGCTGATGGCGCTTCCGCTGCTCGTCGGTGGGGTGTGCATCATCACCTCGATCATCGGCACCTACATGGTCCGCCTGGGCAAGAACGGGTCGATCATGGGCGCGCTCTACAAGGGCTTCTGGACCACGGCCGGCCTGTCCATCCCGGCGCTTTACCTGGCCACGCAATTCGCACTCGGCGACCTCAATGCGCCGATCGGCGGTGGCAGTGCCGCCAGCGGTCTGGTCGAAGGCGCGGTTGCCGAACAGACCGGTGGCTTCACCGGCATGGACCTGTTCTACTGCATGCTGATCGGTCTGGCCGTCACCGGCCTGCTGGTGTGGATCACCGAATATTACACCGGCACCAACTACCGCCCGGTCAAGTCGATCGCCAAGGCATCGGAAACCGGCCACGGCACCAACGTCATCCAGGGCCTGGCCATCAGCCTTGAATCGACTGCCTTGCCGACGCTCGTCATCTGCATCGCGATCATCGCTTCCTACCTCCTTGCCGGCCTGATCGGGATCGCTTTTGCGGCGACTGCGATGCTGGCGCTGGCGGGCATGGTCGTCGCTCTGGACGCGTATGGCCCGGTCACCGACAATGCCGGCGGCATTGCCGAAATGGCGGGGATGGACGACGAAGTCCGCGGCCGCACCGACGCGCTCGACGCGGTCGGCAACACGACCAAGGCCGTCACCAAGGGCTATGCCATCGGCTCCGCCGCGCTGGCCGCGCTGGTGCTGTTCGGCGCCTACACCACCGACCTGACCGAGTTCGCCAGCGAGCTCGGCATCGGTGCAGCCGGCGTCGATTTCTCGCTGTCCAACCCGTACGTGGTCGTCGGCCTGCTGCTCGGCGCGCTGCTGCCCTATCTGTTCGGTGCGCTCGGCATGACCGCGGTCGGCCGCGCTGCCGGCGACGTCGTGCTCGACGTGCGCGAACAGTTCCGGTCCAACCCGGGCATCATGGATGGGTCCAGCCGGCCCAATTACGCCCGCACGGTCGACCTGGTGACCAAGGCCGCGATCAAGGAAATGATCATTCCGTCGCTGCTTCCGGTGCTGGCTCCGATCGTCGTCTATTTCGCCATCGCGGCGGTTGCCGGGCGTGAACAGGGCTTTGCCGCTCTTGGCGCCCTGCTCCTCGGCGTGATCGTGTCCGGCCTGTTCGTCGCCATTTCGATGACGTCGGGCGGCGGCGCGTGGGACAACGCGAAGAAGTATATCGAAGACGGCAATTACGGCGGAAAGGGTTCCGAGGCGCACAAGGCCGCGGTGACCGGCGACACGGTCGGCGATCCCTACAAGGATACTGCCGGTCCGGCCGTCAATCCGATGATCAAGATCACCAACATCGTCGCGCTGCTGCTGCTTGCGGCGCTGGCGGGCGGCACCGGCGTCTAGCGCCAGTTTCGCAACGATCTGGGACAAGGCCCCGCCCGGCATCGCCGCGGCGGGGCTTTTCTTTTGCGCCGCCGCGCACCAAGTCGATGGCGATGACCCACGCAATCCGAGTCCATGCAACCGGCGGCCCCGACGTTCTTTCCTGGGAAGATGTCGCCGTCGGCGATCCCGGCCCCGGCCAGGTCCGCGTCCGCCATGCCGCGGTGGGCCTCAACTATATCGACGTCTATCACCGCACCGGCCTCTATCCGCAGCCGCTGCCGTTCACGCCCGGCGTCGAAGGCGCGGGCACGGTGGAGACGGTCGGCGAGGGCGTATCCGGCCTTAAGGCGGGCGACCGCGTTGCTTATGCGGGACCGGTCGGTTCCTAT
Organism: Sphingomonas sabuli; assembly: GCF_014352855.1. Classification (GTDB taxonomy): domain Bacteria; phylum Pseudomonadota; class Alphaproteobacteria; order Sphingomonadales; family Sphingomonadaceae; genus Sphingomicrobium; species Sphingomicrobium sabuli. The sequence continues at coordinate 1,978,316 of NZ_CP060697.1, read as the reverse complement.
GCCGAAGCCCGGCTGATTGACGCGGACAAGCTGGTCGCGCTGCCCGATTCCATCGGCTTCGAGGATGCGGCGGCGATGATGCTGCAGGGCATGACCGCGCATATGCTGCTGCGCCGCGTGTACGCCGTGCAGCCGGGCGACACGATCCTGGTCCATGCCGCGGCGGGCGGCGTCGGACTGATCATGTGCCAATGGGCCGCCGCGATCGGCGCGACCGTCATCGGTACCGTCTCGACCGAGGAGAAAGCGGAGCTCGCACGGGCGCACGGCTGCCACCACCCGATCCTCTACACGAAGCAGGATTTCGCCGAGGAAGTCGCGGCGATCACCGGCGGGGCGAAACTGCCGGTGGTTTACGATTCGGTGGGCAAGAGCACCTTTCTCAAGTCGCTCGAATGCCTGCGGCGGCGCGGAATGATGGTCAGCTACGGCAATGCCTCGGGCCCTGCCGACCCCTTTCCCCCCACGTTGCTGGCGCAAAAGGGCTCACTGTTCCTGACCCGCCCCACGCTGTTCGATTACATCGCCACCCGCGAGGAGCTGGAGCAGGCGTCGGCGGAGCTGTTCGAGGTTGTCGGATCCGGGACCGTCCGGATCGAGATCAAGCAGCGGTTCAAGCTGGCCGAGGCCGCCGAAGCGCATCGCGCGCTCGAAGCGCGGCAGACGACCGGATCGACCGTCCTTACCGTCTAGGCCGCGCAGCTTCACAATCAGTGGCCTTGCCGCTAAGGCACCGCGACTTCTGCAATCACAGGAAAGAGGTACCGTTTGGCCAAGGAAGAACTTCTCGAGATGCGCGGCAAGGTCGTTGAGCTGTTGCCCAACGCCATGTTCCGTGTGGAGCTGGAGAACGGCCACGAGATCCTCGGACACACCGCCGGCAAGATGCGCAAGAACCGCATCCGCGTGCTGACCGGCGACGAAGTGCTGGTCGAAATGACGCCCTACGACCTGACCAAGGGCCGCATCACCTATCGCTTCATGCCCGGCCGCGGCGGACCCGGTCCTTCCGCCCGCCCCTAAGGGGGTAAGATGCGGCTGATCCTTGCTTCGGCCAGTCCGCGACGGCTGGACCTACTGGCCCGGATCGGGGTCGTGCCGGACGCGATCGTCCCTGCCGATATCGACGAAAGCGTGCCGCGCGGCGAAATCCCGCGCGACCATGCCTTGCGGCTGGCCGGTGAGAAGGCGGCCGCGGTCGCTGCCCGGCATCCCGGCGACCTGGTGCTGGCGGCCGACACCGTCGTCGCCGTGGGACGCCGCATCCTGCCCAAGGTCGAGGACGAAGCGACGCTGCGCGCCTGCATGAAACTATTGTCCGGCCGCCGCCATCGCGTGCTGACCGGCGTCGCTTTGGCCGCGCCGGGACAGGCACTGCGCACCCGACTGGGCGAAACGATGATCGCGATGAAGCGGCTGAGCGGCGCCGAGATCGACTTTTACGCGGGCCATGGCGAATGGCGCGGCAAGGCCGGCGGCTACGCGCTGCAGGGCTATGGCGAAGTCTATGTCCGCCACATCGCCGGCAGCTATTCCAACGTCGTCGGCCTGCCGCTTGGCGAAACCCGCACCTTGCTGAAAGCCGCGGGCTATCCCCTTGCCTGACTGGATCGTCGAACGCGGCATCGGCGAGACCCGCGCCGCGCTGGTCGAAGATGGCGCGATCCTCGAAGCCCGCGTCCGCCGCGACGGCGTCACGCCCGCCGGGACGGTGCTCGACGCCACGCTGAGCAGCGTCGCTCCGCGCGTGACGGTCGATGCCGGGGGCGAGACGTTCCTGCTTCCGCGCGGCGCCAGCGGGATCAGCGAAGGCCGCTCCCTGCGGATCGAGATCATCCGCGAAGCGCTTGGCGGCGCGGAACCGTGGAAGCGCGGGCTAGCCCGGATAACGGACGCCGAGCCATCGCCGCCGCCGCCGCTGGCCGAGGGCCGCGACGGCCGCATCGACGGCTGGGACGACCTGCTCGACGAAGCGCGCAGCGGCATCGTCGGATTCGAAGGCGGCGAACTGCGCATCGAATCGACTGCGGCGATGACGATGATCGACGTCGACGGGTGGCTGGTGCCCGACAAGCTGGCGCAGATGGGCGCCTGGGCAGCCGCCAATGCCATCCGCCGGCTCGACATCGGCGGTCCGTGCGGAATCGATTTTCCGACCCTCAACGGCAAGGACGCCCGGCGAGAGGTCGACACGATCCTTGCCGACTATCTTCCCCAACCGTTCGAAAAGACCGCGATCAACGGCTTCGGCTTCGTCCAGGTCGTCCGCCCGCGGCGCCGCGCCTCGCTGAGCGAGCTGGCCGCCGACCGCGCGCCGTTCGAAGCCCGCGCCCTGCTGCGCCGCGCCGGCGGCGAGATCGGCGCGATCCGCCTGGTCGCGCATCCGGCGGTCGCCGCCGTTATCGAACGCCACCCCGGCTGGACCGACGCGCTGGCGCGGCAGGTCGGCGGCACGGTCACCTTGCGCAGCGATGCGGCGATCCCCATCCATGGGGCCTATGCCGAGAAAGTCTGATTCCAAGGGCTGCCCGCTGTGCGGAAGCCCAAGCAGCGCCGAGCACGGCCCGTTCTGTTCGCGCGGCTGCAAGGACCGCGACCTGCTCAAGTGGCTGGGCGAAGGTTATCGCATCCCCGGACCCGCGGCCCCGCCCGACCCCGAACAGAGCTCCGGCTAGGCCCGGTTGGCCATCGCATTGGCGCGGCGGGCTGGACAGTCACAAGGGGCACGGGTAGGGAGCGCGTCGCTTGAACGGCCGCCCGGCCGAAGCAAAGCCCAGGTAGCTCAGTTGGTAGAGCACGTGACTGAAAATCACGGTGTCGGCGGTTCGATCCCGTCCCTGGGCACCACTCTTCAAACGATCCGGTCGTGTCGCTGTCGGTGTCATTCCGGCGCGCCGTCCGTTCACGCCCCATGACCGACGACAGAAAGGCCAGCGAACGCACCGACGTCAGCGGCGCCGAGCAGCGCGAAGCCGAGAAGCGATCCGGACCGGAATCGATCGTCCTGTACCAGGCGGTCGTGCTCAAGGGCGAACACGAGCTTGGCCGGCCATTTGCATCGCTGTGGTGGTCGGCCCTGGCCGCGGGCATCGCGATCAGCGCCTCGCTGGTCGCCGAGGCGGCCCTTCGCCACCATTTGCCGGATGCGCCGTGGCGCGAGCTCATCACCGCACTCGGCTATCCGGTCGGTTTCCTCATCGTCATTCTCGGCCGGCTGCAATTGTTCACCGAACATACGGTCGTCGCCGTGATGCCGGTCATCGGCTCTCCGTCCGGACATAATCTGGGCCGGCTCGCCCGGCTGTGGGGCATCGTCTTTCTCGCCAACCAGCTTGGCACCTTTCTTGTCGCCGCGGCCTTCGTCGGCGCCGGCGTGGTCCCGCCGTGGCTGGCGCATTCGATGGTGGAGGTGAGCAAGCCGATGCTGGGCCACGGCATGTGGTCGACGATGATGCTCGGCATTCCGGCCGGCTTCCTGATCGCTACCGTCGCGTGGCTGATCGTCGCGGCGAAATCGAGCCACTTCTGGCTGATCGCCCTGCTGACCTACGTCATCGCCATCGGCGGCTTCACCCATGTCATCGCCAGCGCGGTCGACGCCTACGTCCTGGTGCTGACCGGCAATGCGTCGATGGGCTGGGCGCTGGTCGGCTTCGTCCTGCCGGCACTGGTCGGCAACGTGATCGGCGGCACCGGCTTGTTCGCCCTGCTCGCCTTTGGCCAGATCAAGGAAGAAATCTGATCGTCAGCCCTTGAAGCGCGCCGGATATTTGGCCTTCAGCTGCTTCACCTTGGGCGCATCGTTGATGACGATATAGCGGTCGTTGGGATTCTTGCGGGCGTAATCCTGGTGATAGGCCTCGGCCGGATAAAACGTTCCGCTTTCGATCTTCGTCGCGACCTTCACGCCCTGCTTCTTCAGCCGTGCGATCACTTCCGCCGCAATCGCCTTCTGCCTGGCGTCCTGCGGGAAGATGGCGGAGCGATAGCTGGGACCGGTGTCCGGGCCCTGGCGGTTCACCTGCGTCGGGTCGTGCGCGACCGAGAAATAGATGGCGAGCAGATCGTTATAGCCGATGCGCGACGGATCGTAGGTGATGCGCACGGCTTCGGCGTGGCCGGTCCGTTCCGCACTGACGTCGCGGTAATTGGCGCTCTTGGCGTCGCCGCCGGCATAGCCGGACACGACGTTGCTCACGCCCTGCACATGTTCGAATACCGCTTCCATGCCCCAGAAGCAGCCGCCCGCGAGCACCGCGGTTTCGCTGCGCGCGGCGGGCGCCGGGGACGCCAGGGCGGTCGCGGCCAATGCCGCTGCGAAAAGATATTTGGGTCGCATCATGATGTCCTTCAGGCGGCGCGGAACTTGAGCGCCAGACCGTTCATGCAATAGCGCAGTCCGGTCGGTTTCGGCCCGTCGTCGAACACGTGGCCAAGGTGTCCGCCGCAGCGGCGGCACAAAATCTCGGTACGCTGCATCAACATGCTGCGGTCCACCCGTTCGATGACAGCATTGGGAAGCGCCCGGTAAAAACTGGGCCAGCCGGTACCGCTGTCGAACTTGGTCGACGAACTGAACAGCGGCAGGCCGCAACCGGCACAGCCGAACAGGCCCTTGCGGTGCTCCTTGTTGAGCGGGCTGGTATAGGCGCGCTCGGTCCCGGCTTCGCGCAGGATCGCATAGCGCTGCGGTCCGAGCCGCTTCTTCCATTCCGCCGGGCTGTAACTGACCTCATACTTCTTCGCGGCCGCACCGGCGGGAAAATTGGCGAGGATCACGGCCGCGGCGCCAACCCCGGCAGCGCCGAACACTTCGCGGCGATTCAGCATCTTGCGAATATCCATGGCCCGCAAATTAGCGGTTCGCACCTGAACCTAGCGGGAACGCGACGCTAATGCGCAGGGGTTTCCATCAGCTCGGTCAGTACCCCGCCCATGTCCTTGGGATGGAGGAAAAACACCGGCGTTCCGTGCGCACCGATACGCGTCGGGCCGAGGATGCGCGCGCCCTTGCCTTCGAAATGCGCCCGGGCGGCCGCGATATCCTCGACCTCGAAACAGACATGATGCTGCCCGCCGGCCGGGTTCTTCTCGAGGAATTTGACGATCGGCGAGGTCTCGCCAAGCGGCTCGATCAGCTCGATCTGGCTGTTGGGCGTATCGACGAAACAGACGCGCACGCCCTGCGCTGGCAGGTCGAACGGCTCGCCGGCCGGCTCCGCGCCGAACATTGCCTTGTAGGTTTCAAGGCTCCGTTCGATCGACGGGGTCGCGACCCCGACATGGTTCAACCGGCCAAGTTTCATTGCTCGATGGTCACTTTCGTCGTCACGCTGTTGGCGATGAAACACTGTTCGTGGGCGTCGTGGTGCAACTTCGCGATCGCCGCCTCGTCCGGCGCATCGCCGCCCCACACGACCTGCGGGCGCAGCACGACCGCGCTTATCCACATTTTCCCATCGTCGCGCTTTTCCAGCGTGCCCTCGGCTTCATCCACATAGCTGTCGACCACGTGCCCAGCACGGCGCGCAAGGTCGACGAAGAACAGCATGTGGCAGGACGCGAGGCTGGCGACGAACGCCTCCTCCGGATCGACCGCGTCGAGCTTGTGCCAAGGCGCCGGCACGATGTGCGGACTGGGGCTCGCGGGGACGGTCAGTCCGTCGAAGACCCACTCGTGCGCTCGGCTGTACTGTCCGCGCGAAAAGTCGGTGCCCGGGTCGCGCTTCCAGCGGATTGTGGCGGTGTAGGTGCTCATGCACTCCTCACAACGGAATATTGTCGTGTTTCTTCCAAGGATTCTCCAGCTGCTTGTCGCGCAGCTTGCGCAGGCCCATCGCGACCCGCCGGCGCGTGGAATGGGGCATGATCACATCGTCGATGAAGCCCTTGCTCGCGGCCACGAAGGGGTTGGCGAAGCGCTCTTCATATTCGCGCGTCTTTTCGGCGATCTTGTCCGGGTTGTCGCGTTCGGACCGGAAGATGATTTCGACCGCGCCCTTGGCGCCCATCACCGCGATCTCGGCGGTCGGCCAGGCGTAGTTCAAATCGCCGCGCAAATGCTTCGACGCCATCACGTCATAGGCGCCGCCATAGGCCTTGCGCGTAATGACCGTGATCTTGGGCACCGTCGCTTCGGCATAAGCGAACAGCAATTTCGCGCCGTTCTTGATGATCCCGTTATGCTCCTGCGCGACGCCGGGCAGGAAGCCGGGGACGTCGACCAGAGTCAGGATGGGGATTTCGAACGCGTCGCAGAAGCGCACGAAGCGCGCGCCTTTCTTCGACGACGCGATGTCGAGCACGCCGGCCAGCACTGTCGGCTGGTTGGCGACGACCCCGACAGTGCGTCCTTCGATGCGGCAGAAGCCGATGATGATGTTTGCCGCATGCTTCGGCTGAAGCTCGAAAAAGTCGCCCTCGTCGGCGATCTTCCGGATGAGTTCGTGCATGTCGTAGGGGGTGCTTGCGCTGGGCGGGACGAGCGTGTCGAGGCTGTCGTCCTGGCGGTCCCACGGGTCGTCGGTCGGCCGCACCGGCAGATCGTGGCGGTTGCTGAGCGGCAGGAAGTCGAAGAAGTCGCGGGTGGCGAGCAAGGCGTCGATGTCGTTTTCGAACGCGACGTCGGCAACGCCCGACTTGGTCGTATGGGTAACCGCGCCGCCCAATTCTTCCTGCGTGACCACTTCGTTGGTGACCGTCTTCACCACCTCCGGCCCGGTGACGAACATGTAGCTCGAATCCTTCACCATGAAGATGAAGTCGGTCATCGCCGGCGAATAGACCGCACCGCCCGCGCACGGCCCCATGATCAGCGACAATTGCGGGACCACGCCGGAAGCGAGCACGTTGCGCTGAAAGACTTCCGCATACCCGCCCAGCGACGCGACGCCTTCCTGGATGCGCGCGCCGCCCGAATCGTTCAGCCCGATGACCGGCGCGCCGGCCTTCATCGCCATGTCCATCACCTTGCAGATCTTTTGCGCGTGGCGTTCCGAAAGCGACCCGCCGAAGACGGTGAAATCCTGCGCGAAGACGAACGTCAGCCGGCCGTTGATCGTGCCCGATCCGGTGACCACGCCGTCGCCCGGAAACTTCTGCGTCTCCATTCCGAAATCGGCGCAATTATGTTCGACGAACATGTCATATTCTTCGAAGCTGCCGGGATCGAGCAGCACGGTTAGCCGCTCGCGCGCGGTCAGCCGGCCCTTGGCATGTTGCGCGTCGATGCGCTTTTGCCCGCCGCCCTGCTTCGCCAGCTCGCGCCGCGATTCCAGCTCTTCGATGGTTGTCGCCATTGTTCCCCTCTGGGCGGTCCGTCCTCGCCGCCGTCCTTCCACGGCGGAGCGCCGCTGGTCAATCGCCGCGGTCCCGCGGGAAAGATTCCGCCGTTCGCGCTTTTGGCATTGCATGAACCAACGTCAGCATTGGCCGGAAAAGCTGTGGCTCGTCCGGCACGGGCAAAGCCAGGGCAATGTCGCGCGCGACCTTGCGCATGAAGCAGGGCATCTGGAAATCGGCATCGAGGAGCGCGACGTGGACGTGCCCCTGTCCGAACTCGGCTTCCGCCAGGCCAGGGCGGCGGGCGAATATTTTGCCGCGCTGCCCAAGGATCAGCGGCCGGAACTGATCCTCACCTCGCCCTACATCCGCGCACGGCAGACGGCGCTGGCGATTTGCGAGGCAGACGCGCTGGCCGACGGGCCGCGCAAGGCGATCGTCGACGAACGGCTGCGCGAGCGCGAATTCGGAATCTTCGACCGGCTGACCACCGCCGGCATCAAAGCGCGCTTTCCCGAAGAGGCCGAGCATCGCGCGCGGCTGGGCAAATTCTATCACCGGCCGCCGGGTGGCGAGAGCTGGGCTGATGTCATCCTGCGGCTGCGCTCGATGCTCAACACCATCAACCTGCATTATTCGGATCGCCGCGTGCTGGTCGTCGCGCACCAGGTCGTCGTGCTGTGCTTCCGCTACATCCTCGACGAACTGGAAGAAGCGGAGATCCTGACGATCGACAAGCAGGCCGAAGTGCTCAACTGCGGCATCTGCGCGTACGATTTCGAACCCGACAAGGCGGGCCTGTGCGCGCCCAAGCTGGCGCTGTGGAATCACGGCACGCCGCTGGAGGAACAGGGCGCGGCCAAGACCGCCGAACCGGACCAGATGACGGGCACGCGATGAGCCGCCCCAGGTCGCTGACAAGGGCGGCGCTCAAGGCCTTTCCGTTGCCCAAGGTCGAAGACGGCGACAAGAATTCGCACGGCGTCCTGCTGATCGTTGCCGGCAACCGGCTGGTGCCCGGTTCGGCGATGCTTGCGACCCGCGCCGCGCTGCGCAGCGGCACCGGCAAGGTCCGCGTGGCCACCGTCGCCAGCGTCGCCCCGTCGATGGCGCTGCACATGCCCGAAGTGCTGGTGCTGCCGATCGCCGAATCCAGCGACGGCAACATCAAGCGTGCCGCGGTCCGCCAGGTGGGCGGCGAGGCGGACAAGGCCGACGCGATCGTCGCCGGTCCGGGCATCGAGGAAAGCAAAGTCGGCACCGCCATGTCCGAAGCGCTGCTGCGCACCGGCAAGCCGATCGTGCTCGACGCCGGCCTGCTCAATTGCCTGGCGCCCATCGCCGACCATTGCCGCAAGGCGCAGACGCCGCCGGTGCTGCTGCCGCATTCGCGCGAGATGGCGGCGCTGCTGGGTTGCGAGCCCGAGGAGGTCGATGCCGATCCGCTGGCGGCCGGCCACCGGGCGGCCGAGCGCTTTGGCGCCTACGTCCTGGTCAAGGGCGTACCCAGTTTCGTCGTCGCGCCCGACGGCCGCAGCTGGAAGTTCACCGGCGGTTCGCCCGGCCTTGGCGTCGCGGGCAGCGGCGATACCTTGTCCGGCATCGTCGGCGCCTTGATCGCCCGCGGGATGGATCCGCTCGGCGGCTTGCTCTGGGCTGTGCTGCTGCACGGAGAGGCGGGCGCGCGACTGTCGAAGACCGTCGGTCCGGTCGGCTTCTACGCCAGCGAAATTCCCGACCAGCTGCCGGCGCTGCTCGCCCGTTAGGGCTGCTTCGGCTGGTGGCGTTCCAGTTCGTCGCCGGCCAGCCGGACGACGTGGATCACGTTGGTCGATCCCGGGGTCCCGAACGGCACGCCGGCCATCAGGACCAGCCGCTCGCCGCCGGCCGCCAGCTTGTGGCGCAGCGCCATGCGCTTGCCCTTGGCGACCATCTCTTCAAAGCTCGACACGTCGCGCGTGTGAACTGGCCGCACACCCCAGATCAGGCCCAGCCGCCGCGCCGTCTGGAGCAGCGCGGTCATCGCCAGGATCGGCACCGGCGGCCGTTCGCGCGCGATCCGGCGCGCGGTCGATCCGGAACTGGTGTAGCAGACCATGCCCTGCGCCGAGACGGTATTGGCGATCTGCCGAGCGGACGCGGCGAGCGCGTCGGCGGTGGTCGCTTCGAGCACGGTTTCGGTGAAATGTACGCGGCCCGGATAAACCGGGTCCTGTTCCGCGCTTTGCGCGATGCGGTCCATCATCTGCACCGCTTCTACCGGATAGTCGCCGGTCGCGCTTTCCGCCGACAGCATGACCGCGTCCGCGCCGTCGTAGATGGCGGTCGCCACGTCGCTCACTTCGGCCCGCGTCGGGGTCGGGGAATTGATCATCGATTCCAGCATCTGGGTCGCGACCACCACCGGTTTGCCGAACTGGCGCGACGCGGCGATGATCTTGTTCTGCATCGGCGGCACGTCTTCGGGCGGAAGCTCGACGCCAAGGTCGCCGCGGGCGACCATCACCCCGTCTGACAAGGCGATGATCTCGTTGAGCCGCTCGATCGCGGCCGGCTTTTCGATCTTGGCCATCAGCAGCGCGCGGTTGCCGATCAGCTCGCGCGCCTCGGCCACGTCGTCGGGCCGCTGGACGAACGACAGTGCGACCCAGTCGGCCTTCTGCTCCAGCGCGAAGGCCAGGTCCTTGCGGTCCTTGTCGGTGAGGGCCGGGATCGGGACGACGACATCCGGCACGTTGACGCCCTTGTGGTTGGACAAGGTGCCGCCGACCATCACTTCGGCGACGATCCGGTCGTCGTGCACCTCGACCGCCTTCAGCCGCACCTTGCCGTCGTCGATCAACAGCCGGTCGCCCTTCGAGATCGCTTCGAACAATTCGGGATGCGGCAGTTCGACGCGCCTGGCATCGCCGGGCGTGCGGTCGCGGTCGAGGACGAAGCGGGCTCCGGTTTCGACCTCGGACGATCCCCCGGCGAAATCGCCCACCCGCAACTTCGGGCCCTGCAGGTCGAACAGGATGGTGGTCGGCCGGTGAAGGTCCTTTTCCAGCTGGCGGATCGCTTCGACCAGCTTGGCCTTCTGCGCATGCGTGCCGTGGCTCATGTTGATCCGGAACGCATCGGCGCCCGCGACCATGAGCGTGCGGATGACGGCCGGCTTGCTCGACGCCGGGCCCAGTGTGGCGAGGATTTTCACCTTGCGCGCGCGTGGCTTGAGAATTTCGCTCATCCGGTCCTTCTGCTTCGCAGCCGCCATAGCGGGAGAATGTCGGCATTCAACCGGGTTGAGCGCCGGCGCCGCCTCGCCTAGACGCTGGGCCGAATCTTAAAACATGGAGTGGGACATGGCGGAAGGCGCCGTCGCAGCCGACCAGCTGCGGCTGTTTATCGAGCGTATCGAACGGCTCGAGGAAGAGAAAAAGGGCATCGCGGACGACATTCGCGACGTATACGCCGAAGCCAAGGCCACCGGCTACGATCCCAAGATCATGCGCATGGTCGTGCGCCTGCGAAAGATGGAAACCCACACCCGGCAGGAACAGGACGCGATCCTCGAAACGTACCGCAGCGCACTCGGACTCGCCTGACCCGTTCGCGCGCTTAGTCGAGCATTTTCCGCCAGCGTCGGCTGCCGGGCTCGGCGGCCGGCACCTCGCTTGCTCCGAGCCACGTCGCCAGGCGCGCGGTAAGCGAATCGTCGGCGCGCGTTTCGGCGACGATGCATTCGGCACCAAGCGTTCTCGCCAGCGCTTCGGCGGCGCGCAGGCAGTCGATCGCAAGCCGATGGCGGCCCCAATGGTCGGGATGCAGGTCGATCCCGATCGACGCCGCGCCTCCCGCCAGGCGGACGCCGACATCGCCGATCAGCCGATCGTCGCGATCCGCGATGACAAGCTGGACATTCTCTCGCGACGACGCGTGCCGCCACGACAGGAACGTGTCGAACAGCGCCGCTGCCTCCGCTCCGCCGACCCCGACCCGCCCCTGAAAGGCGGAGTGCGCATACATGGCGAGAAATGCGTCCCGGTCGCGCGGCTCGAATTCGCGCAGCGCCACGGCGCCGACCCGTCGGACTGGCTCGTCAGCCACTTCGTTGCGTCACTTGCGCGTGCGGTCTAGGACGCCGACGATTTTCCCGAACGCATGATTTAGAGAAGAGCATGGCCGGCCATAGTAAGTTCAAGAACATCATGCACCGCAAGGGCGCGCAGGATAAGAAGCGCTCGTCGATGTTCTCCAAGCTGTCGCGCGAAATCACGGTGGCCGCGAAGATGGGCCTGCCCGATCCCGACATGAACCCGCGGCTGCGCGCCGCGGTACTGGCTGCAAAGGCGCAGTCGATGCCCAAGGACAATATCCAGCGGGCGATCGACAAGGCGTCGGGCGGCGACACCGAAAATTACGAGGAACTGCGCTATGAAGGATTCGGCCCGGCCGGGGTCGCGATCATCGTCGAGGCGCTGACCGACAACCGCAACCGCACCGCGACCAACATGCGCACGATTTTTTCCAAGAACGGCGGCAATCTGGGCGCGTCCGGGTCCGTCAGCCACGGCTTCGAACGGCTTGGCCTGATCGAATATCCGGCCAGCGCGGGCGATCCCGACAAGGTGCTCGAAGCGGCGCTGGAAGCGGGCGCGGAAGACATCGAATCCGACGACGACGGCCACCGCATCTGGACCAGCGTCGACGAACTGCACACCGTCGCCAAGGCGCTCGAAGGCATGCTGGGCGAAGCCGAAGCGACCAAGCTGGCATGGAAGCCGGGCCTGGAGGTCGAGGTTCGCGGCGACGAGGCGCAAAGCCTGCTCAAGCTGCTCGACGCGCTGGACGACGACGACGACGTCCAGACCGTGTGGGGCAACGAAAGCATTCCGGACGAAGAGCTGGAGAAGTTCGGCTGATGTGGGGCTGGCTGGCGGTCAAGGCGCTGTTAAGCGGCCTGATCGTCGCCGCGGTTTCCGAAATCGCCCGCCGCTATCCCGGGCTTGGCGGGCTCGTCGCCTCGCTCCCTTTGGTGTCCGTGCTGGGCATGATCTGGCTGTGGCAGGCATCGCCCGATCCCGCCAACATGGCCGACCATAGCGCCGCGACCTTCTGGTTCGTCCTGCCGTCGCTGCCGATGTTCCTCGCCATCCCGCTGCTGCTTCGCAACGGCGTGCATTTCTACGCCGCGCTGGCGCTTGGCTGCCTGCTGACGATCCTGCTCTACGCGGCGATGATCGCGCTGGCGCCGCGCGTCGGCATCCGCCTTTGACGCTCATCCTGGGTCTCGACCCCGGGCTGGGAACAACCGGCTGGGGGCTCATTCGCGCCGAAGGCAATCGCCTGTCCCACGTCGCCAACGGACAGTTGAAGACGGACAGCAAGGAATCGCTGCCGCGGCGCCTGTCGCATCTCGCCGCACAGCTCGACGCGCTGATCGCCGACCGCGCGCCGGACACCGCCGCGGTCGAGGAGGTGTTCGTCAACAAGAACCCGCAATCGACGCTGAAGCTGGGCCAGGCGCGGGGCGTCGTCCTGCTATGCGCCGCCCGCGGGGGCATGGACGTCGGCGAATATGCTGCGCGGCTGGTGAAAAAGGCCGTGGTCGGCACCGGCGCCGCGGAAAAGGCGCAGGTCCATGCGATGATCCAGCGCCTGTTGCCCGGTGCGCAGATCGCCGGCGCCGACGCCGCCGATGCGCTGGCGGTGGCCATCACCCACGCCCATCATGTCGCGAGCCACCGTTCAGGACTGGTTTAGCGCCTGCCCCGCATCCGCCGGCCGATGGCCGCTGTTCGGAATTTTGCAACGATCGGATCGACCCTGGTGCTGGCGCTGCTTGCCGGTGCCGCGGTCGCGACTCCGCCGCTGCCCATGCCGCCCCCGCCCCCCGACAACCCGGCTTTCGTTGCCGGGCCCGAACCCGTGCTGGACAGCACCGGCGACCCCCGGGTCGACGCCTATCGCGACCGGCTGCTGGACGAGGGCGGTACCAGCTGGCGGCCCTATCTTGTCCGCCTGTTCGCCGGCATCCGCGCCGACCCGCAGCTGATTGCGTGCTTCGACGAACAGGCCGCGATCGTCGAACCGGCCGATTTCATTCGCCACTACGTCACGTCCGAACGCATTGCCCGGGGCCGCGCGCTGTACCGCGTACTGTCCGGTCGCGCGCAGGCCGGCACCACCCCGCCGGAAGTGCGCCTGGCGATGTGGGGAATGCTGTCGGATTTTGGCGACCGCCCGCCGCAGCATGACGCGATCGCGGCGCTGCTGGTCCTCGGCGCGCACGATCGCGGCGCGCGTGGGGATTTCCAGCTGCATCATGCCGCTCGGCTGGTAGTCGCCGGCGACGTCCCTCGCGAACGGCTGCGCGCCGGGGACAGCGGACGCCTTGGCCAGACGGCCATCCTGCCCGGTCGTTTCGATACCCAGGCGCGCGACGGCAACGGCGACGGGCGCAAGGACGTCTGGTCGAGCCGCGCCGACATTCTCGCCTCGCTCGATGTCGGCGACTGGTCGGCCTATCCCGGCATGCCGGTCGCGGTCGCCGTCCGGCCGGCGCAGTTCGACCTGTCCGACCCGATTGATGCGCGGCGCGCGCGGGCGCTCGAACAGGTCAATAACGTACCCGCCAATATCCTCCGCCGGTATGACGGCAAGCGATGGGCGGGCGCGCAGCAAGGCTGGGCCGGCGCCTACGTCGAGCCCTACGGGAAGGCCGGCCCGGCATTCCTTGTCCTGCCGCCGGCGTGGGCGGTGAACAGCGTCAATCCGTACCGCGAGCTCTATTTCAACGACGACCATGACAAGGGCTTCGCGCTTGCCGCGGCGCTGCTGGCCGACGCCATCGCCGGCCGGCCCGTACCCGACCTGCCCGCCGCGCCCTAGGCGGGCACGGCCTCCCGCTGGCTGCTGGCGTCGTCACCCTGCAGGCTGCCTTCGATAAAGGCGAGCAGGTCGGCGTTGATCGTATCGGCATGCGTCGTGCACATGCCGTGCGGAAAGCCGGCGTAGGTCTTGAGCGTCCCGTTCTTCAGCAGCTTGGCCGAAAGGGGCGCAGAGTCGGCATAGGGCACGATCTGGTCGTCATCGCCGTGCATCACCAGCACGGGCACGTCGATCGCCTTCAGATCCTCGGTGAAGTCGGTTTCGCTGAACGCCTTGATGCCGTCGTAATGGGCCTTGATCCCGCCCATCATGCCCTGCCGCCACCAGTTGCGGATGACGCCTTCGCTGACGGTCGCGCCGTCGCGGTTGAACCCGTAGAATGGGCCGCTCGCGACATCGAGGTAGATTTGCGCGCGATTGGCAGCGACGCCCGCGCGATAGCCGTCGAACACTTCGATCGGCGTGCCGCCCGGGTTGCTGTCGGACTTGACCATGATCGGCGGCACCGCGCTGATCAGCACCGCCTTGGCGACCCGCCCCGGCTCGGCCCGCGCGACATAATGCGCGACCTCCCCGCCGCCGGTGGAATGGCCGGCATGGACCGCGTCCTTGAGGTCGAGCGCGGCGGCAAGGTCGGCCACGTCGGCCGCATAATGGTCCATGTCATGACCCTCGCTAACCTGCGCCGAGCGGCCATGGCCGCGCCGGTCGTGAGCGATGACCCGATAGCCCTTGGCCAGGAAGAACATCAGCTGCGCGTCCCAATCGTCGGCCGACAGCGGCCAGCCATGATGAAAGACGATCGGCCGGGCGTCCTTGGGCCCCCAGTCCTTGTAGAAAATCTCGGTCCCGTCGCGGGTGGTGATGGTGGGCATCGCAAACGCTCCTGCAGGAAATGGACAGACGCGACTCGCCCGCGCGCTCGCGGACCGGCAAACTTATCATGGATCAAGATGTGCGCCGCAGGCGATATTTTCGCCCGGCGAGCCGGTCCCCGATTTTAGCGGTTGCGCTCGCCCCGGGCATGGCGAAGGGTGTGCTCCGCATGGGCATGGGGGACCGGACTTGATTGCGCGCCTGACCGGCAAGCTTGCGGAAATGGGCGCCGACACGGCGGTGATCGACGTCGGCGGCGTCGGCTACCTGGTCCATTGCAGCGCGCGCACGCTCGAAGCCTTTGGCGCGGTCGGCAACGATGTCCTCGTCCTCACCGAATTGCAGGTGCGCGAGGATGCGTGGACCCTGTTCGGCTTCGGCAGCGCGGCGGAGCGCGACACGTTCCGCGCGCTGACCAGCATTCAGGGCGTCGGCGGCCGGCTGGCGCAGGCGATCCTGTCTGCCTTGTCGCCCGACGAACTCGCGCGCGCCGTGAGCCAGGAAGACAAGGCGATGATCGGCCGCGCCAACGGCGTCGGGCCGAAGCTCGCCGCCCGCATCGCCAATGAGCTCAAAGGCAAGCTCGGCGCCCCCAGCATTGGCGGCGGCGCCCCCGCCCCGCGCGCCGGCGCCGCCGCCGACGCTCTGTCCGCCCTCGCCAACCTCGGCTTCAAGCCCGCCGACGCCAGCGCGGCCGTCAACGCCGCGCTCGACGAACTCGGCGCCGATGCCTCGCTCGACGCGCTGGTGCGGATGGCCCTGAAAAAGTCCAGATGACCCACGTCGCCTCCTGCCGCTGCGGGCAACTTACTGCCACCGCGACCGGTGACCCGGTCCGCGTGTCCGTCTGTCACTGCCTTAACTGCAAGAAACGGTCGGGGAGCATGTTCGCGGCGCAGGTGCGCTGGCCCGAAGACCGCGTGACGATCGCCGGCCAATCGAAAAGCTTTCCGATGACCGGCGACAGCGGCTCACACGCCAACTTCCACTTCTGTCCCGATTGCGGGACGGACGTCTATTACGTCACCGAGAACGACCCCGACCGGCTCGTCGCGATAACGATGGGCACGCTCGACAAGCCCACCGCGTTCACGCCCTTTTATTCCGTCTACGAAAGCCGCAAGCCGGCCTGGCTGACCATCGCCGGCGAGGGCATCGACCACTTCGACTGACGGCGGGCGTTAGGCGTCCGCATACTCCACTTCCTGCACCTTTTTCACCGCGCCCTTGGGCAGGTCCGGCTTGAGCACGATCTTGGTGTAGTCGTTCTGTTCGTCGTGCCAGTGCTTGTACATGTCGGCCGCGTCTTCCAGCGGTGCGTGGTGCGAGATGAGGAAGGTCGTGTCGATCGTCCCATCCTCGATCTTCGCCAGCAATTCCGCCGTGAACTTCTGGACGTGGGTCTGTCCGCTTTTGACGGTCAGCCCCTTTTCCATCAGCTGGCCGATCGGAAAGCTGTCGGCGAACCCGCCATAGACGCCCGGAATCGACAGCCGGCCGCCTTTGCGGCAGGCAAGGATCGCCTGGCGCAGCGCATAGATCCGGTCGCTGGCCATGAAGGTCGACACCTTGATCTGGTCGATCACATTGTCGGCGGTTAGCCCGTGGCTTTCCATCCCGACGCAATCGATGCAGGCGTCGGGGCCGATGCCGCCGGTCATGTCGGTCAGCGCTTCGCGCACGTCGCCCTGCGTGTAATCGAGGATTTCCGCGCCCAGCTGCCGCGCAAGGTTCAGACGCGACGGGAAATGGTCGATGGCGATGACCCGTTCCGCGCCAAGGATCAGCGCGGACTGGATGGCGAACAGCCCGACCGGCCCGCAACCCCAGACCGCCACCGTATCGCCCGGTTCGATGTCCGCATTGACCGCCGCCTGCCACCCGGTCGGCAGGATGTCGGACAGGAACAGCACCTTGTCGTCGTCCAGCCCGTCGGGAATGACCACCGGGCCGATGTCCGAATAGGGCACGCGGACATATTCGGCCTGCCCGCCGGCATAGCCGCCCGTCAGATGCGCGTAGCCGAAGGCCGCGCCCATCGGATGGCCCATGCCGGTTTCCGACGCGTCGGACGTTTCGGCCGGGTTGCTGTTGTCGCAGGCGCTGAATTGCTGCCGGTCGCAAAAGAAGCATTGGCCGCACGAAATGGTGAACGGCACGACCACGCGCTGGCCCTTCTTCAACGTCGACTTCGGCCCCACCTCGACCACTTCGCCCATGAATTCATGGCCGACGATGTCGCCTGCCCGCATGGTCGGGATGTAGCCGTCGTACAGGTGCAGGTCGGACCCGCAGATGGCGGTCGAGGTAACCTTCAGGATGGCGTCGCGGGGATTGACGATTTCCGGATCGGGCACGGTATCGACCCGAATGTCGTGGCGTCCCTGCCAGGTGACTGCGCGCATGGTCGGACCTTTCGCTTAAATGTGGGCTTCGGCCGGGCTCTCGGACGAGCGGCCGGATGGCGAGGCGTTGGTGGTCACTTCGCCGGTTTCGATCAGCTGCTTGAAGCGGCGCAGGTCGCGCCGCGCCTGGATGGCCGGTTCGCGCTGGAACAGCTTGGCGAACAGCCGCCCCATCGTTCCGGCCGGCGGGTCGTAGCTGAGCACCAGCGTGACATAGGTGCCGCGATCTTCTGGCGCGTCCGCGAACGTCACCTTGCCGGCGTTGGCGATGTCGCTGTCCGGTTCGCTTTGCCAGCTGATCGCCTGGTTCTCGACTCGCTCGGTTACTCGGTTGACGAGCGTGACCTGCTTTCCGGCCGGCGCCTTGATCGTCCAGCGCGACCGGTCGTCGCCCAGCGTTTCCACGCGTTCGACGTTTTCCATGAACTTCGGAAAATCCTCGAACCGCGACCAGGCCTTGAACAGCTGGTCGCGCGGGGCGCCGACCAGCTGCGTCTTGCCGATAATCGGGCGGCTGCCGTCCGACGACTTGTCGAGCGTCCAGTTCGGCGCGTCGGTATCGATGTGCGGATGGCGCGACGACCGGGACAGGAGCAGCGCCCCGGCGGCGACCGCCGCCGTCGCGACGCCGATCCCGACGGCCGCTGCCGTTCGTCCGCCTGACGATGAAAGAATGCCGTTGGGTTCGTCGCTCACCTGGTCCTCCATAATAGTGCAGGGGTGACGACGGGCGCGGCCGTCCGTTCCGAGGCTTTCGCAGCCGGTATGAAGATTTGCGGCGGTCTCGCCGGAAGTTGCGGCAGGGCGCGGCCTAGGCCAGCCATATTGTCGGCGGGGGACGGTTGTGGTGTTCTGCCGCCATGCTTGACGCCCTATCCATCGACATCGCCCACACCGTCGGCCGAATCATCGAGCTGCTGGGCATCGCGATCATCGCGCTCGGGGCCTTCTTCTACCTGTTGCGCTTTCTCATCCGCTCGTTCGACCCGCGGTCCCGCGACCAGGCGGTGGCCGACTTTCGCTCCAACCTCGGACGGGCGATCCTGCTGGGCCTCGAATTCCTCGTCGCCGCGGACATCATCAACACCGTGGCGGTAACGCCGACGCTGCAGAGCCTGGCGGTGCTGGCCGGGATCGTGGCGATCCGGACCTTCCTCAGCTGGTCGCTGGAAGTGGAGATCGAGGGCCGCTGGCCGTGGCAGCGGCGCAGCGCCAGCCGCGAGGTCTAGCCGCCCCAGACCTCGCGATAGACGCGCAGGAAATTGCTGCCGAACAGCTTCTCCAGCCGACTGACGCTCCACCCGCGCTTGTGCAGGGTTGCGGCCACCGAGCGGTAGCGGTCGATGCGGTTCAGCTCCTCGATGAACGGATAGATGCCGACGCCTTCGCCGGGCGAGGCAATGCCGCGGGCCGCCCGCTCGCGCGACCAGTCGTCCATTTTCTTCTTCGCTTCGGCGTTGAGCGCCAGCGGCAGGACACCGTTGTCAGTGCCGATCCCGACATGATCTTCGCCGACGACATTGGCGACGCGCTCGATATGAGCGATCAGGTCCGCTTCGGTCGCCGGCCGGCCGGCCGCCAGGAACGGCATCCAATATACCCCGACCACGCCGCCCTTGTCGGCAACCGCCTTCATTGTCGCATCGGCGGTATTGCGGGGATGCTCGGTCAGGCTGCGGGCGCCGGTATGGCTGATCACCAGCGGCCGCTTCGCCAGCGCCGTTGCTTCCGCCATTGTCCGGGCTCCACCATGGCTCAGGTCGAGCAGCAGCTTTTCCGCCTCGATCCGCTCGATCGTCGCCTTGCCCAGCTTGGTGACGCCGCCATCGCGCGGCTCGAGCGCGCCGTCACCGGCCAAATTGCCATTGTTGTAGGTCAGCTGGACGGTCAGCACGCCGTCCTTCTTCAACTGCGCCAGTCGGTCGAGCTCGCCGCCGATCATCGCCGTGTCCTGCGTGCCGAGGATCAGGGCGAATTTCTTCTCGCGCTTGGCCTTGAGGATGTCGGCAGCGCTGCGCACGTGGATCAGCCGATCCGGGTTGGCATTGAAGTAGCCGCGCTTGGTCTCGACGTCCTTTTGATAATCGCCCCACGGATCGGCGACGTTGCCGACCGGCATCACCGTGTCCCGGGCTGCGGTTACGCCGGTTTGCAGCGTTTCCTGCCAGCTGCGATCGCTCAAGCGCGTCGCGTCGCTGCCATCGTAGGGGTCGCCGATGCCGCCAAGGCCGTCGATGATGATCGCCCGGTCGAACCAGCTTGCGCTGGCCGCCGGCCTGGCCCTTGCGGCCAACGGCGCCGCCGCCATTGCGGCCACCGCACCCGTCATCACCGTCCGCCGGTCGATCAGCATCGGAAAGCCCCCGCTTTATCTTGTCGTTGGCATCTGCATCTGCGAATCAGGACGGGATGGCAACCGACCCGGCCCGGATCACCACGCCCGAGCGCACCAGCGAAGACGCCGACCAGGCGCTGCGCCCGAAAAGCCTCGACGAATTCATCGGGCAGAAGGCCGCGCGCGAGAACCTGCGCGTGTTCGTCAACGCGGCAAAGGGCCGCGGCGAAGCGCTCGACCATGTCCTGCTCCACGGACCGCCGGGGCTGGGCAAGACGACGCTGGCCGCCATCCTTGCCCGCGAAATGGGCGTCGGTTTTCGCGCCACCTCCGGCCCGGTCATCGCCAAGTCCGGCGATCTTGCCGCGCTGCTCACCAACCTCGAGGACGGCGACGTCCTGTTCATCGACGAGATCCACCGCCTCAATCCGGCGGTCGAGGAAGTTCTGTATCCGGCAATGGAGGACCGCGCGCTCGATCTGATGATCGGCGAAGGCCCGTCGGCGCGCTCGGTGCGGATCGACCTGCCGCGCTTCACCCTCGTCGGCGCGACCACCCGGCAGGGCCTGCTGACCACGCCGCTGCGCGACCGCTTCGGCATTCCGGTCCGGCTCAATTTCTACACCGTCGAGGAACTGGAGCTGGTCGTCCGCCGCGCTGCCCGCCTGCTCGACGCCGACATCGCCGACGACGGCGCCCGGGAAATCGCCCGCCGCTCGCGCGGGACGCCGCGCATTGCCGGCCGGCTGCTGCGCCGAGTGCGCGATTTCGCCCACGCCGCGGGCAACCAGCGGATCGACGCGGCGACGGCCGATTCCGCCTTGTCCCGGCTGGAAATCGACGCGCTTGGGCTCGACGCGATGGACCGGCGCTATCTGACGATGATCGCCGACCTTTACGGGGGCGGCCCGGTGGGGATCGAGACTTTGGCCGCGGGCCTGTCCGAACCGCGCGACACGATCGAGGACGTGATCGAACCCTTCCTCATTCAGCTTGGCCTCATCGCCCGCACGGCAAGAGGCCGCTGCCTTAACGGCCGCGGCTGGACCCATCTCGGGCTCAACCCGCCACAGGGCAGCCAGACCGGACTTTTCGACGGGGACAGCCAATCCAAGTAATGGAAAAATTCATCACCGGGGTGATCGCGGCCTTGTCGCCGGCCCAGCCCGCCAATGCCCAGGCCGCGCCGGTGCCGCCGCCCGACTATGCGGTGCAGGCCAACTGGCTGTGCCTGCCCGGCCGCAAGGACGCCTGTTCCGATCCGTTGCCGACGACCGCGCTCACCGCCGCCGGCTACGGCTCCAACGGGCAGGTCGCGCCGGCCCGCAACGCGCCGGTCGATTGCTTCTACGTCTACCCGACCATGTCCGGCGACAGCGGGCTCAACAGCGATCTCGTCGTGCGCGAGGAAATCGGCGCGGTGAAGTCGCAGTTCGCGCGCTTCGCCTCCGTGTGCCGGCCGTTCGCGCCGGTCTATCGCCAGATGACGCTTGGCGCGGTCGCCGCCTCCGCTTTCGGCAGCGACATCAAGGCGGCGGGCGAACTGGCCTATGCCGACGTCGCCCGCGCCTGGCGCGCCTACCTTGCCAATTCCAACAAGGGCCGCCCGTTCGTCCTCATCGGGCACAGCCAGGGTTCGCTGATGCTGCAGGAGCTGATCAAGCGCGAGATCGAAGGCAAGCCGATCGCCCGCCAGATGGTCCGTGCCATCCTTCCCGGCTACAACACGCTGGTGCCGCAAGGCCGGACCGTCGGCGGCACCTTCCAGTCAACGCCCATTTGCACCACCGCTTCGCAGCGCGGCTGCGTGATGAGCTGGGTCAGCTTCCGCGACGGCAATCCGCCGCCCGACGCCGCCATGTTCGGCTGGTCCGCGGCGCCCGGCATGACGGTCGCCTGCACCAACCCCGCCTCGCCCGGCTCGACCGTGTGGCAGCCGCTCGACAGCTATTGGTACACCCGCTCCACCTATCCGGTGCCGGGCGGCCCGATCGCCTGGTCCAGCGAAGGCCCGCCGCCGACCGCCTACGTCCGCGCCGAAGGCCTGACGTCGGGCAAGTGCGTGACCAACGGCCGCCGCGGCTACCTGTCGCTGCGCACCGCCACGGTCCCGGGGTCGAAGCGCACCAGCCGCATCGGCGGCGAAGTCGGTATCGGCGGCATGTTCCTGCCCGGCTGGGGCATGCACCTGGCCGACATGTCGGTCGCGCAGGGCGACCTTCTGCGCCAGATCGCCGAGCTCAGCGCTCCACCCAGAACAGCTGTTCGACCGTAAGGCCGAGCGCTGCGGCGAGCTTGATCGCCAGCGTCGCCGACGGCGTGAAGATGCCGTTCTCGACGGTGTTGACGGTCTTCCGCGTGACCCCGACCGCCTCCGCCAGTTGGAGCTGGGTCAACCCCGCCTCCGTCCGCTTTTCCTTGATGCAGTTGGCCAGCCGTTCAGCCATCGCGTTGCGCGCGGCGCTCTAGGAAAGCGAAACGGAGCATGGCAGTGACAACTCCCACCGAAACGATAACCTGAACCGCCTCCCGCGGGCCAATCGGTTGGACCATCGACACCAGCGCCACGGCCAGCGCGGCCAGCATCGTCATCAAGAAACCCAGGTTGAGCGCGGATTGACGGAAGGCCCGGGTCGATTCGTCATTGGCCAGCTCGCGCACCCGCCGCGAATGGAACCAGCCTCCACCGGTGTAGAGCATCAGCACCAGCAGGAGCGACATCACCATCCACGCGCTGATCTTCACATGGTCGATAGGCGTATCGCCCTGGCCCAGCTGGCTGAAAAAACTCGCCTGCTGGATCAGGAACAGGAGAGTCAGCATCGGCAATATCCGCCCTCGCCGCCGGCTCAACCGCTCGGCTTCCGCCGCTTCGCTCATGGTCGTCATTCCGTAACCCCTGTAACGTGTAGGTTACATGTAACCTTAGCGTTACACTCTCGTCAAGCGATGTTTGACCCGGCGACTCCGCGCTCGCTACAGGCGGTGCCGTGACTGCTTCATCGCTCGACACGCCCTATCGCGGCGGCTTCATCGGCGCCGACCACCATTATGCACTGACCGTCTATTTCGAGGACACCGACGCGGCCGGCATCGTCTATTACGCCAATTACCTGAAGTTCATGGAACGGGCCCGGTCGGACATGATCCGCGCCTGCGGCATCGACCTTGCGGGCGAGTTGCGCGCCACTGGCCGCACCTATGCGGTGGCCGACGTGGCGATCAAATATCGCAAGCCCGCCTTCCTTGGCGACGACTTGCTGGTGGTCAGCACGGTCGAACAGCTGCGCGGCGTTTCGGTCGTCATTCAGCAGCGAGTCATGCGCGGCGGCCAAGTCCTGACCGACGCCATGGTGACCGCCGCCTTCCTCAGCGCCGACCAGCGGCCGCACCGCCAGCCGAGCGAATGGGTGGACCGTTTCCGGGCGATTGCTAAGGCGGGGCCCGATGCGTCCTAGCCCGATTATCGCCGCGGCCCTTGCCGCCTTGTCCGCCTTGCCCGCAGCCGCCGGCGCGCAACCGCGCGAGGCGAGCGCGACGGTGGTCGCCGTCCCCCACTTCGCCACCGCCAGCAACGAGGAAACCGACGCCGGTACGACCTATACGATCGCGACCCAGATCGCCGATCTCGTCACCGCCGACCTCAAGTCCACGGCCAGCGTCATCATCGCCGACACCAGCAACGTGCGCGTCCCCTCCTATCCCGAAATCACCGCCCCGGCCTATCCGCAATGGCGGTCGGTCGGCGCCAAGCTCTTGCTGTCCGGCTTCGTCAACGCGCGCAGCGACGGGCGGCTGACCATCGGCTGCTACGTCTATGACGTGCAATCGGGGCGCGAGCTGGCGCGGCAGGGCTTTGCCGTCACCACCGGCGAATGGCGCCGCGCCGCGCACCGCTGCGCCGATGCCGCCTACACCCAGGCGACCGGCGACAAGCCGCTGTTCGACAGCCGCATCGTCTATGTCGCCAAAAGCGGTCGCGAGGAATCGCCGGTCAAGCGCATTGCGGTGATGGATTTCGACGGGTCGAGCCACAGCTTCATCACCGAAGGCGACGCGACCGTCGTCACGCCGCACTGGTCGCCCAAGGGCAAGCGCATCGCCTACACCAGCTTCACCGGCGGGCGGGCGCACGTCCGCGTCAACGAATTGGCCAGCAAGTCGGACCGCCCGCTGCTGCAGACCGAAGATCCCAATTTCGCCCCGGCCTTCTCGCCCGACGGTGTGCTCATCGCGCTGGCGGTGGCCAGCGGCGGCAACACCGACATCGTCACCGTCGATTCCGCCGGCGGCATCCCGCGCCGGCTGACCACGTCCCCGTCGATCGAGACCAGCCCCAGCTGGTCGCCCGACGGCACGCAGATCGCGTTCGTCAGCGACCGGTCCGGAAGCCCGCAGCTGTACGTGATGAACGCCGACGGCACCGCCCAGCGCCGCGTCAGCTTCGGCACCGGCGTTTACGGCGCACCAAGCTGGAGCCCGGATGGCGACCATATCGCTTTCCAAAAGGTCGAAGGCCCGTGGTCGCGGATCGGCGTAATGAACGCCAACGGCAGCGAGGAACGCCTGCTCAGCCAGGGCCCCGACGACGAACAGCCCGCGTGGAGCCCGAATGGGCAGCGTGTCCTGTTCCAAAGCGCCGATGCGGGCACCCGCCGGACCGTCCTGTCGAGCATTCCGCTGGCCGGCGGCGAAGCGCGCACCGTGTCCACGCCGCAGGACGCGTCCGATCCGAACTGGTCGCAGCGGGAGGAATGATCGCCATGAACCCCCGCATGATCCTGGCCGCCATCGCGCTGGCCGCTTCGGGCGCTGCGTCCGCGCAGCCGATGCCGCCGCCGCAGGCGCCCCCCTTCCTCAGCCCCGACATGCTGCAGGGCAATCTCGTCGCGGCGTCGGGCAGCGACACCGTCTATTTCCCTCCGCGCGGCAGCCAGCTCGACGCGACCGCGGTCGCGACCCTCACCGCGCAGGTACGCTGGCTGCTTGCCAACCCGTTCGTCGGCATCCGGCTGGAAGGGCATGGCGACGCGCGCGACAGCCGCGACTTCGCGCTGGCGATCGGTGAAAAGCGCGCCAGCGAGGTGCGCAATTTCCTGGTGCTGCGGGGAATTTCACCCGCGCGCATAACCTTGACCAGCTGGGGCAAGGAACGCCCCGGCACGGTGCGCATCGGCCCGTCGACGGTCGCCGTCGGTCCGCGCGTGGTGACGGTCGTCACCGGGATGCAGGCGCCGATGCCCCCGTTCCCGCTGCCACCGCAATATTAGATCAGGCGGCGTAACGCTGTTGCGTGGTACCGAGCCAGGCGCGCGCCTGGCGCTGCGCTTCGGCGATTTCCCGGGCGGTCATTTCAAGCGCGATCTCGGCACGACATTCCTGGCCGCGGGTCGATCCCGACAGGGCCGCGAGGTTGAACCATTTGTGCGCTTCGATCAGGTCGACGTCGAGGCCGCCGCGACCGGTCGAAAAGGTAATCCCGAGCTCGAACAGGGCTTCGACATCGCCGCGTTCCGCATCGGCGATGCGGCTGCGAATAAGAAACTCCTGTGCTTTCTGGCTGATTGCCATGTCCCCCAAACTCCCCACTGTTCCACTGATGGGAGTTTTCGGCGTCCAGTTCCGAAGAAATGGTTAACGCGATTAACCTTAGTTCGAAACGCGCACCGCAAGGTTGTCGATCAGCCGCGTCCCGCCGATGGTCGCGGCCGCGATCAACCGCATCTGCCCCGCGGGCTCCGTCACCGGCTCGAGCGTCGCCTCGTCGACCAGCGCGACATAATCGACCACGGAAAATCCGGCGTCGGTCAGCGCATGGCGCGCATGGTCCAGCGCATGATCGACCGGCGCGCCGTCGGCGATTTCCTCCGCCGCCCGCTCCAGCGCGCGCGGCAGGCATACGGCCCGCGCCCGGTCGTCGTCCGAAAGATAGGCGTTGCGCGACGAAAGGGCGAGGCCGTCCGCGTCCCGCACCGTCGGCGCGCCGACGATCTCGGCGCCCAGGTTCAGGTCCGCCGCCAATCGGCGGATCACCGCCAGTTGCTGGAAATCCTTTTCGCCGAACAGGGCGATGTCGGGCCGGACCGCGGTCAGCAGCTTGGTCACCACCGTCGCCACGCCGTCGAAATGGCCCGGCCGCGCGGTGCCCTCCCAACGCTTGCTCAGCCCGTCGACGCTGACCGTGGTGGCAAAGCCGTCCGGGTACATCTGGTCCGCGGTCGGCATCCACAACAGGTCGCACCCCGCCTGTTCCAGCGCCCGCGCATCCGCCTTCTCCTGCCGCGGATAGCGGTCGAGGTCCTCGCCCGCCCCGAACTGCAGCGGGTTGACGAAGATGGTCGCGACGACCCGGTCGGCGCGGTCCTTCGCCGCCTCGATCAGCGCCAGGTGCCCGGCGTGAAGCGCGCCCATGGTCGGAACCAGCGCGACCGTGTGGCCGCCGGCGCGCAGGGCGACGAGAGCGCTTCTCAACTGGCCGAGGTCACGGAGTGTTTGCACCGCGGATTCGCCTCCGGTAGACTGGGTTCGGGCCGCGCTTCTCCACGCGCGGGGGATCGAATTCAAGGGGCCGGGGAGGCCTTGACGCCATGGGCCAGCCGCATTTCATCGTCTTCGCCAACGAAAAGGGCGGGACCGGCAAGTCGACGACCGCCGTCCATACCGCGGTCGCGCTGGCGGCAATGGGGCACCGCGTCGCCGCGCTCGACCTCGACACGCGCCAGCGGACGATGACCCGCTATCTCGAAAACCGCGACGCGACCATGCGCCGGCTGGACAAGGCCTTGCCGCAGGCGCGCTACGCGGTGCTTGGCGACGGCGAGCCGCTGGCCGACGCCATCGCCGCCATTTCTTCGGACGCCGACGTCATCGTCATCGACACGCCCGGCCGCGACGACGCCATGGCGCGAGAGGCGATCCTGATGGCCGACACGCTGGTGACGCCGATGAACGACAGCTTCGTCGACCTCGACCTGATCGGCCAGGTCCATCCGGAAAACTTCAAGGTCACCAAGCCCAGTTTCTATGCCGAGCTGATCTGGAACAGCCGCACGCAACGGGCCAAGGCCACCGGCAAGTCGGTCGACTGGGTCGTCCTGCGCAACCGCCTGCAGCATATCGAATCGCACAACCTGCGCCGCGTCGGCGCTGCCCTGGACGAGTTGGCCCGCCGCGTCGGTTTCCGCGTCATCCCCGGGCTTGGCGAGCGGGTCATCTATCGCGAGCTCTTCCCCAAGGGCCTGACCCTGCTCGACTTCGAACAGCTGGGCGAAGTCGGCATCAGCCACATCACCGCGCGGCAGGAATTGCGCGAAATGGTCAGCGGCCTTGGCATCCCCGGCGCGGAGCCCGAACAGAAAGTGGCGTGATCGCCATTGAACCAACCGCCGAATTCGTGTGTTCGACGGCGTGATGACCCACAAATTCGAACCCACCATCCTGCGCGAATATGACGTTCGCGGAATCGTCGGCAAAACCCTCCACAAGGAAGACGCCTACGCGCTCGGCCGGTCTTACGCCGCGCTGGCCCGCGAAGAAGGCGCCGGCCGCATCGCCGTCGGCCGCGACGGCCGGCTGCACTCGCCGGAGCTTGAAGGCGCTTTGGTCGATGGCCTGACCGAAGGCGGCCTCGATGTCGTCCGGGTCGGCGTAGGGCCCAGCCCGATGCTCTATTACGCCACCGCCACGCTGGGCGTCGACGGGGGCATCCAGGTCACCGGCAGCCACAACCCGGCCGATTATAACGGCTTCAAGATGCTGCTGAAGGGCCGCTCCGTGTTCGGCGAGGAAATCCAGCAGCTGGGCCGGCGCGCCGCCGCGGGCGAGTGGAGCGACGGCCAGGGCGGGACGTCCGAGGCCGACGTGCTCGACGCCTACGTTGACCGCCTGGTCGAGGATTTCGGCGGCCAGCCGTTCCGCATCGCCTGGGACCCGGGCAACGGCGCTGGCGGGCTGGCGGTCGAAAAGCTGGTCGAGCGCCTGCCCGGCGAACATTTCGTCATCAACGCCGAAATCGACGGCACCTTTCCAAGCCACCATCCCGACCCGACGGTCGAGGCCAATCTGGCGCAATTGAAGGCGCTGGTCGCCGCCAAGCAATGCGACATGGGCTTCGCCTTCGACGGCGATGCCGACCGCATCGGCGCCGTCGACAGCACCGGCCGCGTCGTGTGGGGCGACCAGATCCTGATGATCCTCGCCGAAGCGGTGCTCCAGGATATCCCCGGCGCGACCATCATCGCCGACGTGAAGGCCAGCAAGACCCTGTTCGACCGGGTCGAAAAGCTCGGCGGCCGCCCGCTGATGTGGAAAACCGGGCACAGCCTGATCAAGTCGAAGATGAAGGAAACCGAAGCGCCGCTGGCCGGCGAGATGAGCGGCCACATCTTCTTCAAGCACCGCTGGTACGGCTTCGACGACGCCCTCTATGCCTCGGTCCGGCTGATCGAGGCGGTCGGGCGGTCGGGCAAGAGCCTGACCGAGCTGATGGACGCGATGCCGACCGCGGTCGCTACGCCCGAAATGCGCTTCCCGGTCGACGAATCGCGCAAGTTCGACGTCGTCCGCGAAGTGCTCCACCGGTTGCAGGCGGCGGGCGCCGATGTCGACGACGTCGACGGCGCGCGCGTGACGACACCCGACGGCTGGTGGCTGCTGCGCGCATCCAACACGCAGGACGTGCTGGTCGGCCGCGCCGAAGCCGCCGACCAAGACGGGCTCGATCGGCTGGTCGCACAGCTCGACGGCCAGCTGGCCAAGTCCGGTGTAGAGCGGACCGAAGCCGCGCACTGAGTCCGGCTAGCGGTGGCCGACCGCCCGCAGGAGGTCGGCGATCTTGCGCACCAGCGCCGACTGGCGATCAACGCCGGCCTTTTCGAACGCGGCCTTGAGGTGCGTTTTGACCGTGTTGGCGGAAATGCCGAGCGTCGCGGCGGCTTCCGACACGCTGTCGCCTTCCCAGATGCGCGCCGCGGTCGCGGCCTCGGCGGCCGTCAATCCGAAACCGTCCGCGATCACCTGGTCGACCGACTGCGACGCCTTTTTCGGATCGTGGATGAACAGGGCAATGGTGGCGAGCTCGCCCACCCCGAAGGTCGATGCGACGATCGGCGGAGCCGGCAGCGCGCGCAGCACGAGGTCGTCCTGGCCCGACGGCCGCCGCAGGCGCAGCGCCGCCCGCGGCTGGAGGCTGGCCGCACGCGCGGCGCGGTCGGCTTCGGAAATCATCTGGCGCAGCGCGTCGGTGTCGGCCGGATAAGCCGCGCGCAAATGCCCGCGATCAACCTGCAGCCCGTCGCGTTCCGCCAGCAGGCGCTCCGCATCGGCATTGGCATGGACGACGTTGCCGCTCGACGCGAGCAGCAGGATGCCATGGTCGTAGCGGTCGAGCATCATCGCCGCGCTTTGCGCCACGGACATCTGGTGGCGCATCTTCAGCGCGGCGACGATGTGCGGGCCGACGGCCCGGACCAACTGCATCTCGTCGTCGCGGAAGTCGCCGGCGCGGTCGGGGCGGACCAGCGTCAGGCTGAGCGCGCTCGCGGCATCGGCCGACAGCACCATCGCCATCGCATGTTCATGCCCAGCCGGCTGGATTGCGCGCTTGTAAATCGGGCTGGCGCGAAAGGCAGCTGGCTCGAGTACATCGCTCAGCCGGATCGGCTTCATGATCGTGGCCGCCGGGTCGGTCCGCAGCTGGGAACTGATCATCGCGTAGATCGGGTTCGATTCGTGCCCGGCAAGCTCACCGTTGACCAGCTCGATCCATTGCGGCTCCACCCGGTGGCCGGACAGTTCGAACCCGCTGCCGTTGCGGTGCGTGGTGCCAAGGAACAGCGCGGCGCCGCCAAGCTCGTCGCTCAGCCGGTCGAGCGCCGCGAGCCAATGCTCGTCGGTGTCGATCCCTTCGTGCAGGGCGGCAATGAGGTCGAACAGGTCGCCCATGCTCGCCTGCTAGGGGCCTGTCCGCCGCGCCCCGTCACCCGAACGGGTGAGCCGGCCAGCATCGATCGTCTGCATCATGTGCGCCTCACCACAGGGGAGCCCGGACGATGATGAAGACATTTTCCTATTTTGCCAGCCTTGTCGCGGCCGCGAGCCTCGCGGCGCCGGCCGCAGCGCAGCCGCGGATGGCCGGTTTCGACGGCACTGCGGATAGTTCGCGAACGCAGTCGTTCCTGTTTTCCGGGGCAACCATGCACCTGTCGCTAGGCGGCAAGACGGCGGCCCGGCCGGAATTCGCCCTGCGCGTGGCGGGCGCGACGCGCACCGCCGGCACCGCGCCCCGGATCGGGGACGGCGTGGCCTTTTCCGCCGTTCCCGGTGCCACGCCGCGGATGACCCTCGCCGGCCAGGATTCGAAGGCGCTCGACAAGCGGCTCAGGATGAGCGGCGGGACCACCGCCCTCGTCGTCGGCGGCGTGGTGGTCGCGGCGTTGCTGGTGGTTGCCGTGGCCGGGGGTGCCGGCGACGCTGCCGCCGCCGCC
Organism: Sphingomonas sabuli; assembly: GCF_014352855.1. Taxonomy (GTDB): domain Bacteria; phylum Pseudomonadota; class Alphaproteobacteria; order Sphingomonadales; family Sphingomonadaceae; genus Sphingomicrobium; species Sphingomicrobium sabuli. Next base: position 1,948,062 of record NZ_CP060697.1, on the reverse strand, counting down.
TGGGACGAAGACTAGGTCCCGCGCCGGCTCAGCCCGGGAGGCACGACGACCGGTCATCGTCGTCGGCCACCCGGCGCGCGGCCGAACTCTGGTCGGGGCCGGGGTCGACGATGGCGACGATGCATGCGCTCGGCGCCAGCCGGACGACGATCAGCTTGCTGATGTCGGGGCCCTGCGGGTTGGCGGCGTCGGCGACGTTGACCCGCGCGACCAGACGGTCGGGCGACTGGCCCGGATCGCCGCGCCACTCGACGGTCTTGCCGATCGTGTCGAACGCGCCGTTGGTGACCAGCCGCGACAGGCTCAGCCGGTCGGTGCGCGACCCGGACACGATGGCCAGTTCCTGCCGCAGGTCGCTTTCGCTCCATTGCAGCCGGAATCCGCCGGCGCCCGCGCAGTCACGCCGCCAATAGCCCGCTTCCTCGCGATTCTCCTCGACCAGCTTGCAGGTCGCGTCCGACAATGTGGTGAAGCGGCTGGACCGGTCCGATCGCACCGGCGGCGCGGGCTGGCCCGGCTCGGCCTCGTTTGCCGCGGCGCCGGCGGGTGCGAGTGCCGGCGCGGGCTCGGCCTTCGCCTGATTGTCCGCCTCGGGCCTCTCGACGCTGCACGCCGCCAGGGTCAGGGCCAGTCCGGCCGCCAGATATCGTGCCATGATCAATCGTCCTCGTCTTCGTAACCGACCAGGTTGAGCTCGCGCGCCTTGATCTGGTGGATCATGCACCAATGCTTCAACGCTTCCTCGCGGCCGTGGGTGATCCACACTTCGCGCGGGGCGACCTCACGGATGGTGGCGGTCAGCTCGTCCCAGTCCGCATGGTCGGAAATGACCAGCGGCAGTTCGATGTTCGACTGGCGCGCCCGCTGGCGAATGCGCATCCAGCCCGATGCCATCGCCGTCACCGGGTCGGGCAGCCGCCGCGACCAGCGGTCGTTGAGCGCGCCCGGCGGGGCGATGACGATATGCCCGCGCATCTCGTCCTTGGTGGTGTCCTTGGTGACGTGGCGCAATTCGCCAAGGTCGATGCCATGCTCCTGATACAGCTGGCACAGCCGCTCGAGCGCGCCGTGATAATAGATCGGGTCGCTGTGGCCGCGTCGGCGAAGCTCGGCGATCACCCGTTGCGCCTTGCCCAGCGCATAGGCCCCGATCAGCACGCACCGCGCCGGGTCCGCGTGGAGCCGGGCGAGCAGCCGGTCCATTTCGCCGCCAATGTCCGGATGGCGAAACACCGGCAGGCCGAAGGTCGCTTCGGTGATGAACACGTCGCACGGCACCGGGACGAACGGTTCGCAGGTCGGGTCGGCGCGGCGTTTGTAGTCGCCCGACACCACCACCCGCTCGCCCTTGTGCTCCAGAACGATCTGCGCCGATCCCAGCACGTGGCCGGCGGGGACGAAGCTGACGTCGACGTCGCCGACCTTCACGCTTTCGCCATAGGCCACCGGCTGACCGTTCTGGTCGCCGTAGCGAACGCCCATGATCGCCAGCGTCTCGGGGGTTGCCAGCACCGCGCCGTGCCCGCCGCGGGCATGGTCGCCATGGCCGTGCGTGACCATCGCCCGGGGCTTGGGCTGCGCCGGGTCTATCCACGCGTCGGCAGGGCGGACATAAATGCCCTCCGGAAAAACCTCGATGCAGGAACCTAGTCGCGCCATTGGAGCTATAGTGTCCAAACCGAAACAAGAGTTCCGCGAAAGGGAGGAAGCGACATGTCGGATACGTTATGGTGGATCGTCAGCATCATCGGCCCGGTGGCCATGTTGCTCGTGCTGGTATGGCTCGTTTCGCGCGGCAAGTCGCAAGGGACGAATTCGACCACCTACCAGGGCACCAAGGCCGAGTATGCGGATGAGGAACGCCGCCGCCGCGAGGGGACCGAGGACCTCTGAGCGCGGTCGCGCTTCCACCCCAGGTCGATAGCTGGTTCGCCGGCCGCGGCTGGGCCCCGCGGCGGCACCAGTTCGAAATGCTGCAGGCCGCGCGGCGCGGGCGCGATGCGCTGCTCGTCGCCGCGACCGGCTCGGGCAAGACACTGGCCGGTTTCCTGCCCAGCATCTGCGACCTGATCGACCGTCCGGCCGACGGCCTGCATACGCTCTACGTTTCGCCGCTCAAGGCGCTGGGCGTCGACGTGCAACGCAACCTGCTCGGCCCGATCGAGGAGATGGGGCTCGACATCCGCGTCGAGACACGCAGCGGCGACACGCCGTCGGACCGCAAGGCGCGCCAGCGGATCAAGCCGCCGCAAATCCTGCTGACGACCCCGGAATCGCTCAGCCTGCTGCTCAGCTATCCCGACAGCAACGAGATGTTCGCCGGGCTGCGCACGATCGTCATCGACGAACTGCATGCCTTCGCCCGCGAAAAGCGCGGCGACTTGCTGGCCCTGTCGATGGCGCGGCTGCAACGGCTGTCGCCGGACCTTCGCCGGGTCGGCCTGTCGGCGACCATTTCGGATCCCGACGCCTACCGCACCTGGCTGGCGCGCGACGGGGACGAGGACCGCGTCGAACTGGTCATCGGCGATCCGGGCGCGGAGCCGGACCTGTCGATTCTCATCCCCGAAAGCAAGATTCCGTGGGGCGGCCATTCGGGCCGCCACGCGGCGCGCGAGGTGATGACCCTCATCGAACAGCACAAGACGACCCTCGTATTCTGCAACACCCGCAGCCTGGCCGAACTGATCTTCCAGGACCTGTGGGCGGTGAACGACAAGGCGCTGCCGATCGGCATCCACCACGGCAGCCTGGCGCTGGAGGCGCGGCGCAAGGTCGAAGCGGCGATGTCCGCCGGCCGGCTGCGCGGGCTGGTCGCAACCGCCAGCCTCGACCTCGGCATCGACTGGGGCGACATCGACCTCGTCGTGCAGATGGGCGCGCCCAAGGGCAGCTCGCGCCTGCTGCAGCGGATCGGGCGCGCCAACCACCGGCTAGACGAGCCGTCCAAGGGCATGATCGTGCCCGGCAACCGGTTCGAATATCTCGAGGCGCGGGCCGCGCTCGACGCGATCGACGATGGCGAGCTGGACCCGGAGATTTTCCGCCCCGGGACACTCGACGTCCTTGCCCAGCATATTCTCGGCATGGCCTGCGCAGCGCCCTTCCTGCCCGACGAATTGCTCGCCGAAATCCGCTCCGCCGCGCCGTATGCGGGACTTGAAAAGGCCACGTTCGAAGAGGTGCTCGGCTTCATTTCCACCGGTGGCTACGCGCTCAAAGCCTATGATCGCTTCCGCCGGCTGACCCAGGATCCCGACGGCCGGTGGCGCCTGTCCCGGCCGCAGATCGCGCAGCAGCACCGGCTCAACGCCGGGGTCATCGTCGATCAGCCGCTGCTCACCGTCCGCTTCCGCAACGGCCGCAAGCTCGGCACGATCGAGGAAGGCTATGCCTCGACGCTCTCGCCCGGCGACCATTTCTTCTTCTGCGGGCTGAGCCTGGAGGTCGAGCAGTTCAAGGACACCGACATCATCGTCCACGCCAGCACCGCGCAGGCGCGGGTGGTCACCTACGGCGGCCAGCGGATGAGCCTGTCGACCCACCTTGCCAACCGCGTCCGCGGCATGCTCGCCGACCGCAACGACTGGCAACGCTTTCCCGACGACGTGCGCGAATGGCTGGAGGTGCAGGATCGCCGCAGCCGCATTCCCGAACCCAATGAATTGCTGGTCGAAACCTTCCGCCACGACAAATTGCATTACATGGTCGCCTACAGCTTCGACGGCTGGAACGCGCACCAGTCGCTGGGCATGCTGGTCACCCGGCGGATGGAAACCGCGGGGCTTAAGCCGATGGGTTTCGTCGCCAACGATTATGCGATCGCCTGCTACGGGCTGGAACCGGTGATCGATCCCAAGGCGCTCTTCTCCCCCGACATCCTCGAACGCGAATTCATCGACTGGGTCGAAAACAGCTATCTGCTCAAGAAGGCCTTTCGCGAGGTGGCGGTGATCGGCGGGCTGGTCGAACGCCAGCACCCCGGCCGCAAGAAGACCGGGCGGCAGGTCAGCTTTTCGACCGACCTCATCTACGACGTGCTGCGCCGGTTCGAACCGCAGCACCTGCTGCTGCGCGCCGCGTGGGACGATGCTCGGGCACGGATGACCGAACTGGGCCGGCTGGTGCGGCTGGTCGATCGCGCCGCGGCGACGATGGTCCATGTCGATACCGGGCGGATCACGCCGATGGCCGTGCCCCTGATGGTGATCATCGGCCGCGAAGCGCTGCCGTCGGGCACGCAAGCCGACGATTCGTTGCTGTTGCAGGCCGAAGAGCTGGCCAATGCCGCGATGGGCGAATGAAGTTCATTGCCGGGCAATCAAAAGCCTGCGAGTCTCCCTACCCATGAAGATCCTGCTCATTCTCGCCGCCAGTCTGTCGCTAAGCGGCTGCGCCGTCGCCAGCCTGGCCAGCCTGGCCAGCACGGCCATCACCGCACCGGTCAAGGTCGCCAAGACCGGCGTAAACGCGGTCTCTGCCGGGGTCGACGCGGTGACCACCAGCCAGTCGGAAATCGACGAGCGTCGCGGCCGCGAAGCGCGCAAGGCGGACGAGCGCCGCGGCCGCGAACTGCGCGCGATGATCGAACGCTGCCGCCGCGGCCGGCCCGCGCCGACCGACGACTGCAGCGCCCTTCGCTACTAGGCTATTTCGCCGCCGCCTTCGCCACTTCGTAAAGGAAGTCGGCGTAGATTTCCGACTGTTCGGCCATGCCCGCTACCTTGGGATTGGTCGAATCCACCAGGAACCATTCGTTCGGCGCATGCGCGCCGCCGCCGCGGCCCGCGCCGAAGCCGAGCGCCGGAAGCTTGAGCGGCGCGCCGGTGAACATTACGCCGGGCCAGCTGCCCGCGGCCCGCGCCGATAGGGTGTTTTCGATCCCGGCCCCGTTGAGCGTCGCCTGCGCCGCGCGGATCATCACGCTGTCCTCGGCCACTTCGGTCGGGCTGTAGCCGCCGCTGACCACCACTTCGATGTCGGAAAAGCCGCGCTTGGCAAGGTGCGCCTTCAGCTTGGTCACCGCTTCGTCGTAGGTCATGTTGGGCACCAGCCGCAGGTCCATCTTGGCCTCGGCGCGGCCGGGCAGGACGGTCTTGCCGCCCGGGCCGGTGTAACCGCTGACGAGCCCCTGGATGTTGACCGTCGGGCGCTGCGCCAGCCGGATCGAACTGGTCAGGAAATTCTCGTCCTTGGCCCAGGTCCGGATGCCCAGCGACTTCTTAATGTCGGCTTCGTCGCCGGCCGCCACTTCCTCCGCGATGATCTGCTTTTCGCGCGCGGTCAGCGGGCGGACGTTCTCGAAATAGCCGTCGATCGCCGGCGTGAAGCCGTCGTCCTCAACCAAGGTGTTGAGCGCCTTGACCAGCCGCCAGGCGGGATTGTCGACGCTCGCCATCAGGCTGGAATGGACGTCCTTGTTGGGGCCGCGGCCCCACTTTTCCCCGCTGGAAATCAGCTGGACCTCGATCACGCCCTTGGCGCCAAGTTCGGTCGACACCGACCCGGTGCTCGACTGCGACGCGCCTGGGATGAACACGCCGGCGGCCTTGCCCAGCGCCGCCTGCACCGCCGGGCTGGCCAGCGCCTGCGGGAAGTTCGGCGAGCCGATTTCCTCTTCGCCTTCCGCGACCAGCACAAGGTTGACCGGCAGCTTGGTGCCCGAATCCTTGAACGCCTTTACGGCGGCCAGGAAGGCCGTTTCCGGCCCCTTCTGGTTGACCGCGCCGCGCCCGACGATCGCCTTGCCCTCGCCCGGCCGGTCGACCAGCCGCGCTTCCAGCGGCGGCGAATTCCATTCCTTCGGGTCGTAATGCTTCACGTCGTACATGAAATAGACGCCAAGCGTGGTCGGCGCGCCCGCATCCAGCGTCGCGAATACCGCCGGCACGCCCGCGGTCTTGATCACCTCCCCCTGCTGGAACCCGGCATCGAGCGCGAGCTGGCGCATGTGGGCCGCGCCCTCGGCATGGTTGACGCCCATGTTGGCGATGGTCGGCAACGCGATCCATTGCTGCAGCCGCTTGACCGCCGCCGCTTCGTCCGCCTGGATCGCGGCCACCACCGGTGCCGGGGGCTTGGCCGCCGCCGGACTTAATCCCTGAAGCGCGCTGGCCACGAGCAGCGCGCTGACGGCGCCGCGAACGATCCGGTGTGAATGCATCGCAAATTCCCCCTAGCCCCTATGGCAGGGCGGGAGACTGGACTGCGCCAGCGAACGAGTCCAGAGCATCGCGAGTGCGCTATTTCCTCGACACCGAATATAACGGGATCGGCGGCGCCCTGCTCAGCCTGGCGCTCGTCCCCGACGACGGCGAGGAACTGTATCTGACGCTGCGCACCGACGAGCCGATCGTGCCATGGGTCGAACGCTATGTCGTCCCCTATCTCGACACCGTCGACCCGCACCTGGTGTGGGGGCGGATGAGCCGGCCCGAGGCGGCCGAGGCGCTCGAACGCTATCTGCGCCACGACGACCGCATCACCATCATCGTCGACTGGCCGGAAGATATCGCCAAGTTCTGCGAGCTGATGATCACCGGTCCCGGCGACATGGTCGAAATCCGCGACGTCACCTTCCGGCTGCTTCCGTTGAGCAATTTCAGCACCGCGGTGAACAGCCGGGTGCCGCATAATGCGCTGCACGACGCGCGCGCGCTTCGCGACCACTATCGGTCGCTGGAATGACGGTGTAACGGGGGCCTATGGTTCCCCTTTCGTTCGCAGGCGAAACGTTCTCCGCTGCCCCGTCCGGCGCGCTGTACTGGCCCGCCCGGCGGACGCTGCTGGTCGCCGACCTGCACCTTGAAAAGGCCAGCTGGTACGCGCGGCTGGGGCAGCTTCTCCCGCCCTACGATTCGCGGGCCACGCTCGAAACGCTGACGGAAGAGGTCGATCGCACCGGCGCGACCAGCCTCTATTGCCTGGGCGACAGCTTTCACGACCGCTTCGGCTGCGACCGCTTGCCGGCGGATTCGCGGGCGATGCTGATCGGGCTTACCGAGCGGCTCGACTGGACGTGGATCGTCGGCAATCACGATCCGGGCTTCGCCGACCATTGCGGCGGGGCCATCGTCGAGGAAGCGCTGGTCGGCGGCATCCTGCTGCGCCACGAGGCGCGCGCTGACGAGGCACGGCCGGAAATGTCCGGCCATTTCCATCCCAAGCTGCGGCTTTCGGTCAACGGCAAGCGGGTCGCGCGCCGCTGTTTCGTCGCGTCGGACCGCAAGCTGATCCTGCCCGCGTTCGGCGCGCTGACCGGCGGGCTCGACGTGTGGCACCCCGAAATCATCCGCGCCATCGCCGGGGAAGCGGTCGCTCTGGTCCCGGCCGCGGGGCGCCTGCTGCGCTTCCCGATCGCGGCCTAGGCGCCCGTCAGTTCGATCGCGATCGCGCCTGTCGGCGACAGCACCAGCCGCGCCTTCCCCGCCTTGCGCCGTCCAAAGGTCGCCGCCTGCAACTCGTTGCGCGCGGCATGGCGGTCGAAGTCGAAGCCGCAGGCTTCCGCTTGTTCGCGAAGCCGGTTGAGATGCTGGTCGAGGTCGGCGATCCCCTCTTCGGGATCGAACGCCATCACTTCTTCAAGGTCACGCCGCTTGGGTTCGGTCATTGCCCGCACCATTGCTGGCCCGCGCCGCGCAGGCAAGCCGCATTGCACGTTCGCGCGGGCGCACTAGGCTGCGCGGTCATGAGAAGACTCGTCCTTGCCGCGGCAGCGGCCGCGCTCGCCGTCACCGCCACTACGGCGTCCGCCCAGCCCATCGATCCCAAAGTGATGGCGCGGATCGACCGCATCCTGAAGCGCACGCCGCTGATCGACGGGCATAACGACCTGCCCGAACAGATCCGCGAAAGCCACGGCATGAGCGTCGCGAACCTCGCCAGCGGCGGCGCGGAGCGGGCCAAGCCGCTGATGACCGACATGGCCCGGCTGCGCGACGGCCGCGTCGGCGGACAATTCTGGTCGGTCTATATCGACGCCGGGGTCCAGGGCGACGAGGCCATCCGCCAGACGCTGGAACAGATCGACGTCGTCACCCGGCTGGTCAAAGCCTATCCGGGCGACCTCGAACTGGCGTTCACCGCCGACGATATCGAGCGCATCCACCGCCGCGGCCGGGTCGCCTCGCTGATCGGGGTCGAAGGCGGGCACCAGATGGGCGGGTCGATGGCCGCGCTGCGCCAGTTCCATCGCCTTGGCGCGCGCTCCCTGACGCTGACCCACTTCGCGACCAACGACCTGGCCGACAGCGCCACCGACGATCCCAAGTGGGGCGGGCTCAACGACTTCGGCCGGGCCGTGGTCCATGAAATGAACCGCCTCGGCATGCTCGTCGACCTGTCGCACGTGTCGCCCGATGCGATGAAGGCCGCCATCGCCGAAAGCCGCGCGCCGGTCGTCTTCACCCACAGCAACGCCCGCGCCATCGAGGACCATCCGCGCAACGTCCCCGACGACGTGCTCGCCCTGTTGCGCGACCGGGGCGGGGTGGTGATGGTCAATTTCTACACCGGCTACCTGTCGGAGCCCTATCGGCTGTGGAGCGCCGCCCGCGCCGCCGAGGAAGCGCGCGTCAAATCCCTGTTCGTCGGCCAGCCCGACCGCAGCGCCGCGGCGCTCAGGCAATGGGACTCCGCCCACCCGGTCCCGGCCGCCGACGTCGGCCTCGTCGCCGACCATCTCGACCATATCGCGCGCGTTGCCGGGTACGATCATGTCGGCCTTGGCGGCGACCTCGACGGCATCCCCTACGATCTGGCGCCGCCCGGGTTGAACAGCGTTGCCGGCTATCCCCTGCTGTTCGCCGAACTGATCCGCCGCGGCTGGAGCGATGCGAACCTGGCCAAGCTCGCCGGCGGCAACATCCTGCGCGCGATGCGCGGCGCGGAACGGGTCAGCGCGGCCATGGCCGCCGAACCGCCGTCGATGGCCGTGCCCGGACAGCCCAAGTGAGCGAACCGCCGCTGAAGGCCGCGATCACGCCGGTCACCCCGCTGCAGCAGAATTGCACCCTGTTGTGGTGTACTCGGACGATGAAGGGCGCCTTCGTCGATCCCGGCGGCGACCTCGACAAGCTGAAGGCCGTCGCCGCCCAGCACGGGGTCGCGGTCGAAAAGATCCTGCTGACCCACGGCCATATCGACCATGCTGGCGAAGCGGGCGTTCTGGCCAAGGAATTGGGCGTACGGATCGAAGGCCCGCAGGAAGAAGACCGCTTCTGGATTTCGCGCCTCGACGACGACGGCAAGCGCTGGGGCGTTCGCGGCATCCCGTTCGAACCCGACCGCTGGCTGGAGGACGGCGACACCGTCACCGTCGGCGACCTCACGCTGGGGGTGCGCCATTGCCCCGGCCACACGCCCGGGCACATCGTTTTCCACCACCCGGAATCGAAGCTGGCGATCGTCGGCGACGTCCTCTTCAAGGGCTCGATCGGCCGCTGGGACTTTCCCATGGGCAATCACCAGCAACTGGTGGATTCGATCGTTCAGAAGCTCTGGCCGATGGGCGAGGACACCGCCTTCGTCCCCGGCCACGGCCCGATGTCCACCTTCGGCCACGAACGCCGCACCAACCCGCTGGTCGGCGACCGAGCACTGGCGTCCGCCTGACCTATTAGACATCCGCGGTCGTGGTCGCGCGGCTAGGATCGCTCCCAGCCTGCCTCCGGGGTCGTCTTGACCGAGAATATGTAGTCCTCGGGCCCGCGGAAGTAGAGCCACTCGAAGCCGTTCCAGGTCCCGATCTCGCCGATCAGCTCGACCCCCGCGGCCACCAGCGCATCCCGCGCCGCCGATACGTCCTCGACTTCGAAAGCCACGGACGGCGGGGAATTGAGCGGCCTGCCGCGGCTGCTGCCGGGCCCGAAGATTTCGACCACGGCCCCAGGCCCGGCGTGAAGCATCGCCACCGGGTCCTGGATCAGCGCCACTTCGAGACCGAGGACCTTGGTGAAGAAGGCGACGGTTTCGTCGAATGACCCGGTGCCGATGCCGACCCAGGAAATGCCCTTCACCGTGATTTCCGGGCGCGCGGCGTGATCGGTCAACGCGACCTCCGCGACGGCGCGTGCCGCCGCAGCCGCGCGGCCGGCATGCGAACCGGTGAGCCTGTGCGCGCCACGGTCAGGCGCGACCGGCATAGCTGACGACTTCATATTCGATGTCGTCGTGGTCGGTGAAATAGAAGTGCGCCGGTCCCGGCTGGTAGACTCCCTGGAAGCGCGGCTCGAACCCTTCGGCGAGAACCAGCGCCTCCACCGCGGCCAGGTCTTCGACCTCGACCCCGATATGGTTGAGCGGCTGGCCTTGGCTGAACCCGTAATCGGGCCCCGCGCCGGGCGGCGCATAAAGCGCGATGTAGCTGTCGTCGGTGCCGACGTGGATCGTCCGGCCATTGTCGCGAGCGGGCCCTTCCCAGCGGATGCGCCAGCCGAATAGCCGCCGCATCAGGTCGGCGGCGCGGCCGGGATTGCTGACGGTGATGTTCACATGCTCGATACGGGGCTGGGCCAATCCATGTCTCCTTTTCGGAACGCGGGATTCGCGCCCTCCTTACGGGCGGTACAACTTCAACCTAACTTGAGGTAAAGCTATAATCTGCCGTACTGGGGATGATCTTGGAAAAGCGTGCTCTCACCATCGGCGACGTCGCGCGGCGTACCGGGCTCTCGGTGTCGGCCATCCGCTTCTACGAGGACCGCGGGCTGGTCAGCTCCTTTCGCACCGGGGGCAATCAGCGCCGGTTCGAACGGGCCGAGATCAGGCGCTTGTCGTTCGCGGTGATCGCGCAGCAGCTTGGACTGACCCTCGCCGAGATTGAGGCCGAACTGTCGCTCCTGCCGCATGGCCGCCCGCCGACCAGCGCGGACTGGCAGAAGATCAGCGCGCGCATCCGCGAGCGGCTGAACGTGAAGATCGCCCAGATCGAACGGACCCGCGACCTGCTTGACGGATGCATCGGCTGCGGGTGCCTCTCGATGGAGCGTTGCGCCCTGTACAACCCCGGCGATCGCGCCGCCCGCGGGGGCGCGGGACCCCGCTACCTGCTCGGCGACCCGCTCCCCAGGACCGACCGGTAGCGCCGCCGCAGCGCTACGCCTGCGCCAGCCCTCCGGCGGCGAAGTCGCGGGCCAGCGCGATAAAGGCCTGGAAGGCGGCCGAAGAATTGCGGCGATTGGAATAGTACAGGCACAGCGGCGCAAGCGGCGGCGTCCAGTCGTCGAGGATGCGCACCAACCGGCCGGCCGCAATGTCTTCGCGCACGTCGGATTCCATGAAATATCCGATCCCCACGCCGTTGGTCGCCGCGATCCGGGCCAGCGACGCTTCGTCGAGGGTGATCGGACCGTCGACGTCGATCTGCACCTCCTCGCCCTCCTTCTCGAAGCGCCATCGGAACAGCGCGCCGTTGGGCAGCCGGACGCGCAGGCAGGGATGTTCGAGCACCGCCTGTGGAGTCTGGGGAATCGGCCTGTCGTTGAAAAAGTCGGGCGATACGGCAACCGCCATGCGGCGCGCCTTTCCCAGCGGGATGGCGATCGCATCGCTTGGGACCAGGTCCGCGCTGCGCACCCCCAGGTCGAAGCCCGCAGCCACCACGTCGACCAGCCGCCCCTCGGTCACCAGGTCGATGTGCACCTGCGGATAGCGCTGCAGGTAGGTCAGGACGAGCGGCGCCATGATCTCGCGCGCCGCCGTTGCGAAGGCGTTGATGCGCAAGGTGCCGGACGGCGTCTCCTGCTGCGAACGCGCTGTGTTCATCGCCTTGTGGATGTCCTCGAGCGCAGGCCTGATCTGCCCGACGAAAATCCGCCCGGCGTAGGTCAGCGAAACGCTGCGCGTGGTGCGGTTGAACAGGCGCACGGCAAGGTCGCGCTCGAGCTTGCCCACGGCATTGCTGACGGCGGTGGTCGACATGCCGAGATCGAGCGCCGCCGCGCGAAACGAGCCGCAACGGACGATGGCCAGGACCGCTTCCAGCTCAATCAGCGAGTGACGACTCATTATCCCGGATTCCGTAACACCTCGTGCCAATTTGTCCTGATTATCAGGGGGAATGTCCACCGCTAAATGAAGCTCCTCACCGTTGAGGAGATGAACCATGCACCTGCCCAAGCCGATCGCCGACTACGTCGCGGCCAACGCCCGCCTCGACATCGACGGCATGTTGAGTGTCTTCTTGGCCGACGCCGTTTTCATCGACAACGGCAAGCGTTTCGAGAGTCGCGCCGCGATCCGCCGGCTGTTCGAGGAAGAGGTGATCCCGGTCCGGGCGATCTTCACGCCCGATGCCGTCCGCGACGACGGTGGTGCGATCGTGGTCGAAGGGCCCGCCCATGGCGATTTCCCGGGCAGCCCGCTGCGCTTCACCTACCGCTTCGAGCTTCTGCACGGCGCCATCAAGACGCTGGAGACGTCGGTATGAGCGTCGCGGTGGATCCGGCCGAGTTCGCCGGCAAGCGTGTGCTCGTCAGCGGCGGTACCAAGGGCCTGGGCCGCGCCACGGTCGAGCGATTCCTGGCCGGAGGAGCCCGGGTCATAACCGCCGCTCGCGCGATCGCGGACCCGATTGCCGGCGTGGACTATGTCCGGGCGGACCTGACCACCGCGGACGGCGGCGAAGCGCTCGCCAGCGCGGCGCTCGATCGGCTCGGCGGGATCGACATCCTCGCCCATGTCGTCGGTGGCTCGGCCTCGCCCGCCGGCGGCTTTGCCGCGCTGACCGACGACCATTGGCTCGCCGAGCTCAACCTCAATCTGCTGGCGACCGTCCGGCTCGACCGGCTGCTGATCCCGCAGATGATCGCGCGCGGCGGGGGCGCCGTGGTGCACGTCACCTCGATCCAGGCCGTCCTGCCGCTGCCCGAATCCACCACCGCCTACGCCGCTGCCAAGGCGGCCTTGCGCACCTACAGCAAGTCGATCTCGAAGGAGCTCGGGCCAAAGGGCGTGCGGGTCAACGCCGTCTCGCCCGGCTGGATCATGACGGAGGCCACGGGCGACTTTCTCGGCAAGCTGCAGGCGGCCAATGGCGGCACGATCGAGGGCGCCCGCCAGTCCGTGCTCGATGCGCTGGGCGGAATTTCGATCGGGCGCGGCGCCGAGCCCGGGGAAGTGGCCGATCTCATCGCCTATCTCGCCGCCGACCGCGCCGCCGCGATCCACGGCGCCGAATTCGTCATCGACGGCGGGACCGTCAGCACCGTCTGATCGATCGCGTCTTGCGCTACCCGCTCCGGGCGGGGGGGGCGCTTGCCGGTCCCTCCCTACCGTCCCTCGACGAGAGCGCACGGATTTGCCTTCGTTCCGTGGACGCGGGTGTCTGTGATCGTTGGGACCGAAGCTGAATGAACCCGCCGGCCGGCGATGCGGGACCGGGCGCCCGATTCCTGCTTTGGGAGGGTGGCGGACGTTCGCTTTGAGCGCGTGATGCGCTGGCAGCGCGCCCTTAATCTGATTGTCTCAAATGCTTATGCTACACATAGGTGAGCAGCGCGTGACGCTGGAGCTCGAAATTCGTCCCGTGGAGCAATAAATGAGCTTCTTCTTCTCGACGGTCATCTTTGTAAGTCTTGTCGGCGCGGGCGCCTTATGGTGGCTCGCCAGTCGCAGCATCCCAGCCCTCGATCGTCCGAGCGACGTCCTTGCTGAGATCGAGGCGGCGAGAAAAGAACTTCAGTGCGACTATGCCATCGTAGGCGCAGGTGGAACTTTGTTGGGGTTAAGTTCCGACGAAGACTTAATCATTGTGCGCACCCCAGATGGCACCGCAAGTCGTCTTCCATACAACGCATTGCGAGCAGTTACGCTGACCCCTACACTCCGTAGCACTTCAGTGAGCGCAGGTCAGTCACGGACTCGTCGAGGTTCGCAACTGATTGGGGCAGGCGCGGGGGCGGCTCTGGCCGGGCCGGTCGGTGCTCTAATCGGCGGACTTTCGGGTCCCCAACAGCATGAGACCAAAACCCACTCAAGTGACCACATTACGACGCTAGAGCTGGAGCTTTTCTTTAGGGACGACGGTCTGCCGCGGGTGTCGGTTGTCGCAACGGGGAACTACGGCGCTCTTCCGGTAAAGCAGGATGCCTTCAAGGATATAGCCGCCAGGCTGGCGAACATTGCTGAACGAAACACGATAACACCTCGCATGTAGTCACCTCTCTTGCGTGACTTAGCATAGCTGATCATGTTTAACGCCCGCTTTGAGTGGGAAGCAGACGGTCGGGGCGCCGATGAGCGTCCATTTGTCCACGCTGAAGCAGCTGCAATATCATATTCATCCTGTGAACGGGAACAATGGCTCGCGCGCGCCTTGCCCACCCGGCTTGCGCTCTGACCCGCTTTCGCTATAGGAGCCGCGGTTCGCGACGATCCTACCGCCGCCGCTGGTTGCCTTTCGAGGGAATCCGCTGGGAAATGGCGCAGGGCGTCGCCAAATTTTTTTCACTTTCAAACAGGTGCCGCAATGGCTGTCCCCAAGAGAAAAACTTCGCCGTCGAAGCGCAACATGCGCCGCAGCCACCATTCGCTGACGCCCAAGCAGTTCCAGGAATGCCCGAACTGCGGCGAACTGAAGCTGCCGCACAACCTGTGCCAGTCCTGCGGTCACTACAACGGCCGCGAGATCACCTCGGAAGAGGCCTGAGCGGACGGATCCGGCAGGGGCTGCACGAATGGACGCAGCACCGTGCATTGCGGTTGACGCCATGGGAGGAGACACCGGTCCGGCGGCGATGATCGCCGGGCTGGCGCGCGCGCACCGCCGCGATTCGAAGATGCATTTCATCGTTTATGGCGACGAAAATCTGATCGAGGCCGAGCTCGCCAAGCATCCCAAGGCCGCCCGGGCAGTCGACATCGTCCACACCAGCGAAGCGATCGGCGCCTCGGAAAAGCCGACCCAGGCGATCCGCCGCGCGCGCACCACGTCGATGGGCATGGCGATCAACGCGGTGAAGGACGGCAAGGCCAATGCGGCCCTGTCCGGCGGCAACACCGGCGCGCTGATGGCAATGTCGAAGCTCGCGCTGCGCACCATGCCCGGCATCGACCGACCGGCGCTGGCCGCCTTGCTGCCGACGCTTGGCGATACCGATCTCGTCATGCTCGACCTTGGCGCCAATACCGAGTGCGACGCCCAGAACCTCGTCCAATTCTCGGTCATGGGCGCAGCTTATGCCCGCACCGTGCTCGGCATCGCCAAGCCGCGCGTGCGCCTGCTCAATATCGGCACCGAGGAATTGAAGGGCACCGGCGAGCTCAAGGAAGCCGCCGCGCTGCTGCGCGAGGCGGACTACCTGCCGCTCGCGTTCAACGGCTTCATCGAGGGCGACCAGCTGTCGCGCGGCGAAGTCGATGTCGTCGTCACCGACGGCTTTTCGGGCAACATCGCGCTCAAGACCGCCGAAGGCACCGCGCGCTTCGTCACCGACCTGCTGCGCCGCGCCTTCAAAAGCTCGATCCGGTCGAAGGCGGGCTTTGCGCTGTCCAAGCCGGCGCTGGAGCTGCTCAAGGTCCATCTCGACCCCAACAATCACAATGGCGCGGTCTTCCTCGGCCTCAACGGGCTGGTGGTCAAAAGCCACGGCGGGGCCAATCCGAAGGGCGTCGCCAACGCCATCCGCGTCGCCGCCCAGATGGTCGCCAACGACATCACCAACAAGATCGGCGACGACCTCGACAATTTCCGGGCGCACGCCTTCAATCACGAGGCCGCCTAATGCCGCTCCGCTCGGTCATCGCCGGCACCGGCTCCGCCTTGCCCAAGCGCCGGGTGACCAATGACGAACTGGCGCAGACCGTCGACACGTCGGACCAGTGGATCGTGGAACGGACCGGCATTCGCGCCCGGCATATCGCCGGCGATGGCGAAACCACCGCGACCCTCGCCCATGCCGCCGCGCTGAAGGCACTCGAACAGGCCGGGGCCAGCGTCGCCGAAGTCGACTTGATCGTGCTCGCCACCGCGACGCCGGACCAGACCTTTCCGTCGTCGGCGACCAAGGTGCAGGCGATGCTTGGCATCGACGATTGCATCGCCTTCGACGTCCACGCCGTGTGCACCGGCTTCCTCTACGCGCTGACGGTGGCCGATTCGATGCTCCGTTCCGGCTCGGCCAGGTCGGCGCTGGTGATCGGCGCGGAAACCTTCAGCCGCATCCTCGACTGGGAAGACCGCGGCACCTGCGTCCTGTTCGGCGATGGCGCCGGCGCCCTGCTGCTGCGCGCCGAGGACGGCGAGCGCGGCATCCTCGCCACCCGGCTCCACGCCGACGGCCGGCACAACGACATGCTCTATGTCGACGGCGGTCCGTCGACCACCGGCACAGTGGGCAAGCTGCGCATGAAGGGCCGCGAGGTCTTCCGCCACGCGGTGATCAACCTTGCCGACGTGCTCGCCGAAGTGCTCGAGGCCGCGGGCTACGCTCCTGCCGATGTCGACTGGGTCGTCCCGCACCAGGCCAACGCTCGGATTCTCGACGCGACGTCGCGGAAATTGGGGCTGCCGGCGGAAAAAGTGGTCGTCACCGTCGACCAGCACGCCAACACCTCCGCCGCGTCCGTGCCCCTGGCGCTGGACACCGCGGTCCGCGACGGGCGAATCAAGCGCGGCGACCTGATCGTGCTGGAAGCGATGGGCGGCGGCTTTACTTGGGGCGCCGCAGCGCTCAAATACTGATTATCGCACGGAAATTTTTGCTAAAGTCGAATTGCCGACGTAAGACAATTCGGTTACTATGCCATCCGATACTCGGGGGAGAACACCAATGGCCGATCTAGGAATTGCGAGGGTTAGCGACGTGGCGCTGAATGGAACGCTGACTCGCGCGGACCTGGCCGATGTGGTGCATCGCAACCTTGGCCTGTCCCGCGCCGAATCGGCCCATTTCGTCGAACGCGTCCTGCACCATATGTGCCACGCGCTGTCCGAAGGGCAGAACGTCAAGATTTCCGGCTTCGGCAGCTTCATCCTCCGCGACAAGGGGCAGCGCGTCGGTCGCAATCCGAAGACCGGCATCGAAGTGCCGATTGCCCCGCGCCGGGTGATGACCTTCCGCGCCAGCCAGATCCTGCGCGACAGGATCGCTCGATAGGCCCTGCCATGGCGACCGGCGAAAAGGCTCCGGGCGCCTTCAAGACGATCGGCGAACTGTCCGCCCAGCTGGGCATCGCCCAGCATATCCTGCGCTATTGGGAGACCAAGTTTCCCCAGCTCAAGCCGCTGCAGCGCGCCGGCAACCGCCGCTATTACCGCCCGGACGACGTCCAGCTGGCGGTGCGCATCCACCGGCTGCTCAACGAAGAAGGCTATACCGTTCGCGGCGTGCAGAAACTGCTGCGCCAGCGCGACGGCGCCGACGCGCCTGACGGTGACGCCCGGCCCTTGCCGCGGCCCGACAGCGCGCCCAGCGCCGCGCCCGTTGACGTCGCACCGGCGGCCGCCGGCATTCCGGTCGATCGCCTAGTCCGGTTGCGCGACCGGCTCGCGGCCGCGCTCGAGGACTAGGCCGCCGCCCAGGCGCGCCCGCACCCGGGCGATCGCCTCGTCCAGCGGCACCCGGTTCACCTCCACCCCCGGCGGAAAGGCGCTCAGCAGCCGCGACGGCATCGCCGCCGACAGGATGACGAACACGCCCCGGTCGCCCTCGCGCCGGATCAGCCGCCCGAACGCCTGCGCCAGCCGCGCCCGTACCACCCGGTCGTCATAGGCGCTTCCGCCGGACACCATCCGCCGCGCCGCGTGCAGCACGGTCGGCCGCGGCCACGGCACCCGCTCCATCACCACCAGCCGCAGCGACTGGCCCGGCACGTCGACCCCGTCGCGCAGCGCGTCCGTGCCCAGCAGCGACGCGTGCGGATCGTCGCGGAAGATGTCGACCAGCGTCCCCGGGTCGATCGGGTCGACATGCTGGGCCAGCAGCGGTAGCCCGGCGCGGGCCAGCCGGTCGGCGATCCGCGCATGCACCGCTTTCAGCCGCTGGACCGCGGTGAACAGCCCCAGCGTGCCGCCGTCTGCCGCCTCGATCAGCCGGGCATAGGCCCCGGCCAGCGCCGCCAAGTCGCCCTGCTTCACGTCGGTGACGACGATCACTTCCGACGCGCCCGCATAATCGAACGGGCTTTCCGCCTCGAACCGATCGGTCGCGCAGTCGAGGTGCGCGGCGCCGGTGCGCTGCTCCGCCGTTTCCCATTCGTCGCCGCCGCGCAGCGTGGCCGACGTCACCAGCACCCCCTGCGCCGGCTTCAGCACCACCTGCGACAGCGGCCGGGTCGGGTCGAGCCAGCGGCGGTTGATGGCAATGTCATATTCGCGCCCGTCAACCCGCTCGACCGCCAGCCAGTCGACGAAGTCCGGGTCGGCCGGCCCGCCGATCCGCGCCAGCAGCGCGCCCCATGCAGCCAGCGTCTCGCGCCGCCAGCCGAGCCCGTGGATCGCCCCTTCGACCCGCGCCCGCGCCTGCGTGTCGAGCCAGTCCGGCGCATCCGCCAGCACCGCCTCCAGCCGCCGCGACAGGGTCGCCAGCGGCTTGGCCAGCCCCTCGATCGCTTCCAGCGCGCCGTTCGCGCGGTCGACCAACCCGCCGTCCGGTTCGGCCAGTTCGGTTTCCAGCCCGTAGCCGGCGTCCTGCGCCTTCGCCCGGGCGTAGACCGTGCCGCGCACCTCGCCGAGCAATTGCTCGATCGCCCCGAACGGCGCGCCTTCGGCAACCCGCGCCAGCCAGCCGTCGGACGGCAGCGCGCGCGACGCCTCGATCGCCGCCTCCAGCGCGCGGCCGCCTTCCTCGTCGTAGGAGGCGACGTCCATCAGCCGCGCGGCCAGCCCGCGCCGCCGCCCGCGCGACTTGCCCTCCGGCCCGACGATCCAGCGCCGCATCTCGATCGCTTCCTGCCCGCTCAGCGCCACCGCGAACGTCGAATCGGCGGCGTCGAACAGATGGTGGCCCTCGTCGAACACGATCTGCTGCGGCGCGGTTTCGCGCGACCGGGCGGCGTTGATCATCACCAGCGCGTGGTTGGCGATGACCAGGTCGGCCTCGCGCCCGGCCCGCTCGGCGCGCTCGATGAAGCATTTGCGGTAATGCGGGCAGCCGCCATAGACGCACTCGCCGCGGCGGTCGGTCAGCGCGGTCGACCCGGCGCGGCGGAACAGGCTGGGCAGCCAGCCGGGCAGGTCGCCGCCGACCATGTCGCCGTCCTTGGAATAGGCCGCCCACCGCCCGACCAGCTGCGCAAGGATCGCCGGCCGGCCGGAAAAACCGCCCTGCATCGCGTCCTCGAGGTTGAGCAGGCACAGGTAATTCTCGCGCCCCTTGCGGATGACGATCCGCCGCGCCCGCTCGTCCGGATCGGCGAACAGCCGCGGCCCCTCCGCGTCCAGCTGGCGCTGCAGGGCCTTGGTGAAGGTCGACACCCACACCGTCCCGCCCGACCGTTCCGCCCACACCGACGCGGGCGCCAGATAGGCCAGGGTCTTGCCGATTCCGGTTCCCGCCTCGGCCAGCAGCATGTTGGGCCCGTCGCGCGATCGCCGCGGCGCGAACACGCCCGCCGCCGATGCCGCCATCGCCCGCTGCCCGGCGCGCGTTTCCGCGCCGTTGCCGGTCAGCGCGGCCAGCTTGCGCTCGGCCTCGCCGGCGTCGACCGCGGTGGCCAGCGGCGGCACCGGGTCGGCGCTTTCCTCCCATTGCTTCAGCCGCGAAAACAGCATCCGCTCGCCGCGCTCCGGCTTCGCCAGCCGCTGCCCGACCAGCGGCGCCCAGCCCCATCCCAGCCGCTGCAGGCTCATGTTGGTCGTCCACGCGCCCTCGCGCTCGCGCCAGTCCGGGTCGCCCAGCGTCGCCAGCAGCGTGCCGGCGATCGCCTGCAACCGCGCCGCCGCCTCGGCTTCGCTGGCCGGCGCGGCAAGCCCGGCCGCGCGGCTCATCCCCGCCGGCGTCGGCACCGCGAAGCGCGCGGGATGGAGGAAGGCGAACAGCTCGAGCAGGTCGAGCCCCGACAGTTCGGCATAGCCCAGCCGTTGCCCGACCAGCGGCGCGTTGAGGATGATGTGCGGCGTTTCCGCGGCCCGGGCAATGGCCTCGCCGCGCGTCGCCTCGCGCACGTCGCCGGACGCATCGGCGATCCAGATGCCGGCATGGGTGGCATGCAGCGCGGGCAGGCGAAGGGCGGCCATCGGCTTACCCTAGCCAAGCCGGAACGAAAGGGAAACGCCGCTGCCTTAGCGGCTGGCGCCGTCGACCTTCCGGATAGTCAGCGAATCGAGGTCGCAGTCGGGCACGGAGCGCAGGTTGACCATGCGCATCTCCGACCCGTCCGGCCCCGTGCCCTCGGCATAGCCCTGGACTCCGCAGACGCGGCAGAATTTGTGCGCGATGCGCTTCGTGTTGAAGCGATATTCGCTCAGCTCGTCCGCGCCGGAATCGAGCGTGAACTTGTCCGCCGGCACGAACGTCAGCAGGAAGCCCTTGCGGCGGCAATGCGAGCAATTGCACGACATCGCTTCGGTCGGCATGTCGCCGTCGACGGTGAAGCGCACCGCGCCGCAATGACAGCTGCCCTCGTAAGCCATGCGATTCTCCTCCTCCTTCACGCCGCGCCTACCTTGCCATGACCGGCGGTTGACGCAATGGACTCGGCAATGACCGATATCCGATCCGCCGCGATGACGGCCAAGGCCTGGCCCTATGAGGAAGCGCGCAAGCTGCTCAAGCGCTGGCCCGACGGCAAGCCGAACGGCGAACCGATCGTCTTCGAAACCGGCTACGGCCCGTCCGGCCTGCCGCACATCGGCACCTTCAACGAAGTGCTGCGCACGACCTTCGTCCGCCAGGCCTACACCGAGCTGACCGGCGGCGCGCCAAGCCGGCTGATCGCCTTCAGCGACGACATGGACGGGCTGCGCAAGGTGCCGGACAATATCGCCAACGCCGAGGTTCTCGCCGCCAATCTCGGCAAGCCGCTGAGCCGCATCCCCGACCCGTTCGGCACGCACGAGAGCTTCGCCCACCACAATAATGCGATGCTGCGCCGCTTCCTCGACCAGTTCGGCTTCGACTATGAATTCCTGTCGGCGACCGACTGCTACACGTCCGGCCGCTTCGACGAGGTGCTGCGCAACGTCCTGCGCAATTTCAACGGCGTGATGGACGTAATGCTGCCGACCCTGCGCGAGGAACGGCGCAAGACCTACTCGCCGATCCTCCCCGTCTCCCCCGACACCGGCATCGTGCTCCAGGTGCCGGTCACCGTGGTCGACGCCGAAGCCGGCATCATCGCGTTCGAGGAGGACGGCAAGCGCATCGAGCAATCGGCGCTGGGCGGCATGGCCAAGCTGCAATGGAAGGTCGATTGGGCGGCGCGTTGGGTCGCGCTTGGCGTCGACTATGAAATGTCCGGCAAGGATTTGACCGACAGCGTCGTCCAGTCCTCGAAGATCGCCCGCGTCCTCGGCGGCCGCCCGCCCGAGGGTTTCAACTACGAGATGTTCCTCGACGAGAAGGGCGAGAAGATCTCCAAGTCCAAGGGCAATGGGCTGAGCCTCGAGGAATGGCTGCGCTACGGCAGCGAGGACAGCCTCGCCTTCTACATCTTCCGCGAGCCGAAGAAGGCCAAGAGCCTCCACCTCGGCGTGATCCCGCGCGCGGTCGACGATTATTGGCAGTTCCGCACCCGCTATCCGGACCAGCCGGTCGAGCAGCAGCTGGGCAATCCGGTGCACCACATCCACGCCGGCAAGGTCCCGGCGCAGGGGCTGCCGCTGACCTACGGCCTGCTGCTCAACCTCGCCAGCCTGCCCGGCGTCGCTGACAAGGAAACCGCCTGGCGCTTCGTCCAGCGCTACGCGCCCGGCACGTCGCCGGATTCCAGCCCGGAGCTCGACACGCTGATCGGTCTCGCGGTCAATTACGCCCGCGACTTCGTCGCTCCGGCGCTCCAGCGCCGGCCGCCGACGGCAGAGGAAGCCGCGGCCCTGCGCGACCTCGATTCGCAGCTTGCTGACCTGCCCGACGACGCGGACGCCGACACCATCCAGAACATCGTCTTCGAAATCGGCAAGACCCATTTCGGCAAGGACAATCTGCGCGGCTGGTTCGGCACGCTTTACGAAACCCTGCTCGGCTCCAGCCAGGGTCCGCGCATGGGCAGCTTCATCGCCCTCTACGGCATCGCCAACAGCCGCGCCCTGATCGCCGAGGCACTTGCGGCCGCCGGCTGATTATTTGAGCGCGGCCAGCGCGGCCTCGCCGCCGATCGTGAGCCCGGCGCGACTGAGCGCTTCGTCGAGCGCCTTCTCGGCGGGGACCGCGACATCGGGCGCGACGCCGGTCGCTTCCCAGCTTTTACCCGTGTCGGGATCGAACGTCCGCCCGACCGGGATGAAGGCGGCATAGCCCTCGCCCATCGGCGCAACGCCGCCGAAATGCGCGCCGCCGCCGGTCGCTTCGCCGATCAGCGTCGCCCGGCCGGTACGCTTCAGCGCCAGCGAGAAATGCTCGGCGGCGGAGAAGGTCCGCTTCGAGGTGAGCAGGAAGACCCGGGCGTCGCCAAGGCCGACCGGCTGCGCGGCAGGTGTTACCCAATGCTCGCGGCGGATGATGGTGTCCGGCGAGGCGACCTTGCGCAGCAGCGGGTCGTTGTCCGGAAACGGCGTGCCATGCCTTTCCTCCGCCGCGCGGCGGATGTCCATCGTCACCAATGCCGTCGGCGTCTTGTACAGCTCGGCGAACAGCGCGTTCATCTCTGCAAGCCCGCCGCCGCCATTGCGGCGGATGTCGACGATCAGGGTCTTGGCCTTGGCGTGGCCGGCGATGAAGCTGCGCACATCGGCCATCGTCTCTTCGTTGCCGGGGAAGCCGCGAAACTCGATGTAGGCGACGCCGTCGCCGATCCATCCCGACCTTGCGACGGCGCTTTTGACCGGCGGCCCGTCCGGGCGCCTGGCACCCGGAGGCCCGCCTTCGTCCTGCCGCACGCGGAAGCGGACATGACCGTCCTTGTGCACGGCCTGGAGGTCCGCGGTGACCGTTTCGGCGAAGGCGCGGGCGTCGGCGAAGCTGGCGTAGCTGCCGTCGGCAAGCTTGCCGCGAAGCATCTTTTCATAGGCCGTGCCGGCTTCGGGAAAGACGAAATTCTCGCCCAGCGCGGTGGCCAGTTCGTCGACCGCCTTCGCGGCGTCCGCCTGGTCGAACGGAACGGCGGCCGGTTTTTCAGTCGGGGACCCTTGCGGGGCTTGGGCAAGCAGCGGCGAAGCAGTCAGCATCGCACAGGCAGACAGGAAAAGAGACATGCGCATCCTACACTCCACTGTATTGCTATACTAATACAGTAACGCGGTTAGCCGGTCAATAGGGAATGTGACGCCCTAGGCCGGGACGCGCGCAAACGGGCGCGGCGGGCTGGTTGGACTGGACAAGATCAGGCCCGACGCCGCGTCGAATTCCACGCGCGGCCCGAATTTCTCGCCGATGGCGAAGCGGTTGCCGCCCAATGGGACAAGCAACTGTTCGGGCGTGTCGGCGCGGCGATAATAAAGCGCGCCGCCGCGTTCGGTGACCTGGCGGTCGCCGTCATAGCGGCCGGCGAAGTTGCGCAGCATGGCGGCCGCAGGCGGCGCGGCGGTTTCGGCGGACAGCGCCTCCATCGCCCATTCGATGCTGCGCCGTTGGCCCGGTCCTACGGACGGCAATGCGGTCTTCAGCGCGTCCAGGTGGGCGACGTCGAGCGCGCTGACCAGGTCCGTCCGGCGGTCGGGCGCGATGCCGTCGCCTTCCCACCCCGTGCCGGTCACCGCGTGGATCGCCAGCCCGGTCGACAGGCTGAGCACGAAGCCGTGGGGCACGGCGAACAGGGAATTGGGATTGCCGGCCCCCGCGGTGGTCTCGCCAACCAGGGTGCCCAGTTTGAAGTTCTTGACGTGCGCCGCGAACTCCTCGGACGCCGAAGCGCTGCGCGGGCCGACCAGCACGTACAGCGGCTTGCCGGTGATCCGGCCGCCCGGCACCGCCGCGCTCTTGGCCTCGACGACCTCGGTCGGCCCCTCGCGGAAGGTGATCATCTTCACCCCGGGATCGAGGAAATGGCTGGCGACGAACTGCACCGGCTGGGCCGCGCCGCCGCCGTTGTTGCGCAGGTCGATGACCATCGCATTGCCCGCGCGCAGGAAGCGCATGGCGTCTTCGTACGCCGCCTTGGCCTGGCCCGTCTCATTCCACATCCACTGCGAAATGTTCATGTAACGGACGTTGCCGGGCAACACCTTCAGCTCGGTGATGCCGAAGTTGGACGCCACCATCGCCTCGTCGAAGAATGCCCCGCCCGGCGGTCCGCTGCCCTCGCGCGGGCGCATCATCGCCGCCGCCTCGTCGGGCTTGTAGCTGATGTACATGTGGCCGTCGTTGCCGCTCGACGCCTTGAGGTCGGCGCTCATCCGTTCCGACAGCACCAACTGGCTGTCGGTCGCATAGCGGCCGCTGGCGAGCGACGTTTCCAACTGCTTGACGATCGCCTCGACGCGGTCCGGATGGACATAGGCGCGGCGGACGTTGCGGACGACCTCGGCAACGATCTCCGCCGGCGCTCCGGCGGCCAGCGGCCGGGCCGCGGCGACCGGCGTGGCGGTGGGCTGCGCGGCGAGCGGGACGGCGGCGCAGGCGACGAACAAAGCAATTTCGATCCGTAACGGCATCGTCGGACAATCCCTTGACGAGTGGGGCATGGCATTCGGGCACGAAGCTACGGCAGGCAGGAGCCAATTGGCCGCAAAAACCGTGCACTCCTTGCCAAATTTTGGCACAAGCCGCGGATGCTCGATCGCTTCGATCTTAAGTTGCTCAACCTTGTCCAGCGCGACGACGGGCGCACCGCGGATTCGCTGGCTTCCGACGTTGCCTTGTCGTCGTCGGCCATTGCCCGCCGCTTGCGCCGGCTGCGCCGCGACGGCTGGATCGCGCGCACCATCGCCTTGCTGTCGCCGCGCCTGACCGCCCGGCGGCTGCGCGCGATCGTGCTGGTGCAATTGTCCGAACATGCCGACCACCGTGGCATCGACGCGCTGGTGCAGCGGCTTGCCGCCACGCCGCAGGTGCAGTTCGCCGTCGCGGTCGCCGGCCCGCACGACATCGTGCTGCTGATCGACTGTGGCGACATGGAAGAATTCACCAGCATCGCCGACCGGGTGCTGGTCGCCGACCCGACCGTTCGCCGGTACGAGACCAGCTTCGTCAAGCGCGAGCTGAAGTTCGCGCCGTTCGTCGACCTGGCCGAACGTCCCTGACGCGAAAAGGGGCGCCGCGCAGGCCGCGCGACGCCCCTTCGTTTCAGGCTTCAACCGTTACCAGAAGAAGTCGTAGATTACGTCCACCACATCGCCGGTCGTCGTGTCGACCAGCATGACGTCGTCGTAATAGCGCACCCAGCGGTACGGCCACGGCGCCTGCGGCAGGCGATACTGGTAGGAATCGTTCAGCCAGTAACGGTTGCCGTAATAGCTCGGCCACAACCGCCAGCCGACGTTGTAGCGCTGATAGCCCCAGCCGAACGGATCGAAATAGAAACCGAGGTGGAATCGCGAACGGTTGTGCCGCCGGTGGCTGTGCCAGTCGTAGCGATGGTCGCGGCGCCAGTCGTGCCGCCACTGCGGCCGGTGGCCGTCGCGGCGCCCGTCGCGCGCATCGCGGTCGCGGCCGCCGCGATGGGCGGTCTCGGGCAGCGGCGCGGGCCGGTCGGGACGCGCGCCCGGCGGCGGCGCCACCCGGCCGTTGCGGTCCCAGCGGTTGACCGCCTGTTCGCGCGGGTTGTTGCGTTCGCGTTCGCGCCAGGCGGCGACGCTGTCGCGGTCGGCGTTGCGGTCGCGGAATTCGCCGGTGCGTTCGCGCACGCGTTCGATCTGCTCCAGCGTCGGGCGGCCGCGGCGATTGACGTTCGGCGCGCGCTCATTGTCCTGCACGCCGACGGGCGGACGAACCGCCGGCCCGTCGCGATCGGCGCGACCCTGCGGCGGCGGCGGCGCCTCGCGCATCGGGCGCACGACCGGCGGCGCTTCGCGCACCTGTTCGCGGCGTTCGGAGCGCTCTTCGCGGACCCGTTCGGCGCGCGCTTCGGCACGGCGTTCGGCGCGCTCGGCACGGTCCGAAACATCGCGTTCCGGACGCTGCGCCAGCGCAGGGGTGGAAACGGCAGTTGCAAGCAAAACGGACAACAGGATCTTACGCATACATCCCTCGTGAAACAGGCGAGTCGTTATCGCTTATCTTACGTTCGCGAGGTTAGCGGTAGCTGAACCGTTACGGCCCGGTCATGAGCTTGCCGCGCCCTTGCCAAGCGCCGCGCGCGCGCACATCCATCGCGCCGTGAGCGCAATCGAAACAGCGGCCGGTGCCATCGGCACGATCGAACAGGGCAGCGGCGGCGTCCCGATCGTCTTCCTCCACGGCGTCGGCTCCGACAAGACCGTGTGGCGGCCGCAGCTCGCGCATTTCGGCGCCGCTCGCCGAGCCGTGGCCTTCGACTATCCCGGCTATGGCGACAGCGCGCTTCGCGACGGCGCGACTCGCGACGATTATGCCGCCGCGATCTTCGCCGCGATGGACTCGCTCGGCATCGCCCGCGCGCACGTCTGCGGCCTGTCGCTGGGCGGCGTCGTTGCCATCGCGATGCACGCGCGCGATCCCTCGCGCTGCGCCTCGCTGATCCTTGCCGACACCTTTGCCGTCCACCCCGACGGACAGGGCATTCACGACCGCTCGGTCGCCGCCAGCGCCGATCTCGCCGCGCTGGCACAGGCCCGCGTCGGCGTGCTGCTTGCGCCCGGCGCCTCGCCCGCGATCCGCGACGAGGTGGTGACGACGATGGCCGCGATCGACCCGGCCGCCTACCGCATCGGCGCCCGCGCCGTATGGCTGGCTGACCAGCGCGATCGCGCCGCCGCCATCCGCGTCCCCACGCTCGTGATGTGCGGGGCCGAGGACCGGATCACGCCGCCCGCCTTGTCCGAGGAACTGGCGGCGATGATTCCGAACGCCGCGCTGGCGCTGATCGACGGCGCCGGCCACCTTGCCAACCTCGAACGGCCGGCCGCTTTCAACGCGCGGATCGACGCCTTCCTTGCCGGGATCGAACGCTGATGGGCACTGCGTATATCGTCGACGCCGTGCGGACCGCGGGCGGCCGCCGCGACGGCGCGCTGAAGGATGTGCACCCCGCCGACCTCGGCGCCGCGGTGCTCGATGCGCTGGTCGACCGCACCGGCATCGACCCGGCGGCGATCGACGACGTCATCGCCGGCTGTGTCAGCCAGATCGGCGACCAGAGCTGCCACATCGGCCGCAGCATGGTGATGGCCTCGCGCCTGCCCGACAGCGTCCCGGCCGTGACCATCGACCGCCAGTGCGGCAGTTCGCAGCAATCGATCCATTTCGCGGCGCAGGCGGTGATGAGCGGGACGCAGGATCTGGTCGTCGCTGCAGGCGTCGAAAGCATGAGCCGGGTGCCGATGGGCACGCCCGTCTTCCTGCCGCTGAAGGCCGGCATCGGCTCCGGCCCGTGGCCGCAAAGCGTGCAGGACCGCTATGGCGTCAGCCAGTTCACGCAGTTTCACGGCGCCGAGCTGATGGCGCAGAAATACGGTCTTGGCCGGGCGGAGCTCGATGCCTTCGCGCTCGCCAGCCACCGCAAGGCCGCCGCCGCCCGCGATGCCGGCGCGTTCGCCGATGAATTCGTCACGGTGGCCGGCCACGACCGCGACGAGGGCATTCGCGACGACGCCTCGCTCGAAGCGCTCGCGAGCCTGAAGACGCTCGGCCCCGACGGCGTCATCACCGCCGGCAATGCCAGCCAGATTTGCGACGGCGCATCCGCCGTGCTGGTCGCGTCCGAAGCCGCGCTGCGGCGCCACGGCCTGACCCCGCTGGCGCGCATCGACCATCTCACCGTTACCGCCGGCGATCCCGTGATCATGCTCGACGAGCCCATTCGCGCCACCCGCGTCGCGCTCGAACGGTCCGGCCGCCGGATCGAGGACATCGACCTGTTCGAAGTCAACGAGGCGTTCGCGCCGGTGCCGCTCGCCTGGCTGCAACAGACCGGCGCCGATCCCGCCCGGCTCAACGTCCACGGCGGCGCCATCGCGCTTGGCCACCCGCTCGGAGCATCCGGCGCCAAGCTGATGGCGACGCTCGTCCACGCGCTCCGGCGGCACGGCAAGCGCCTTGGCCTGCAGACGATGTGCGAAGGCGGCGGCATCGCTAACGTCACCATCGTCGAACGGCTCTAACGTCCCCCGGCCCGGCAGGCCGCGACCGCGCGGTTGACCGGCCGCCGCCTTCCGCGCCACATCTTGACCCATGCGTTGGCTGCTGATCGTTGCGATCCTGTCGCTTGCCGGCTGCTCCCGGGACCGCCGGCCCTTGCCGCCCCCGCGCGCCCCGATCCCCGACTTCGCCGCGCCCGCGCAATCCACCTTGCAGTGCCATGCCGACCTGCGCCGCGAAGGCGTCAGCTTCCGTCCCTTGCCCGACCGCGCGTTCGGCGGCGGCTGCACAGCGCTTGGCTCGGTCCAGCTGCTCGAGATCGGGACGCCGGTCAGCAACCTCGGCGCGATGACCTGCCCGGTCGCCCGCCAATTCGCCCGCTGGACCCGCGAAACCGTCCAGCCGGCGGCGCGCAAATGGCTCGGCGCGCAGGTCGTCAAGATCGAAAGCATGGGCACCTATTCGTGCCGTTCGCTCAACGGCCAGGCCGGCGCGAAATTGAGCGAGCACGGCCGCGCCAACGCCGTCGACATTGGCGCTTTCCAGCTCGCCAACGGCCGCCGCCTCACCGTTCTTGCCGGCTGGTCCGGCGGCGACGCGCATGAACAGGCGTTCCTGCGCGATGTGCACCGCGGCGGGTGCAACCGCTTCGCTATCGGCCTCGGCCCCGACGCCAACGCCAACCACCGCGACCACCTGCATTTCGACCTGGGCACCAACGGCCCCTACTGCCGCTGATGGGGCGCGAGGGCGATCGGTCGATGTCTTCGCGCTGTCCTACAGCGGCCCTGTTGTGCCATGTCCGGGAGATGCTCCCGACACCATATCTTGCCGACCCTATTCCTGACTCGGTGCACCGTTGCTGACCGCCGCTCCCGCGCGCGTATGTGAGTGCGACTTTTGCGACTTTTGGCGGCGCGCGCGATGAAGATTGCCTGCATCGGCGCCGGACCGGCCGGCCTCTATTTCGCGATCTCGATGAAGCTTCGCGACGCGTCCCACGACATCGCGGTGTTCGAACGCAATCCGGAGGGCGTGACCTGGGGTTGGGGCGTGGTCTTTTCCGACCAGACGGTCGACAACCTTGCCGCCAACGATCCCGCGACGGCGCGGATCATCGCCGACGAATTCGCCCATTGGGACGACATTGACGTCCATATCCACGGGCAGACTGTCACCTCGTCCGGCCACGGCTTCATCGGCATCGGGCGCAAGCGCCTGCTCGAAATCCTCACCGCCCGGGCGCGCGATCTGGGCGTGACCCTGAACTTCGAGGCCGAATGCGATCCGGCGGATCCCAGATGGCAGGACTATGACCTCGTCATCGCCGCCGACGGCGCCAATTCGCGCTTTCGCGACGCGCATCGCGATGCGTTCGAAGTCGACGTCGACACGCGCGCCAACAAGTTCGTTTGGCTCGGCACGTCAAAGCTGTTCGACGCCTTCACCTTCGCGTTCGAGCAAACCGAGCACGGCTGGATCTGGGCGCA
Source organism: Sphingomonas sabuli (assembly GCF_014352855.1). Classification (GTDB taxonomy): domain Bacteria; phylum Pseudomonadota; class Alphaproteobacteria; order Sphingomonadales; family Sphingomonadaceae; genus Sphingomicrobium; species Sphingomicrobium sabuli. The sequence continues at coordinate 1,918,322 of NZ_CP060697.1, read as the reverse complement.
CGCCTACCGCTTCGCGCCCGATTGCTCGACCTTCATCGTCGAATGTTCGGAAGAGGTGTGGCGCGGCCTCGGCTTCGACACGATGAGCCAGGACGACAGTATCGCCGCGTGCGAGCGCATCTTCGCCAAATATCTCGACGGCCACCGGCTGATTTCTAACGCGACGCACCTCGACGGGCCCGCCGCCTGGCTCAACTTCCGGCGGATCAAGTGCGGCACCTGGACGGTCGGCAACACGATCCTGCTCGGCGACGCCGCGCATACCGCGCATTTCTCGATCGGGTCGGGGACCAAGCTGGCGCTCGAGGACGCGATCAAGCTGGCCGACATGCTCAACCGTCCCGGCGTGGCGCGCGACCGGGCGCTGTCCGAATATCAGGGCGAACGGAATCTCGAAGTGCTGAAGCTGCAGAACAGCGCGCGCAATTCGACCGAATGGTTCGAAACGCTGGACCGCTACCTCGCCTTCGAACCGCTGCAATTCGCTTATTCGCTGCTGACCCGAAGCCAGCGTATCAGCCATGAAAACCTGCGCCTGCGCGACGCCGGTTGGCTGGAAGGCGTCGAACGCTGGTTCTGGGACCGTTGGGGCGGTGCCGCCGGACAGGTCGCGCCGCCGATGTTCGCGCCGTTCAAACTGCGCGACATGCCGGTCGAAAACCGCATCGTCGTGTCGCCGATGGCCATGTATTCGGCGGTCGACGGAGTCCCCAACGATTTCCATTTCGTTCATTACGGCGAACGCGCGCTGGGCGGCGCGGGGCTGCTGTTCACCGAAATGACCTGCGTGTCGCCGGAAGGGCGGATCACGCCGGGCTGCGCCGGCCTGTGGAACGACGAACAGCGCAGCCAGTGGCTGCGGATCGTCGATTTCGTTCATGCGCGAAGCAAGGCGAAGATCTGCCTGCAACTGGGCCATTCGGGCGCCAAGGGTTCGACCCGGGTCGGCTGGGAAGGCTATGACGTGCCGCTCGACGACGGCAACTGGCCGGTGATGGCCGCGTCCGACGTCCCCTGGTCCCCCGACAACCAAGTGCCGGTGCCGATGACCCGGGACGACATGGACCGGGTCCGCGACCAGTTCGTCGCCGCGGTGGAGCTGGCGGTCGCGGCCAAGTTCGACATGATCGAACTGCATGCCGCGCACGGCTATCTGCTTTCGGGCTTCCTCACCCCGCTGCAGAATACCCGCACCGACGATTATGGCGGCAGCCTCGAAAACCGCCTGCGCTTCCCGCTCGAGGTGTTTCGCGCGATGCGCGCCGCATGGCCGTCGGACAGGCCGATGTCGGTGCGCATTTCGGCGACCGACTGGGCCGGCGACGACGGCATCACGCCGGAAGAAGCGGTGCGCATCGGCGAAGCGTTTTGGGCCGAGGGGGCGGATTTGATCGACGTGTCGGCGGGCCAGACCTGGACCGGCGCGCAGCCGGTGTACGGCCGCATGTTCCAGACCCCTTTCTCCGACCGCCTGCGCAACGAAGGACGGCTCGCGACGATGGCCGTCGGCAACATTTACGAACCCGACCACGCCAATTCGATCCTCGCCGCCGGTCGCGCCGACCTCGTCGCGCTGGCGCGGCCGCACCTGGTCGACCCGTTCTGGACCCTGCGCGCTGCCGCGGCGCTCGATTACCGCGGGATCCACGTCCCCCCGCAATATCTCAGCGGCCAGGCGCAGCTTGCCCGCAACCTCAAGCGCGAAGCCGAAATGCGCGCCGCGGAACTGAAGGCCTAGTGGTGGCGGTGCTGCCGGTCGTCGCTGCCCTGCCGCAGGTACAGCCGGTCGCGCATCTCCGCCGCGATCTGCGCGCGCGCGGGCTGGAATACGCCTTTGTTGGCCGACGCTCGAACGGCGTCGCTATAATGTTGAACGATCATGATTCTTTCTCCGCTTTAGAAAGCAACGGTGGGGTCGCGCGACCGTTGCTCGGTCCACCCCGCGACACCGGTCGTTGGTCCTGTGACCGTCGCCCGGCCACCATCGGCGCAAATCGGGAGTAGGGCATTGCACGCTGTCACACGGTTGAGCCTTGCTTGGCTGTCCCTCGCATTGCTGGGCGCGGCATCGCCGTCGTGGCTGGCCGATGCACCGCGCGAGCCCGAGAAGTTTCTTCCCTCGATCGTCGCCCGTCCGGACACCGAAGAATCGATGCTGACTCTTTCCTCGGCCGGCGACATCTATTGGGGCGTCAGCCGCAAATGGTTTCCGATGTCGCGCGTGTCGGAAATCTGGACCGCGCGGCAGGTCGGCGGCGAATGGAAATCGGAACGCGCCGCCTTCTCGGCCGGCTACAGCGACGTCGACTCGTTCGTGACCGGGGACGGCAAGACCGTCTTCTTCGTATCGATGCGCCCGGCGCCCGCCCCGCGCCAGGACTTCGACCTGTACGTTGTCGACAGGACCGACGCCGGCTTCGGCAAGGCGCGCAATCTCGGGCCGGGGGTCAATTCGCCGCAGGACGACCTTTTCCCGTCGGTCGCGGACGACGGCACGCTCTATTACGGCAGTTTCAAATCGGGCGTGCCGCACATCTACCGAGCCAGGCGCCTGCCCAACGGCGACTACGGCCCGGCCGAAAGCGTCGGCGAACCGGTCAACCTGCCCAATTTGTGGAGCTTCAACCCGTTCATCTCGCCGGACGGCAAGACGCTCGTCTTCACGGCCTTCAACCGGCCCGGCGGCATGGGCAAGGGCGACATTTGGGTCGCGACGATGCAGCCCGACGGCACGTTCGGCGACGTCCGCAACCTTGGCAGCAAGATCAACACGGCGGACGACGAATTCCACCCCACGCTGTCGCCGGACCGGTCCGCCTTCTTCTTCATCCGCCGCGGTTCCGACGCGGCCGCCAACGCCGACATCTACTGGATGAGCGCCAAGGGGCTGCTGCCCTGACCGTTGCTGTGCCTGGATGCCGGCGTGGCGGAGACGGAGGGATTCGAACCCTCGGTACGGGAATCCCCCGTACGGCGGTTTAGCAAACCGCTGGTTTCAGCCACTCACCCACGTCTCCGGAGCCTGGCGAGCGCAGGCCTATATAGGGCGTATCCCGGCCATTCAACCGCGCCCGTGCAACCGATCCGCATCCGCGGCCGCCGCGCCCGGCAATTGTGGCCGATGGCGCCCTGTCCCAAGGAAATCTCATCCAATGTTAAGTTCGATTTGCCCGCACTTCGTGTAGAAGACCCGCCAATTGGGGAGGGGCAAGCGAGTCTGCGATGAATCAGGCAATCACCGATGAACTGGATCGTATCGATGAAGCCTTTGCCGGCAACCGGCTATTGTCCACGTTTCCGGCCGAAGCGCGGGCGCTGATCGAACCGTCCGCCAGGATCGTCCAGCTCGACACCGGGGACGTGGTCCATGCCCGTGGCGGCGATGTCGATTCGACCTGCTTCCCGTTCGGCACCGCAATGGTTTCGCTGGTCGTCGAACTGCCCGACGGCCGTTCGATCGAGGCCGCGTCGATCGGCCACGAAGGCGCGGTTGGCGGCATCGTCAGTTGCGGCCGGGCCCCCGCCTTTGCCCGCGCCCAGGTGCTGGTCGGCGGACCGGCGCTGACCGTGCCGATGAAGGTGCTGGAAGATGCCAAGCTGCGATCCGGCCACATCCGCAACCTGTTCTGCCGCTTTTCCGATTACCTGTTGTCGACGGTCATGCAGTCGGCGGCCTGCAACGCCTTTCACCCGATCGAACAGCGTGCCGCGCGCTGGCTGCTGACGGCGCAGGACCGCGCCGGCGATTCGATCGAGCTGACGCAGGAGGCGCTGTCCGGCCTGCTCGGCGTGCAGCGCACCACCGTCAATGCGGTCGCCCGGACGCTGCAGGACGAAGGGCTGATCGCGACCCGCCGCGGGACGATCCACGTCACCGACCGCGCCGGCCTGAAGCGGCGGGCATGCGAATGTTACGAAGCGATCGAAGGCCATTTTGCCGACGTCATCGGGCCCGGCGGCGGCTCCTGCTGATCAGTCGTCCAGGGTCCAGTCGACCGACTGCCCCGCAAGAAACGGCACCAGTTCGATAGCGCCGCGGCCAAGCAGGTCCGGCACGTCGGTCGCCTCACGCTTCAACGTCACCGTGCCCGCATTGAGCGGCAGACCGTAGAAGTTCGGCCCATGGTCGGAGGCAAAGCCCTCGAGCTTGTCGAGCGCGCCCTCCTCCTCGAACACCGTGGCATAGGCTTCGAGCGCCATCGGCGCGTTGAAGATGCCGGCGCAGCCGCAGCCGGACTCCTTGGTTGGGCGGTGGTGCGGTGCGCTGTCCGTACCAAGGAAGAATTTGGGCGAGCCCGACACCGCCGCGCGGCGCACCGCCTGGCGATGCCGTTCGCGCTTGGCCACCGGCAGGCAGTAAGCGTGCGGCCGAAGCCCGCGTTCGAACATTGCGTTGCGGTTGATCATCAGGTGATGCGGCGTGATCGTCGCCGCGACATTGGGGCCGGCGCCCGCGACGAAATCGGCCGCTTCGGCCGTGGTGATATGTTCGAGCACCACCTTCAACTCGGGAAAATCGCTGAGCAGCGGCGTCAGCACGCGCTCGATGAACACCGCTTCGCGGTCGAAGATGTCGACTGCCGGATCGGTCACTTCGCCATGCACGCATAGCACCATGCCCAGCGCCTGCATCCGTTCCAGCGGCGAGTGGATATTGCGGATGTCGGTGACGCCCGATGCGCTGTTGGTGGTGGCGTTCGCCGGGTACAGCTTGGCCGCCGTCCAGACCCCGCCGTCGAAGCCGCGAGCGATTTCGTCGGCGTCGCTTTCGTCGGTCAGGTAACATGTCATCAGCGGCGTGAAGTCCGGGCCGGCCGCGGCGGCGATCCGGTCGCGATAGGCCGCGGCCGCGGCGACCTGCGTCACCGGCGGCATCAGATTGGGCATGATGATCGCCCGCGCGAACTGCCGCGCAGTGAACGGCGCGACCAGCTTCAGCATGTCGCCGTCGCGCAAATGCACGTGCCAGTCGTCGGGGCGTCGGATGGTCATGCTTTGCATCGTCACCGGCGGCTCCCTAACTGAAGGCCATGCCCGCGACCACCCTTCACGACCGCGCCGTGCTGCGCCTGTCCGGAGACGGCGTGCGCGACTTTTTGCAGGGGCTGGTGACCAGCGACGTCAGCGGCCCGCTGCCGGTGTGGACAGGGCTGCTGACACCGCAGGGCAAATGCCTGTTCGACTTTATCGCCTGGGCCGATGGCGCCGACATTCTCCTCGATTGCGAGGCGGAGGCCGCCGACGACTTGGCCAAGCGGCTGGCCATTTACCGCCTGCGTCGCAAGATCGGCATCGCCCGGGACGATACCGTCGCCGTCCATTGGTCGCCCGATGGCGGAGATGGCGTTTCCGATCCGCGCCTGCCCGCGCTCGGCCGCCGCTGGCTGGGGCCTGCGACAGAGCCCGCCGCCGGCTGGCGCGAGCATCGCCTGCGCCTTGGCGTGTGCGAAGGCCGCGCCGAACTTGGCGATCTCCTCTGGCTCGAATGCAACGCCGCCGAGCTCAACGGCGTCAGCTTCACCAAGGGCTGCTTCGTCGGACAGGAGAATACCGCGCGAATGAACTGGCGGTCGAAGGTCAACCGGCGGCTGGTCGTTCTCGACGGCGACGGCGAGCGCGTTCGGGTGACCTATCCGGACCTCGGGCTGTCGGTCGCGCATGTCCGGGTCGACGCTATCCCGGACAATGCCATCAGGCCCGATTGGCTGCCGATCGCTTCCTGATCCGCCACAACGTCACCCCGCCGATCCCCAGCCAGATGACGTTGAGCGCCGCCGACGGCAGCGCGCCGTGCCACCAGCCGTTGATGGTGAAGCCGATCGCGCCGACCACGTTCATCCACTGATAGGCCGCCGACTGGCCGGTCAGCTTGCCCATCGACAACAGCAGATAGGCCAGCAGGATCAGGCTCGCGCCGCCCCACCCGGCGGCTTCGACCGCGATCTCCTGCGCGGTCAGGCGGCGAGCTTCCGCAGGACGTATTGCAGGATTCCCCCGGCGTGGAAGTAGTCGAGCTCGTTGTAGGTATCGATCCGGCAGCGGGCGGTGAAGGTGAACGGTTCGCCTTCGTCGGGCGTCACCGTGACCGTCACGTCCTGGCGCGGCTTGATCCCGGCGACGCCTTCGATCGTGTACTTTTCCCTGCCGGTGAGGCCGAGGCTTTTGGCGGTGTCGCCGTCCGCGAATTGCAGCGGCAGGACGCCCATGCCGACGAGGTTGGAGCGGTGGATACGCTCGAAGCTTTCGGCGATGACCGCGCGCACGCCCAGCAGGATCGTGCCCTTGGCGGCCCAGTCGCGCGAGCTGCCGGTGCCATATTCCTTGCCGGCAATGACGACCAGCGGTCGGTCGTCCTGCTTGTAGAGCATCGCCGCGTCGTAGATCGGCATGGTCTCGCCGGTCGGCGCATAACGGGTGAAGCCGCCTTCGACACCGTCGAGCATCTTGTTGCGGATGCGGATGTTGGCGAACGTGCCGCGCATCATCACTTCATGATTGCCGCGGCGCGAGCCGTAGCTGTTGAATTCGCCGCGGCTGACCTGGCGGTCGAGGAGGTAGCGGCCGGCCGGGCTGTCGGGCTTGATCGCGCCGGCGGGTGAAATGTGGTCGGTGGTGATGGAATCGCCGAACAGCGCCAGCGGCCGGGCGCGCAAGATGTCCTTGGGCGCGGCGGCATCCATCGTCATGCCGGTGAAATAGGGCGGGTTCTGGATGTAGGTCGATGTCGGCGGCCAGGCGTAGGTGTCGCCGCCGCTGATCTCGATCTCGCGCCAGCGCTCGTCACCGTTGTAGACGTCGGCATAGCGCCGGCGGAACATGGTCGAATGGACATGGGCGTCGATCAGCTGGCGGATTTCCTCGTTCGAGGGCCAGATGTCCTTGAGGTACACGTCTTCTCCGTTCGACGCCTGGCCGATCGGTTCGTTGACGATGTCGGCCCGGACCGTACCCTTGAGCGCATAGGCGACCACCAGGGGCGGCGAGGCCAGGTAATTGGCGCGGCAGTCGGGCGACACGCGGCCTTCGAAATTGCGGTTGCCGGACAGCACGCTGACGGCGACCAGGTCGTTTTCGTTGACCGCCTTGCTGATCGGTTCGGCCAGCGGACCGGAATTGCCGATGCAGGTCGTACAGCCGTAACCGACGAGGTCGAAGCCGAGTGCGTTGAGGTCTTCGCTCAGGCCGCTTTCGTTGAGATAGTCGGTCACTACCTGGCTGCCCGGTGCGAGGCTGGTCTTGACCCAAGGCTTGACCTGCAGCCCCTTCTCCCGCGCCTTGCGGGCGACCAGGCCGGCGCCGATCAGCACCGACGGGTTGGAGGTGTTGGTGCAACTGGTGATTGCGGCGATGACGACGTCGCCGTTGCCAAGGTCGTGGTCCAGGCCGTTGACCGCGACGCGCGGGTCGTCGTGCTTGCCGTAGGTTTGCTCAAGGTCGCGATTGAACTGGTCGTCGATCTCGCTCAGCAGCACGCGGTCCTGCGGCCGCTTGGGGCCGGCCAGCGACGGCTCGATCGTCGCCATGTCGAGCTCCAGCGTATCGGTGAACACCGGCTCCGGCGCATCATTGTCGCGCCACATGCCCTGCGCCTGGCAATAGGCCCGGACCAGTTCGACCTGCTCGTCGTCGCGGCCGGTCAGCTTGAGATAGTCGATCGTCCGTTCGTCGATCGGGAAAAAGCCGCAGGTCGCGCCATATTCGGGCGCCATGTTGGCGATGGTCGCGCGGTCGGCGAGCGGAAGGTGTTCCAGCCCCGGGCCGTAGAATTCGACGAAGCGGCCGACGACGCCCTTGGCGCGCAGCATCTGGGTGACGGTCAGCACCAGGTCGGTGGCGGTGATCCCTTCGGCCAGCTTGCCGTCGAGGCGGAAGCCGACGACTTCGGGGATCAGCATCGATACCGGCTGGCCGAGCATCGCCGCTTCGGCCTCGATCCCGCCGACGCCCCAGCCGAGCACGCCGAGGCCGTTGACCATCGTCGTATGACTATCGGTGCCGACCAGCGTATCCGGATAGGCGACGGTGTCGCCGTTCTGGTCGGCGCTGGTCCACACGCACTGGGCGATATGTTCGAGATTGACCTGGTGGCAGATACCCGTGCCCGGCGGCACGACCTTGAAATTGTCGAACGCCTGGCTGCCCCACTTGAGGAATTCATAGCGTTCGCCGTTGCGCTGATATTCGAACTCGACGTTCTTCTCGAACGCCATCGGCGTGCCGAATTCGTCGACCATCACGCTGTGGTCGATGACCAGGTGGACGGGCACCAGCGGATTGATCTTCTGCGCGTCGCCGCCAAGGCTGGTCATCGCGTCGCGCATCGCGGCCAGGTCGACTACCGCGGGGACGCCGGTGAAATCCTGCATCAGCACGCGTGCCGGGCGATACTGGATCTCGCGGTTGACCTTCCGCTCCTTGAGCCATTCGGCCATCGCCTCGAGGTCCTTGACCTTGACTGTCTCCCCGTCCTCGAAGCGCAGCAGGTTTTCGAGCAGCACCTTCATCGAAAAGGGTAGGCGCGACAGGTCGCCCAGCGTCTCGGCCGCCTTTTCCAGCGAATAATAAGCGAAGGTCCGGTCCCCGGCCTTGAGGGTCGAGCGCGTGTTGAGGCTGTCGTTGCCGGTCGGGATCATCCTTGGTCCTTGAATAAAGTTCGGGTTGGGCGACGAGCGCGCCTTAGCAATCGGCCAACGCACCCGCAAAGGCGAGGTTCAGCCGCGCTTCGCCATCGCGGGATCGTTTCGGCTGCGCTCGACCGAATGTCCAGCGCGCCGGGGCGAGCCGCCCCGACTCCCATGCCGCCGCCATCGGGCTTATACCATGCCTACGCCCGAACGGCGCAAGAAGGGAGGTTCGGATGGCTCACGACAATCTCTATTTCCGCCAGCGCGCTATGGAAGCCCGGGCCGCCGCTTTCTGCCGCGAGGAATGCGAGGATTCGGAAGTCGCCGGGCAGCTGGCGCTGGCCTATTCCGCCCTTGCCCGCCATGGCGCCGCCAAGGAGGCCGAGGCGACGGCCGATGCCGCCGAGGACGCGATCGCCTGATCCCCGGCCGCATTTCGCGGCTTCGCAATATCGCCCACCCTGCTAGCGTGCCGGCATGAGCCGCCGCTTCACGATCCTGTCGACCGGGATCACCCTCGCCATTGCCATCGCCATCCTGCTGCTAATGGCGCGCCCGCCGCTGTGCACCTGCGGCGAGCTTGGCCTGTGGGGTCCGGTCGGGCCGAAGCAAAGCCAGATGCTGACCGACTGGTACAGTCTCAGCCATTTCATCCACGGCTTCCTCTTTTTCGGCATCCTGTGGCTGGTCGCCCGGCGCTGGCCGCTGCGCTTCCGCTTCCTTGTCGCGCTCGCGGTCGAAACGGCGTGGGAGATTGCGGAGAACACGCCGCTGGTGATCGACCGCTATCGCGAAGCCACCGCAGCGCTCGGCTATAGCGGGGATTCTATCGTCAATTCGGTCAGCGACATCCTGATGATGGCGCTGGGCTTCCTCGCGGCCCGCAAGCTGCCGCTTTGGGCGTCCATTTTAATCGTTTTATTGCTGGAGCTTGTGCCGTTGCTCGCGATCCGCGACAATCTCACGCTCAACGTGTTGATGCTCGTCGCGCCCAGCGACGCGATCCTGCAATGGCAGGCAGGCGCGTAACCGGCTCCGGCCGGCCGCGCTCGCATTCATGCCCCTGCCCAGTTCGGAGTTCTGTGATTATGAAATTCGCGATTGCCTTCCTCACCGGCGCGGCGGCGCTGGCGCTTCCGGCAACAGCCCACGCGCAGGAAATTTTCGGCGGCGTCTTCGTCCACGGCGTCAATACGCCGCTGACGCTTGGCGGCGACCCGGAGGACGGGGTCGACGTCCAGCTCGGCTATCGCGCGCGCCCGATCGCGCAATTGTTCGGCGCGAAGCTGCAGCCTTATGCCTTCGGCGCGCTCAACACCGCGGGTGACACCAGCTTTGCCGCGGTCGGCCTGTCGGCCAAGTTCGGCGACAGCATCTACATCCGCCCGGGCCTTGGCCTGGCGCTCCACACCGGGTCGGCGGGCAAGTTCGACAATCCGTTCAACGACAAGATCGAATTCGGCTCGCGCGTGCTGTTCGAACCGGAAATCGCGGTCGGTGCCCGGCTGGCGCCGCGGATCAGTGCAGAGCTGAGCCTGGTGCACCTGAGCCACGCGACCATCTTCAGCGGGCAGAACCCCGGGATCGACACCGTCGGGGTGAGGGTCAACGTCGAGCTGCCGTAACGGCAGGCCTTAGCGGCCGAGCATCGTCTCCGGCTTGACCACCCGGTCGAAGGTCTCCTCGTCGACGAGGCCAAGGTCGAGGCCAGCTTCCTTGAGCGTGTGGCCCTTCTTATGCGCATGCTTGGCGATGGCCGCGGCATTGTCGTAGCCGATTTCCGGCGCCAGCGCGGTGACCAGCATCAGCGACCGTTCGAGCAGCTGCGCGATGCGCGTCTCGTCGGGCTCCAGCCCGTCGAGACAGCGTTCGCAGAAACTGTCGATGCCGACCGACAGCAGGTTGATCGAGCGAATGACGTTGGCGCCGATCAGCGGCTTGAACACGTTGAGCTCAAGATGGCCCTGCAGGCCGCCGACGGTCACCGCGACATGATTGCCCATCACCTGCGCGCCGACCATCGTCAGCATCTCGCACTGGGTCGGATTGACCTTCCCCGGCATGATCGAGCTGCCCGGCTCGTTTTCCGGCAGCTTGAGCTCGCCGATGCCGCAGCGCGGGCCCGAGCCCATCAAGCGGATGTCATTAGCGATCTTGGTCAGCGTCACAGCCAGCGTATTGAGCACGCCCGACAGCTCGACCATCGTATCGTGGGCGGCCAGTTCGGCGAACTTGTTCGGCGCCGACGTGAACGGCAGGCGGGTCAGGCTGGCGACTTCCTTGGCGAAGCCTTCGGCGAACCCGTCCGGCGCGTTGAGGCCGGTGCCGACCGCCGTGCCGCCCTGCGCCAGTGCGAACAGCCGCGGCATGACCCCGTCGATCCGGTCGACATTGGCCTGCATCTGCGCCGCATAACCGGAAAATTCCTGCCCCAGCGTCAGCGGGGTCGCGTCCTGCAAATGGGTGCGCCCGATCTTGACGATCGAATCCCACTTATTCGCCAGCTTCGTCAGCAACGCCGCCATGCGTTTCGCCGACGGCAGCAGTTTGTCGGTCAGCGACCGCGCCGCGGCGATGTGCATCGCGGTCGGAAAGCTGTCGTTGGACGACTGGCTCTTGTTGACGTGATCGTTGGGGTGAACCGGCTCCTTCCCGCCGCGACTGCCGGTCAGCTGCTCGTTGGCGCGCCCGGCGATCACCTCGTTGGCGTTCATGTTGGACTGCGTGCCCGACCCCGTCTGCCAGATGACCAGCGGAAACTGATTGTCGAGATCGCCGCGCGCGACCTGGCCTGCAGCCTGCTGGATCGCCTCGGCGATTTCCGCGTCGAGCTTGCCCAGGCGGCCGTTGACCCGCGCCGCGGCCTGTTTGACGAAGCCCAGCGCGTGGACGATTTCCACGGGCATCTGTTCGCGCGGGCCGAACGGGAAATTCTCGATCGAGCGTTCGGTCTGCGCGCCCCAATAAGCGTCGGCGGGGACCTCGATCGGCCCGAAGCTGTCGGTCTCGGTGCGGGTGGTGTCGGTCATGGCCTCAATCTGCTCCGTTCAAACGCACGGCAGCCGCGGCGAAAGCATCCGGCAGGCAGGTTTCGCGGACCGCAGTCCGGCGCTCCTGTTATTTTTTGCGGGTAAAGTCCACGCTGACGACATTGGACCCGTCGTCGGCCTCGACCAGCGGGGTGTCGTTCTCGGCTTCCTCATGCTCTTCGTTGACCGGTTCGGACACGTTGGCCTGGAAGGTCAGCCGGAAATCCACCGCCGGGTCGACGAAGTCGGTTACCGCGTCGAACGGGACGCGCAGGCTGGCCGGCACGCCGCTGAACGACAGGCCGACCGAAAAGCTGTCTTCCTCCACCTTCAGGTCCCAGAAGCGGTGCTGGATGACGATCGTCATCTCTTCCGGAAAGCGCTCCGACAGGTGCTTGGGGATCGCCACGCCCGGCATGCGGGTGTTGAAGGTGATGTAGAAATGATGGTCGCCCGGCAGCCCGCCGGTGCGCTCGACCTCGCCGAGCACGCGCCCGACCACGTCGCGAAGCGCTTCCTGCACGATCTCGTCGTACGGAATCATGCTCTCGGGAGTCTCGTCGCCCATCGCTTTCGGTGGTAGCGAGGCAGCGTTTCCGGTCAAGCAAACTTGTGGAAGAGCAATGCCGATCGACCCGACCAAGCCCTATGACGACAGCAATATCTTCGCCCGGATCCTGCGCGGCGAATTGCCGTGCAAGCGCATTTACGAGGACGAACATGCGCTGGCCTTTCACGACATCAACCCGCTGGCGCCGGTGCACATCCTGGTGATCCCGAAGGGTCCGTACGTGTCGTGGGACGATTTTTCGGCGCGTGCCTCGGACGCGGAGATGGCCGGCTTCGTGCGCGCCGTCGGCAAGGTCGCGCGCGACCAGCAGCTGGAAGTGCAGGGCTATCGCCTGCTCGCCAACATCGGCAAGCGCGCCGGCCAGGAAGTGCCGCACCTGCACGTTCACATCTTCGGCGGACAACCGCTGGGACCGATGCTGGCGCGCTGATTTCCGCCGGGGATTGCACATGGCTGTTGAGCCGCTAGGCTCCGCCCCAGCAAAATCGCCATCAAAGGATTATCCATGGCAAGCACAGCGCCGCGCGGGGGCATTTTCGGCCGCGTAAAGCCACTCGACGCAATCCTCGCCACCGCCGAAAAGAAAGGGCTTCACCGCTCTCTCGGCGCGGTCCAGCTGACCCTGTTTGGCGTCGGCTGCATCATCGGCACCGGCATTTTCGTGCTCACGTCGGTCGGCGCGCAAAAGGCCGGCCCGGGGCTGATGCTGTCCTTCATCATTGCCGGTGCGGTCTGCATCGTCGCCGCGCTCTGCTACGCGGAAATCGCGTCCATGGCCCCGGTCGCCGGGTCCGCTTACACTTACTCCTATGCAGTGCAGGGGGAATTCCTCGCCTGGACGGTCGGCTGGGCGCTGTTGCTCGAATATGCGGTCGGCGCTTCGGCGGTGTCAGTCGGCTGGTCCAACTATTTTACCGACACGGTGATGGCGCGAAGTTGGGGGATAGACGTCCCCGCCTTCCTCAAGGCCGGGCCGGAAGCGCTCGGTGGCCAGGTCGGCGGCCTGATCAACCTGCCCGCGGCGGTCATCGCCCTGCTGGTCACCTGGCTGCTGATGATCGGCACCACCGAAAGCGCGCGCGTCAACGCCGTGCTGGTGGCGATCAAGATCATTGCCCTGACGGTCTTCGTGTTCCTGACCGTCCCGGCGATCGATAGCGCCAACCTCGACCCCTATACGCCGGGCGGCATGTTCGGCGGCTTCGGCTCCGGTGTCGGCGTGGTCGGCGCCGCGGCGACGATGTTCTTCGCTTATGTCGGCTTCGACGCGGTCTCCACCGCCGCCGAGGAAACCAAGAACCCGCAGCGCAACGTGCCGATCGGCCTGATCGGCAGCCTTCTTCTGTGCACCGTTTTCTACATCCTCGTGTCGTGGGGCGCGGTCGGATCGATCGGCGGCCAGCCGGTGATGGGTGCCGACGGCGCGCCGCTGGGCACCGGAACGCCCGAACTGGCGCGGATGTGCGCCACCGCGCAATATCAGGACGCGCTGGTTTGCTCGCGTGAACCGCTGGCCCACGTGCTGCACACGCTCGGCTACGGGTCGATCGGCAACATGATCGGCTATGCCGCCTTCCTGGCGCTGCCGTCGGTCATCCTGATCCTGCTGTTCGGCCAGACCCGCATCTTCTTCGTCATGGCCCGCGACGGCCTGCTCCCCGAGCGGCTCGCCGAGGTCCACCCGAAGTGGAAGACCCCGCACATCTGCACGCTGATCACCGGCTTGGTCGTCGCCATCGGCGCCGCCTTCTTCCCGGTCGGTCAGCTGGCGGACATCGCCAACGCCGGCACGCTCTATGCGTTCATGATGGTCGCGATCGCGGTGTGGCAGCTGCGCAAGAAGGATCCGAACCGGCCGCGGCCGTTCAAGGTGCCGGGCATCTGGTTCGTGGCCCCGGCGACGATCCTCGGCTGCCTGTTCCTGTTCTTCAACCTGCCGAAGGAAGCGATGCTGGTCCTGCCGATCTGGGGCGCGATCGGGATCGTTTTCTATTACCTCTATTCCTACAAGGCGAGCCACCTGGGCCGCGGGATCGTCGAGGTTCCGGAAACGGAAGTTCACGCCATCGACCCGTCCAGCCCGGGCTATAACGAAGACCGCACGAACTAGGCGGGTTCGGCCTCGCGCGCGGCGTCCATGAGCGCCGCGCGCAGGTCGTCCGCCTGCCGGTCGGACAGCTTCCGGCCCTTGGCCGTGCTCAGGTAAAAAACGTCGACGGCGCGCTCGCCATAGGTGGCGACGTGGGCCGAATGCACTTCCAGCGACTGCCCGTGGATCGCCCGCGCCAGCCGCGCCAGCAGGCCCGGCCGGTCGAGCGCATTCACTTCCACCACCGTCGTCCGGCTCGACGCCCGCTCGGCAATCGCCACGGACGGCGCGACGTGAAAGGCCGCCAATTTGTCGCGCCCGCGGCGCGGCGCCGACACGTCCGGCAGCGTTTCCGCGGCCAGCGCCGTTTCGACCGACCGCACCAGCCGGTTGCGCAGCCGTGTATCGGAATAGGGCCGTTCGCGCGCGTCCTGGACCAGCAGGTTATCCAGCGCCATGCCGTCGCGGGTGGTGTGGATGCGCGCATCGATGATGCTCGCCCCGGCCGACGCCAGCCCGGCGCAAATGCGGAAGAACAGGCCTTCGCGGTCGGGCGCGAAGACGCTGATCCGGGTCGCCCCGCGGTCCGGCTCGTCCTCGGCGACGATGCTCGGCGCGGCAGCGCCGATCTGCGCCTGCGCCTGCGCCACCTGCCGCGCATTGGATAGCTGCACCTCGGGCGGCTCGGCCAGCCAGTAGGAATCGGGCAGCCGGCGAACGTGGGCGCGCGCGGCGGTCTTCTTCCAGTCGAGCGCTTGCGCCAGCCCGTCCTGCCGCTGGGCAACGATTTCGCTGCGCCCGCGCTGCTTGTGGCCCAGCCGCAACTTCTCTTCCGCCGCGTCGAACAGGGTCCGCAGCAACATCCGCTTCCACTCGTTCCACACGCCCGGCCCGACCGCGCGGATATCGACTACGGTCAGGATCAGCAGCAGGCGCAGCCGCTCCGGGCTCTGCACCATCGCGACGAAATCCTCGATCGTCTTGGGATCGGCCAGGTCGCGCTTGAACGCGGTCGACGACAGCAACAAGTGATAGCGCACCAGCCATGCGACCGCTTCGGTTTCCGCCTCGTCGAGCCCGAGCCGCGGGCACAGGGCCAGCGCGACCTTTTCGCCGAGCACGCTGTGGTCGCCGCCACGCCCCTTGGCGATATCGTGCAGCAGCACCGCCACGTACAGCGTCCGCCGCGACCCGATCTGCTTGAACAGGGCGGTCGACAGCGGATGGTCGTCCTTCAGCTCCCCGCGCTCGATCGTGGCGAGCAGGCCGATGGCGCGGATCGCATGCTCGTCGACCGTATAATGGTGGTACATGTCGAACTGCATCTGCGCGACGACGCGGCCGAAATCGGGAATGAAGCGGCCGAACACGCCGGATTCGTTCATCCAGCGCAGCACCGTGTCCGGCGCGTTCACATTGGTCAGCACCTCCAGGAACAGCGCGTTGGCGCGCGGGTCCTTGCGCACGCGCTCGCGGATCAGCCGGGCGTCGCGGGTCGCCGCGCGCATCGCCGTCGGGTGGATCTCCAGCCGCTCGCGCGCGGCCAGCGCGAACAGTTCGATCAGGCGCACCGGGTCGGCGGCGAAGAAATCGTCCGACGGGATCGACAGCCGGCCGCGGTCGAGCACGAAGCCGGCCAGCGCCTTGGGCCGCCGGCGGATCGTCGGCAGCGCAAAACGGCTGCCCTTGCGGCCCATCTTCTCGTCAAGCTGGGCAAGGAAGACCCCGGTCAGGTCCCCGACCGTCTTAGCGTTGATGAAGTAGAAATGCATGAACCGTTCGACCGCCGATTTCCCGGGCCGGTCGGCGTAATGCATGCACTTGGCGATAGCCTTCTGATATTCGAAGCCGAGCCGTTCCTCGGCGCGCCCGGCTTCCAGGTGCAGGTGACAGCGGACCGCCCAGAAAAATCGCTCCGCCCGTTCGAAGGAGGCGAATTCCTCCGCCGTCAGCAGGCCGACCGACACCAGCTCCTTCGGCTCGCGCACGTCATAGACGTACTTGCCGATCCAGTAGAGCGTCTGCAGGTCGCGCAGCCCGCCCTTGCCGTCCTTGACGTTGGGTTCGACGACATAGCGCGTGTCGCCCATGCGCACGTGCCGCTCGTCGCGTTCGGCCAGCTTGGCGGCGACGAAGTCCGCCGCCGACCCGGCGACGATCTTCGCCCGGAAACGGGTCAGCGCAGCTTCGAACACGTCCTCGCTGCCCCACAGCAGCCGTGCTTCCAGGAACGCCGTGCGAACCGTCATGTCGTCGCGCGCAAGCTTCAGGAACTCGTCGGTGGACCGCAACGAATGGCCGACCTTCAGCTGCAGGTCCCACAACAGGTAAAGCGTCTGCTCGACGATCCGCTCGACCGCCTTCGACGGCCTGGCCTTGGTCAGGAACATGAGGTCGAGGTCGCTGTACGGCGCCATTTCGCCGCGGCCCGTCCCGCCCAGCCCGACGATCGCCAGTTCCGGCGGCTGGTCGCCGGTGACATATTCATAGGCCAGCCGGACGATCTGCACGTGCAGGTAGGCGGTCGACCGTGCCGTGGCGCGGCCGCGGTGCGGGTCGCGGGCAAAGCGCCGCGCGATTTCCTCCCGCCCCCGCGCCAGCGCGTCCGCCAGGATGCCCGTCGCCGCCGCGCTGCCGGCGCGGCTCAATGCGTCGCCCAGCGTTCGCGGATCGACGATTGCGCGGCGGTCCTCGACCGGATCGAACGGCGCGTTCACTGGCCCCGGTCCGCCCAGATCTGCTTGATCCGGTAAAGTGCGTCGAGCGCCTCGCGCGGGGTCAGCGCATCGGGATCGACGTCGGCCACCGCCTGCGCCAGCGGATCGGCCGGCGGCTCCGGCTCGGCGGAAGCAGCGAATAGCGGCAGGTCGTCCAGCCCGGCGGCGATGCCGCCGGTCGCGTCGCGCCCGGCCTCCAGCTTGGCCAGCACGGCCTTGGACCGCGCGACCACGGCCGGGGGCAGCCCCGCCAGCTTGGCCACCGCAATGCCGTAGCTGCGGTCGGCGGCGCCGTCGGCGACTTCGTGGAGCAGGACGAGATCGCCCTTCCATTCGCGCGCCCGGACGTGGTGCAGCGACAGCGAATCGAGCCGCCCGGCCAGTCGCGTCAGCTCATGATAATGGGTCGCGAACAGGGTGCGGCATTTGACCTGGTCGTGCATGGCCTCGACCACCGCCCAGGCGATGGCCAGCCCGTCGTAGGTCGATGTCCCGCGCCCGATTTCGTCGAGGATGACCAGGCTCTGCGGGGTCGCCTGCGCCAGGATCGCGGCGGTTTCGACCATTTCGACCATGAAGGTCGACCGGCCCCGGGCCAGGTTGTCGGCGGCACCGACGCGGCTGAACAATTTGTCGACGATTCCGACCCGCGCACTGGCCGCTGGGACGAAGCAGCCCGCTTGGGCCATCACCGCCACCAGCGCCGCCTGGCGCAGGAAGGTCGACTTGCCGCCCATGTTGGGACCGGTGATCAGCCACAGCCGGTCGTCGCGGCCAAGGCTGAGATCGTTGGCGACGAAGCGGTCGCCGCCGTCGCGCAGCGCGGCTTCGACCACCGGGTGGCGCCCGCCATCGATGTCCAGGCACGGCTCGCCGGTGATCGTCGGGCTGGCCCAGCCGCCGTCGGCGGCGCGCTGTGCATTGCCGGCGCCGACATCGATCCGCGCCAGCGCCTCGGCGGTGGCCAGCACCGGCGCCGACTGGCCCACGGCCAGCGCGGTCAGCGCGTCGAGATGCGCGGCTTCTACCGCCAGCGACCGGCCGCCCGCCTCGACCACGCGCGACGCTTCCTCGTGCAATTCGGGTGAATTGAAGCGGACCACCCCGGCCAGCGTCTGGCGGTGGGTGAACCCGCTGCCCTCGGCCATCAGCGTGTCGGCGTTCCTGGCCGATACTTCGACATGATAGCCCAGCACCGCATTGTGGCGGATCTTGAGCGAGGCGATGCCGGTCGAGTCGCGATAGCGGCTTTCCAGCGCGGCGATCGCCCTGCGCCCGTCGGACGACGCGACCCGCAACTGGTCGAGGTCGGCGTCATAGCCCTCGGCGATATAGCCGCCCTTCGCCGAATCGAGCGGCGGCGATGCCACCAGCGCGCTCGCCAGCCGGTCCGTCAGCGGGCCGTGCCCGCCAAGCTTCGGCAGCAAGGCGGCCAGCAAGGCGGGGCCGTCCGCCTCGCCCTCCAGCTCGCGCTTCAGCGTGTCCGCGGCGACCAGTCCGTCGCGCAGCTGGGCAAGATCGCGTGGGCCGCCCCGGCCGGCGGTCAGCCGGGCCAGTGCACGGGCGATGTCCGGCAGCGCCTTGAGCGCCGCGCGGGTGCGGTCGCGGCGCAACTGGTCGGCGTGAAACCAGGCGACCAGCGCCAGCCGGCGTTCGATATCGGCCTTGTCGGTCAGCGGCGCGGCAATGTCCGCGGCAAGCAGCCGGCGGCCCCCGGCGGTCACGCAGCGGTCGATTTCGCCAAGCAGGCTCCCCGCCACCGATCCGCCGGTCGATCGCGTCAGCTCCAGGCTTTCGCGGGTTGCCTGGTCGATCTGCATGAACGCGGTGCGCGCGATCCGCCGCGGCGCGTCCAGCAGGACGCCAGCGCCGCGCTGGGTCGAATCGAGATAGGCGAGCAACCCGCCGGCGGCCGCCAGCTCCGCCCGGCCCGGCGCGCCGATGCCGTCCAGCGTCGCCAGCCCGAACCGGTCCCTCAGCGCCCGGTCCCCGGCAATGCTGTCAAACCCGCCATGGCCGGCGCGGGTCTTCACGCCGGCCACCTTGCCGTCAGCGACGATTTCCGCCGGTCCCAGCCGCGCGATCTCGGATGCCAGTTCGCCGGTGCCGCAGGCGATCAGTTCGAACCGGCCGGTGGAAATGTCGGCGGCGGCAATCGCCCAGTCCTCGCCCGCACGCCCGATCGCGGCCAGCCAGTTGGCGGCGGCGGAATCGAGCAGGGTTTCCTCGGTCAGCGTGCCCGGCGTGACCAGCCGGACGATGGCGCGTTCGACCAGCGCCTTCGACCCGCGCGCCTTGCGCGCCTCGGCCGGGCTTTCGACCTGTTCGGCGATGGCCACCCGGTGCCCGCCCCTAATCAGCCGCGCGAGGTAGGATTCGGCGGCGTGGACCGGCACCCCGCACATCGGGATCGGCTCGCCCTCGCTTTCCCCGCGCTTGGTCAGCGCGATGTCGAGGCAGGCGGCCGCGGCCTTGGCGTCGTCGAAGAACAATTCGAAGAAATCGCCCATGCGATAGAACAGCAACGCGTCGCCCGCCTCGTCCTTGAGGCGCCGATATTGCGCCATCATCGGCGTCGGTGCGTCGGCTCTTGCCATTGCGCGTTGGTAGCGGGTCGGGGTGACACTTCCCACACCCTTTGGCTAAAGCCCCCGCAACAGGAGCGCAGCGCACGATGAGTGAAAGCAACATCAAGTTCACCGAGAAGGAAGCGCTCGATTTCCATTCGCAGGGGCGGCCCGGCAAGATCGAGATCGTCGCGTCGAAGCCGATGGCGACCCAGCGCGACCTCAGCCTCGCTTATTCGCCCGGAGTCGCGGTGCCGGTGCGCGCGATCGCGGCCAACCCCACCTGCGCCTACGATTTCACCGCCAAGGGCAACCTCGTCGCGGTGATTTCCAACGGCACCGCCATCCTTGGCCTCGGCAATCTCGGCGCGCTGGCGTCGAAGCCGGTGATGGAAGGCAAGGCGGTGCTGTTCAAACGCTTCGCCGACGTCGATTCGATCGATCTCGAAGTCGCCACCGAGGATTGCGACAAGTTCATCGAGGCGGTCGCGCTGCTCGAGCCCAGTTTCGGCGGCATCAACCTCGAAGACATCGCCGCGCCCGAATGCTTCGTGATCGAACAGACGCTGCGTGAGCGGATGAAGATCCCGGTCTTCCACGACGACCAGCATGGCACCGCGATCATCACTGCCGCGGGGCTGATCAACGCCTGCCTGCTGACCGGGCGCAAGCTTGGCGACATCAAGGTGGTGGTCAACGGCGCCGGCGCCGCCGCCATCGCCTGCACCGAATTGATCAAGGCGATGGGCGTGCGCGGCGATCATGTTATCATGTGCGACCGCAAGGGCGTCATCCACAACGACCGCAGCGACGTCGACCAGTGGAAGTCGGCGCACGCGGTCGAGACCGAGGCGCGGACCCTGGAAGAGGCGCTGGTCGGCGCCGACGTTTTCCTCGGCCTGTCCGCCGCCGGCGCGCTGAAGCCCGCGATGGTCAAGGCGATGGCCGACCAGCCGATCATCTTCGCCATGGCCAATCCGGACCCGGAAATCTGGCCACCCGACGCGACCGCCGCCCGGCCCGACGCGATCATCGCCACCGGCCGGTCGGACTTCCCCAACCAGGTCAACAACGTGCTCGGCTTTCCCTTCATCTTCCGCGGCGCGCTCGACGTGCGCGCGACCGCGATCAACGACGCGATGAAGATCGCCGCCGCCGAGGCGCTTGCCCAGCTGGCGCGTGAGCCGGTGCCGGAAGAAGTCGCCGCGGCCTATGGCGGGCGCACGCACAGCTTCGGCCGCGATTACATCATCCCCGCGCCGTTCGACCCTCGGCTGATGGAAGTGGTTGCGTCGGCCGTTGCCGAAGCGGCCATCGCCAGCGGCGTCGCGCAAAAGCAGATCGAGAATTTCGACGTCTATCGGCAACAGCTGCGCGCCCGGCTCAACCCGACCGTGTCAGTGCTCAGCCTGGCCTATGAAGCGGTCAAGGCCAGCCCCAAGCGCGTGCTGTTCGCGGAAGGCGAGGAGCCCAACGTGCTCAGCGCCGCCATCGCCTTTCGCGAGGCCGGCTACGGCACGCCGGTGCTGGTCGGGCGCGAAGACGTCTACGACCGGCTGAAGGCGATGGGGGTCGACGACCCGCACAGCTACGAAGTGCTCAACAGCCGCAATTCGCCGCTCGTCGGGCGCGCGGTCGACTATATCTACGCCAAGAGCCAGCGGCACGGCCTGCTCCGCCGCGAAGTCGAGCGGATGGTTAACCAGGACCGCAACTTCTTCGCCGCGGCGATGCTCGCGCTGGGTGAGGCGGACGCGATGATCACGGGCACCACCCGTCCGTTCAGCCAGTCGCTGCGCCAGGTCCGCCAGGTCATCGAGGATGAAAAGGATGCCGTCCCGTTCGGCATCAACGTCATCGTCGCCGGCAACCGCACGGTGCTGATCGCCGACACCGCGGTGACCGAACGGCCCGACGCGCGCCAGCTGGCCGCGATCGCCATGCGCTCCGCTGGTTTTGCCCGGCGCATGGGGCTGGAGCCGCGCGTCGCCTTCGTCAGCTACACCACCTTCGGCAACCCGCCGGGCACACATATCGATGAGCTGCGCGACGCGGTGAAACTGCTCGACGAGTTCAACTGCGACTTCGAATATGAAGGCGAAATGGGCCCGGACGTGGCGCTCAGCCACGACATGCAGCGGCGCTTCTATCCGTTCAGCCGACTGACCGGGGCCGCCAACATTCTCGTCATGCCCGGCCTGCAATCGGCCAACCTGTCGGCCAAGCTGCTCAAGAATCTGGGCGGGGAAAACGTGCTCGGGCCGTTCATCCTCGGGCTCGAGCTGCCGGTGCAGATCGCGCCGATGACGGCGTCCGCGTCCGACCTCGTCACCCTTGCCGTGCTTGCCGCCGGAAGCGCTCGGGAGCGCCGCAAGAAGGCCTAGATCCGCTCCACGCTGGAAACGGTATCGGCGTCGCGCAGCGCGGCGACGATGGCGTGCAGGTGGGCCAGGTCATAGACCTCGATGTCGAGGTTGAACGTCTGGAAGCTGCCGTCGCGGTGGACCAGGTGCAGGTTGATGATGTTGGCCTGCTTCTGCCCCAGGATGCCGGCCATCGTGCCAAGCGCGCCGGGCACGTCGTGCAGGATCACGGTCAGCCGCGCCGCGCCGCCCGAACCCTCGCCCCACGCCAGGTCCAGCCAGTCGGCATCGACCCCGCTGGCCAGCGTGTCGCAGCCGATCACGTGCACCTCGATCTCCTCGTCCTCTCGGCGCAGGCCGACGATGCGGTCGCCGGGGATCGGGTGACAACATTGGGCGAGGTGATAGGCGACGCCTGGCGTCAGGCCCTTGATCGAAATGGCGGTCTGCTGGGGCGGTGGGCGCGGCGCGACGTCCGCCCCGGCCGACCCGGGCATCAGCGCTTCCATCACCTCTTCGTCGCCGACCCGCTTGCGCGCGATCGCGACCATCAGCGAATCCTGGTCCTCGATATGCAGCTTCTTCAGCGCCCGCTTGACGGCATCGGGGGCCAGCTCCGCCGGTAGCCGGTCGACGATCTCGTCGTAGATCTTGCGGCCCAGCTCGATCGTCTCGTCGCGCTCCTTGTGCCGGACGAAGCGGCGCACGCCCGCGCGCGCTTTGCCGGTGGCGACAAAGCGCAGCCAGCTGGGCTGGGGATGCTGCGCTTCCGACGCCAGGATTTCGACCTGGTCGCCATTGTCGAGAATGGTGCGCAGCGGCACCACGCGGCCGTTGACCTTGGCCCCGACGGTGCGGTCGCCAAGGTCGGTGTGGACGGCGTAGGCGAAGTCGACCGGGGTCGCGCCCTTGGGCAGCTGGATCAGTTCGCCCTTGGGCGTGAAGGCGAAGATTCGGTCCTGGTACATCGCCATCCGGGTATGCTCGAGCAGCTCCTCGGGGCTCGCCGCATGCTCCAGGATCTCGACCAGTTCGTCGACCCACGGGATCTTGAGGTCGGCCTTGGGCTTGCCTTCCTTGTACGCCCAGTGCGCCGCCAGTCCGCGCTCCGCCTGTTCGTGCATCCCGCGCGTGCGGATCTGAATTTCGATGCGCATCTGCGAATCGTGGATCACCGAGGTGTGCAGCGAGCGATAGCCGTTGCGCTTGGGCGTCGAGATGTAATCCTTGTAACGGCCCGGGACCATCGGCCAGCGCTGGTGGATCAGGCCCAGCGCGCGGTAACATTCCTCCGGCGTGTCAACGATCACGCGGAACGCCATTACGTCGGACAATTGCTCGAAGCTGATGTGCCGCTCGGCCATCTTGCGCCAGATCGAATAGGGATGCTTCTCGCGCCCCGTGACCTCGGCTTCCAGCCCGTTGTCGGCCAGGTGCAGCTGAAGCCCCAGCCCGATCCGGTTGACGAGGTCGCCGCCCGCTTCGTGCAACTGGGTCAGCCGCCGCGTGATCGAGGCATAAGCGTCGGGTTCCAGCTCGCGGAAGGCCAGCGACTGCATCTCGGTCATCATCTCGTACATGCCGATGCGCTCGGCCAGCGGCGCGTAGATATCCATCGTCTCGCGCGCGATCCGGTGGCGCTTTTCCTCCGCCGGCACGTGATGGAGCGTGCGCATATTGTGCAGCCGGTCGGCCAGCTTGACCAGCAGCACGCGAATGTCGTCGGACAGCGCGAGCAGGAACTTGCGCAGGTTCTCCGCCGCCCGCTCGCTTTCCGACTGGGCCTCGATCTTGCTCAGCTTGGTCACCCCGTCGACCAGCCGGGCGACGTCCTTGCCGAACAGCCGCTCCACCTCCTCGGGCGTGGCGACGGTGTCCTCGATCGTGTCGTGAAGGATGGCGGTGACGATCGTCTGGTCGTCGAGCTTAAGGTCGGTGAGGATGCCCGCGACTTCGATCGGGTGGCTGAAATACGGGTCGCCGGAGGCGCGCTTCTGGCTGCCATGGGCCTTCATCGAGAAGACGTAGGCGCGGTTGATCAGGCCTTCGTCGGCGTCCGGATCATAGGCCCGGACCTTCTCAACAAGTTCATATTGTCGAAGCACGGGTCCTAGATGGGGGAGCGGGGCGCCATGACGCAAGTGCGAAAGGAGCCGGGCCGGGAGTGGCGTTGACCCGGCTCCTTCCGGTTTCGGGCTGTACCAGCGCCGTGCGACAATGGTGTGACGCTGGTTTCCCTTCGCAACTGTTCTTTTGCCAAGGGTTGTGCTTTGCTGCCGCCCGGCAGGAGGGAAGCCGTGTCCGTGGAAAGCAGAGCCGGCGCCGACATCGGCGCGTTTCGCGATGCCGCGTTAAGCTGCCCGATCCCCGCCGCGGTCGAGCTGATCGGCGAAAAATGGGCCTTCCTGATCGTTCGCGGTGCCTTCAACGGCCTGCGCCACTTCGAGGAATTCCAGGCCGGCCTGGGCATTGCCCGCAATATCCTGTCCGACCGGCTGGCCAAGCTGGTCGCCGGCGACATCCTCAAGCGCGCGTCCGACCCGTCCGACCGCCGCAAGGTGGTCTATTCGCTGACCGAAAAGGGCGAATCGCTGATGCCGGTGATGCTGGCGATCCGCCAATGGGGCGAGGAATGGTGCCAGGGCGAGCCCGACATCGTGCTGGCCGACGCGGCCAGCCGCCGCCCGATCCGCCGCATCCGCGTCTTCGCCGAGGACGGCCGCGAACTGAAACTGGGCGATCTCGTCTGGCTCAGCCGAGCGGAGGCCGAGACCCCGGCCGAACGGGCCGCCTGAACCCGGGCAAAGAAAAGGGCGGGCGAACCGGCCCTGATCGTTTCAACCCTTGGTCGAGCGACTATTCGTAGTCGCCGCCCGACGGAGCCGGACGCGGCGGAGCCGCGGCGGTCAGGCGGAGCGCTTCGGCCGATTCGCTCAGGCTCGCCAGCTCGTCCGTCTCGTCTTCCTCGTCGATGCGAACCTTTTGCAGGTTGCCGACGATCGCTTCCTCAAGATCCTTCGGCTTGACCGTCGGCTCGGCGATCTCGCGCAGCGCGACGACCGGATTCTTGTCGCGGTCGCGGTCGAGCGTAAGGTCGGCACCGCCGGAAATCTGCCGCGCACGCTGGGCGGCGAGCAGGACCAGGTCGAACCGGTTCGGGACCTTGTCTACGCAATCTTCAACAGTAACGCGCGCCATTCATCGCTCCGTGCGGTCAATTCCGAGAGGAATATGGGATTTCGGGAAGGCGCCCGCAATAGCGGCACACGGGTCCGAAAGTCAATGAAACCGGCCCACCGGCCCGATCCGCCGCCGACCGTCTTGCGGCGCCGCCATTAGCAATGCACAGGCGAGGGCGATGGCCCGAGCGCGCAAACCGATCATCGCCCAAATCGCCGATCACCGGCTGGAAGTGATCGAAACCGGCTCGGGACGGCTCAAGGTCCTGCTCGAACTGATCGGCGCGGCCGAGACCAGCTTGCGCATCGTCATGTACATGTTCGACGACGACCGCGCCGGAAAGGCGGTGCGCGACGCGCTGATTGCCGCGGGCGAGCGCGGCGTCGCGGTCAACCTGCTGGTCGACGGTTTCGGATCGTCCAGCGCCGACCCGGAATTCTTCGCCAAGCTAGACGGTGCGGGGGCCAAGTATTGTTTCTTCCACCCGTCCTACGGGCGGCGCTACCTTATCCGAAATCACCAGAAGCTGATCGTGGTCGACGACAAGACCGTCCTGCTTGGCGGCTCGAACATCGACAGCGAATATCTGAAGGACACCGGCCCCGGCCATTGGCGCGACCTGTGGCTGCGGCTGGACGGCCCGCAGGCCCGCAACGCCGGCCGCTATCTCGAGCTGGTGATCGGCTGGTCGCACCGCAAGAAGGCGAAGATCCGTTCGCTGCGCCGCATCGTCGCCGAACAGAGCACGTCGCGCGGGCCGTTGCAGTGGAAGTTCAGCGGTCCGGTCAGCCGGCGCAACAGCTGGTGGCGGAGCATCGGCCGCGACATCGGCAAGGCCAGGCAGCTGGACATGATCTTCGCTTATTTTTCCCCGCCGAGCGCGATGCTGCGGCGGATCGGCGCGGTCGGCAGCCGGGGCCGAGCGCGGATCGTCACCGCGGCCAAGTCGGACAATACGACGACCATCGCCGCCGCCCGCAATTGCTACAGCCGGCTGCTTCGGCGCCACGTCGAAGTTTATGAATATGAAAAGTCGAAGCTGCACACCAAGCTCGTCATCGTCGACGACGTGGTCCACATCGGCTCATCCAACTTCGATTACCGCAGCCTCTACCTCAATCTCGAAGTGATGTTGCGGATCAAGGACAAGGGCTTCGCCGATGAGATGCGCCGCTATTTCGAGCGCGAGCTGAAGGACAGCCGGTGGATCACCGCACAGGTCCACAAGCAGCGCGCCAATCCGTGGCTGCGCATCAAGTGGGCGATCGCGCACTTCCTGATGACCGTGACGGACTATTCCGTCACGCGCCGGCTCAACCTTGGCTGACGCTTATTCCTTGTAGGCCCAGAACAGCGTCGCCGGAGGCACGTTGATCCATTCGAAGCCGCGTTCGATCCGTTCGAAATGCGGCTTGATGAAATCGAACACCTTGGGGCTGAACTGATAGACCAGGAAGGCGCCGCCCGGGCGCACCACCGTCGCCGTGGCGCGGGCGATATCGTCGCCGACACCCGGCGGAAGGGTCGAAAAGGGCAGGCCCGACAGCACGTAATCGGCATGGTCGAAACCATGGTCGGAAATGATCTGCTGCACGTCGGCGGCCGATCCGGTGACCGCGATCAGGCGCGGGTCATCCATCGCCTTGGCCAGATATTTGATGAAGTCGGGGTTGGTGTCGATCGCGATCAGCTTCGCGTCCGGCCCCATCTTGTCGAGGATCGGGCGGGTGAAGGTGCCGACGCCCGGTCCATATTCGACGAACAGCTTGGTCGTGTCCCAGTCGACCGGCCCAAGCATCTTTTCGATCAGCACGCGGCTCGACGGGATGATTGATCCGACCATCACCGGGTGCTTGAGGAAGCCGCGGAGGAACTGCCAGTGCGGGCTGGGCGAACGCCGTGCCGAGCGGCGGGCAAGCCGGCGCGGCCCCTTGAGCGTTCGAGCGGTTGAACTTGGCATTGGAGCTCCGTCGGAGAAGGTTCGCTGCGTTGGCAAAAGCCAACCTCAATGGCAAGCGTTCGTGGGATACAGTGGTTCCGCCGCGCGGCCACGGCGCGTAAGGCCGGGCCATGGTCGCGATTGCACCTAAAGGGCGGATCGCCACCACCGCGCTCGCCACGCCGCACTTCCTGCTGCTTTACGCGGCGATGCTGGTGGCGGCGGCCGGCAACACCGCGATGCAGTCCGTCATGCCGGCGATCGGCCGCGAAACCGGGGTCGCCGATTTTTGGGTCGCGATCGCTTACACCTGGTCGGCGGTGCTGTGGGTGCTGATGGCGCCTTTCTGGGCGGAGAAGAGCGACCGCCACGGGCGCAAGGCACTGACGCTGCTGGGGCTGGCCGGCTTCATCGCCTCGATGCTGCTGTGCGGGATCGTGCTCGACTTGGGGCTCGCCCACGTCCTCGGCGGGGCCGCGACCTTCGGCCTGTTCGCCGTTTTCCGCGCCATTTACGGCGGGCTGGGCTGCGCCATTCCATCTGCGACTCAAGCCTATCTCGCGGCCAAGACGCGGCGCAGCGGCCGGGTCGCGGTGCTGTCGGCGCTGTCGTCGTCCTTCGGCCTCGGCACGATCATCGGTCCCGCGTTGGCGCCCTTGTTCGTGTTCGCGCCGCTCGGCCTCCCCGGCCCGCTGTTCGCCTTTGCGATCATCGCCGCGGCGGTGATGGCGGCGATCATCGCCTGGCTGCCCAACGACCGCTACGGCCGCCGGGCCGGGCGCGGCGCGGCGATGAGCTATCCCTCGCAGGCCTCCGCGGTGACCGGCGCAAGCGTGCTTGCGGCCACCGCTACCGGCCGCCGCACGCGGCTCAAATGGTCGGACCCGCGCATCCGCCCGTGGATTTTCGCCGGGGTCGCCGCAGGCCACGCGCAGGCCGCGACCCTGACCTGCCTCGGCTTTTTCGTCATCGACCGGCTGGCGCTCGCCCCGGAAGGATCGGAAAGCTCGATCGCGATCGTCATGATGGCCGGCGCGTCCGCCACGCTGGCCGCGCAATGGGGGCTGATCCCGCGCCTCGGCATCGGGCCGCGCGCGCTGATCGTCTGGGGCTCGCTGGTCGCGGCCGCCGGTCTTGCCGGTACGATGGCGGCCGGCGACCTCTACGGCGTTACGGTCGGTTTCGCGCTGGCCTCGCTCGGCTTCGGCATGACCCGGCCAGGCTTCACCGCCGGCGCGTCGCTGGCCGTCCCGCTGGCCGACCAGGGCGCTGTCGCGGGCGTCATCACTTCGGCCAACGGGATCAGCTTCGTCGCCGCTCCGGCGCTGGGCATGGCGCTTTACGCGCTCGACCCCAACCTGCCGTTCGCGGCCAGCGCGCTAGTGCTGGTCGCCCTCGCCTGGCTGGGTCGCGCCCTCGCCTGACGCGGACGCGCCCTTGGTTTCGTTGCGCGGGGTGAGCATGCCCGGAAGCACGAAGCCGATGCCGGTGGGGCGCACTGCATTGCTCTTCAGCGTGTCCTGAATCTTGCGATATTCCTCGAGCATGTCCTCGGTCACCGACGCGCGCGTGTCCTTTAGCGCATCCTCGAAATTGGCCATCGTCACCTTGCCGGTGTCGAGCCCGGCGCGAAGCGCGGTCAGGCCCGCCCGGCGGACAAGGTCTTCAAGGTCGGCGCCGGTGAAACGCTCGGTGCGCTGCGCCAGCGATTCGAGGTCGACGTCGTCGGCCAGCGGCATGCCCGACGTATGGATTGCAAGGATCCGCCGGCGCCCGGCGGTATCCGGAGGCCCGACATAGACCAGCTCGTCGAACCGGCCCGGGCGAAGCAGCGCCGGGTCGATCAAGCTGGGCCGGTTGGTGGCGCCGATGACGACCACGTTGTTGAGCTCTTCCAGCCCGTCCATTTCCGCAAGGATGGTGTTGACCACCCGTTCGGTCACCTGCGGTTCGCCCATGCCGCCGCCGCGCGCCGGGACCAGGCTGTCGATCTCGTCGATGAAGATGATCGTCGGCGCGACCTGGCGGGCACGGGCGAACAGCTTGGCGATCTGCTGCTCGCTCTCGCCATACCATTTGGACAGCAGATCGGACGATTTGGTGGCGATGAAATTGGCGCTGCTTTCGCGCGCGGTCGCCTTGGCCAGCAGCGTCTTGCCGGTGCCCGGCGGACCGTAGAGCAAGAAACCGCGCGCCGGGCGGATGCCGATGCGCTTGAACGCCTCGGGATGCTTGAGCGGAAGCTCGATCCCCTCGCGCAGCTTCTCCATCGACTCGTCGAGCCCGCCAATGTCGGTCCAGCGCACCTGCGGCGCCTCGACCATCACTTCGCGCATCGCCGACGGCTGCACGCGCTTCAGCGCATTTTCGAAATCGGCGCGTTCGACCGACAGGTCGTCTAGCACTTCGGTCGGGATGCTGTCCTTGTCCGGGTCGATCCGCGGCATGATCCGCCGGACCGCTTCCATCGCCGCCTCGCGGGTCAGCGAGGCAAGGTCGGCGCCGACGAAGCCGTAGGTTCGCCGGGCAAGGTCGCTGATATCGACGTCGGGGCTCAGCGGCATGCCGCGCGTGTGGATTTCCAGGATTTCCTGCCGGCCGTGGACGTCGGGCACGCCGACGATGATCTCGCGGTCGAAGCGGCCGGGACGGCGCAGCGCCTCGTCGATTGCTTCGGGCCGGTTGGTGGCGGCGATGACGACCAGGTTCTGGCGCGGCTCGATCCCGTCCATCAGGCTGAGCAATTGCGCGACCAGCCGCTTTTCGGTTTCGCCCTGCACCTGCCCGCGCTTGGGCGCGATCGAATCGATCTCGTCAATGAAGATGATCGACGGCGCTTCGGCCGCCGCCTTCTCGAACAGCTCGCGCAGCTTGCGTTCGCTTTCGCCGTAGGCGGAGCCCATCACTTCGGGCCCGGCGATGTGGAAGAAATGCGCGCTCGATTCATTGGCGACCGCACGCGCCAGCCGGGTCTTGCCGGTGCCGGGCGGGCCATGCAGCAACACGCCCTTGGGCGGATCGACGCCCAGCCGCTGGAACAGCTCCGGGTGGCGCAGCGGCAGTTCGACCATTTCGCGCAGCGCGTCGATCGTGTCGCCCATGCCGCCAAGGTCGTCATAGGTAACGTCGGCGCGGCGGTCGCCAGCCTCGCCGGCAACGAATTCGGTGCGCAATTCGATGTCGGTACCGGCATCGATGTGGACGATGCCCTTGGGCGATGCGGAAACGACCACCAACCGCACTTCCTGTAGCGCGTAGGCCGGCGCGTTGAGCATCTGCCTAATCTGCTCGGGCATGTCGGCGTTGACGCGCTGGTGCCCGGCGGTGGCGACGGTGTCGCCCTCGCACAGCGGGCGGCCGTCGAACGTGCGCTTGAGCGCGTCCGCCGAGCCCTGCAACCGGACGTGATCGGATGCGGGCGCGAACACGACCTTGGTCGCGGGCTTCGACACGGCCTTGGCGATCTCGACGAACTCGCCCGATCCGACGCCGGCGTTGGCGCGCTCCAGCCCGTCGAGGCGGATGATATCGAGCCCTTCGTCCTCGCCATAGGGGCGGATGGCGCGGGCGGCGGTGATCCGCTTGCCCTCGATCCGGATGATGTCGCCCTCGGCCAGGCCGAGTTCCTGCATCAGCTTGGCGGGCAGCCGCGCGATTCCGCGCCCGCTGTCGCCCGGCGTCAGGTTGGCGACCTGGACCTTGCGCACCGTGGCGCGTTCCTTGACTTCGCTATCGGCCATCAAATCTCCTCTCGCCCGCCGTGCGCCAAGGTAACGGCGCCGGGGCGTTCAGGGTTCAATCTGGGGACGCTGACCGCGATTCAACAAGGGCGGCCTAGAATTTGATCAGCGCCGTGGCGCGCCGGACCATCGAACGCGGCACGAAGCGGATGAAGAACGGCGCGACCTTGTTGCGCAGGCCCGTGACCGCCACCGCCTTGTTCGAATCGAGCGCGTCGAGCCCGATCCGCACCACGTCCTCCGAAGTCATGGCAAGGCTGTCGACCGCGCCGTTGCTCTTGAAGCCGGCGACGCCGCCGAACTCGGTCGCGGTCGGGCCGGGGCACAGGGCGACGACCTTGACGCCGGCCTTGCGCACTTCCTCGTGCAGCGCTTCGGACAGCGACAGGACGAAGGCCTTGGTCGCGAAATAGACCGCCATGCCGGGGCCGGGCTGGAAGGCGGCGGTCGACGCGACGTTGAGGATCGCGCCGCCGCGCCGCTCGACCATCTCGGGCAGGACCGCGCGGCACAATTCGGTCAGCGCGCCGCAATTGAGATCGATCATTTCGCGCAGCCGCGCCGGGTCGGCCGACTGCATCCGCCCGTAAAGGCCAAAGCCGGCGTTATTGACGAGCAGGTCGATCTGCTCCCCTGCCGCGGCGATGTCGGCGATCAGCCGGCCGGCCGCTCCGGGCTCGCTAAGGTCGATCGCCACCGCGCGGGCATTGCCCAGTTCCGCGGCCAGCGCGTCCAATCGGTCCTTGCGACGGGCGGCCAGCACCAGCCGGTACCCGCGCTTGGACAATTGCCGGGCGAAGTCCACGCCCAGCCCGGCGGACGCACCGGTGATCAGGGCAACGCCCTGCGCCATGCCTAGCCGACCGTCGCCTTGACGATCTTGCCCGGGTTGGCCGGCGGCTCGCCCTTGGGCAGCGCATCGACATGCTCCATGCCGCTCTCGACCTCGCCCCACGCGGTATATTGGCCGTTGAGGAAGCTGGCGTCGTCGAAGCAGATGAAGAACTGGCTGTTGGCGCTGTTGGGATCGTTGGTGCGGGCCATCGAACAGGTGCCGCGCACGTGGGGCACGTCGTTGAATTCGGCATCGATGTCGGGAAGGTCGGATCCGCCGCGGCCGGTGCCGGTCGGGTCGCCGCCCTGCGCCATGAAGCCGGGGATCACGCGGTGGAACAGGACGCCGTCGTAAAAGCCCTGCTTGGCCAGCGTGGTGATGCGCTCGACATGGCCGGGCGCGACATCCGGTCGCAGCTTGATGACGACGTCGCCGCCGGAAGAAAGGGTAAAGGTAAGGCGGTCGTCGGCCATGGGCGCGCTCCTGTCGTTGGTTCGGGGTTCGCGCCTCCCTTATTGCCCCGCGGCGGGTTGCGCCAGCGCCGAGGCGGCCATAGAGGGGCGCCACAGGCGTAATCAGGGGTGAGGGACATGAGCGAGAGCGATACCGTCGCCGCTGCCCTCGACGAAGAGCTGGTCGACGCCGTGCCCGAATCCGCCATCGACGAGGAAGACCGGCTGCGCCCCGAATTCGTCGACCGCGTGCTCGACGCGGTCGAGGCCGGCGACGACGCCACCGCCCGCGAACTGGTCGAACCGCTGCACCCGGCCGACGTCGCCGACCTGATCGAACTGGCCGCCAACGACGAACGCGACGGGCTGGTCAGGGCGCTGGCCGAAATCGTCGACGCCGACGTGCTGGCGGAAATGAACGAGCACGTCCGCGAGACGCTGCTCGACGCGCTCGGTCCCGACGCGGTCGCCAAGATCGCCGGCGAACTGGAAACCGACGACGCGGTCGCGATCATCGAGGACCTCGAGGAAGACGAGCAGCGCGCGGTGCTCAGCGCGATGGAGCCCGACGACCGCGCGGCGGTCGAGGAAGCGCTCACCTATCCGGAGGAATCCGCCGGCCGGCTGATGCAGCGCGACCTGATCGCGGTGCCCGAACATTGGACCGTCGGCCAGGTCATCGATTACCTGCGCTCGACCGAGGACCTGCCGACCGATTTCTGGGAAGTGTTCGTCGTCGCCCCCAACCACCATCCGACCGGCACGTGCAAGCTGTCGACCATCCTGCGCACGCCGCGCACGGTGCAGGTCCGCGACATCATGATCAGCGAACAGACGTTGATCCCGGTCGACATGGACCAGGAAGACGTCGCCCTGCGCTTCCAGAAATATGCGCTGGTGTCGGCGGCGGTGATCGATTCGTCCGGACGGCTGGTCGGCATGGTGACCGTCGATGACGTCGTCCACATCATCCAGGAAGAAGCGGGCGAGGACGTCTTGCTGCTGTCCGGCGCGGGCGAAGAAGGCGACATCAACGAGCCGGTGATGGAAAGCTATCGCAACCGCGTGCGCTGGCTGATCACCAACCTCGGCACCGCGCTGGTCGCGTCTACCGTCATCAGCCTGTTCGAAGGCGCGATCGAACAGATGGTCGTATTGGCGGTGCTGATGCCGATCGTCGCCGGGGTCGGCGGCAACGCCGGGACCCAGGCGCTGGCGGTGACCGTTCGCGCGCTGGCGACCAACCAGCTGACCGGGTCCAACCGCTGGCGCGCGGTCGGCCGCGAAATGCGCGTCGCGCTGCTCAACGGCGTGACGGTCGCGGCCCTGCTGGGCGTCGGCGTGGCCGTGGTCTTCGCCAATCCGCTGCTGGGCGGGGTGATCGCCGCGGCGATGCTGACCAACATTCTCGTCGCCGGAACGGTCGGCTCGCTGGTGCCGCTGACGCTCGAACGGTGGGAAATCGACCCGGCGGTCGGATCGTCGGTGTTCGTGACCATGATGACCGATTCGATGGGCTTCCTCATCTTCCTCGGCCTGGCCGTTGCCAGCGGGCTCGTTTGACGCCGTCAACGCGTTGAAAAACC